>CAZGBP010000001.1:0-116271 GCA_964524035.1 uncultured Bifidobacteriaceae bacterium
TAATCGCACTGCTAGCTCAATTGGATAGAGCGTCGGTCTACGGAACCGAAGGTTCCAGGCTGCAAAAACGGACTTCTACCTTAACAATGATTCCGGAACAAGGCTTCGAAATGAATTTACCTTGAGCATGAATATTTAAAGTTGACGTATATCGCATTGAGGCCCGGAAAAGTCAGACGGATTCAGTTGCTTCATTTCTTTCAATCTCAAAGAGGTAGTTCCATTCCCACCAGAATTTTTTTTCCCCTGTCCGCTTCATGATGAAATGATGCTTCGCAGCAATGTCAATTATCCGCCTGATATCACAATCTTCTGAAAGCACCATCAGTGTTTTACTTTCGGGATGGAGGTAGCTTTTGAGACCGGAAAACAGTTTTTCAAAATACTGGAATTCTGTACCGCAATACCAGGCGATTTCCGCTTCCGTTACCGGTTGCTTCGGATAATAAGGTGGGTTGATAACCACGAAGTCATACTGTATAACAGGGATCTGGTCGAACAAATCACTTTTCAAAATGGTGATAGACGAATTCAATTTCGACTTATTCATCTGCAGGTTTTCAATCGCTTTTATTGAAAGATCTGTTGCTGTAACAATGGCACCGTTTTGCTCGGCAACAAAGGAAATAAGGCCGCTGCCGGCTCCGGGCTCCAGCAGTGATTTATTGGCCAATGGAAATTGCAACAAATACTGCAGTACATATTTGGTACTGAAGAAAAAACCCGGATGATATACTCCCGGCAGTACGGAAATTGTTATTCCCTTGTAGTGAACAATACGCTCCTGCTGCAGGTATTTCTTTAATAGTGGCCTGAGAACATGATTGGCGAAAAGGCGGGTGATGGAAAACATAATGGGCGATATGGTAAGATAGGTGTTATTTATCTGGTAGCAAATACTGCAACACAAACAATCATTTCAAAGACGTTACTTCCTTTGTCTTAAGCAGGATTTGAAGGATTTGCAGGATGACCATGATTATCACTTAGAATAGGTACTAATAATCCTGTCCATCCTTTAATCTTTCTAATCCTGTCAAAGACGTTACTTCCATTGTCTTAAGCAGGATTTGCAGGATGACCATGATTATCATTTAGAATAGGTACTAATAATCCTGTCCATCCTTTAATCTTACTAATCCTGTCAAAGACGTTACTTCCATTGTCTTAAGCAGGATTTGAAGGATTTGCAGGATGACCATGATTATCATTTAGAATAGGCTCAACCTATCCTGTCAAAGACGTTTTTTTCATGCTGCCAAATACGCTATAGTTTCTGTACCCCATCCTCTTATACCGGCTTTTTCTCGATTTCGGGATTGACAAGCTTCTTGTTATACACCCTTTTGAACTCCAGGCTCCTGCCACCAAAATTTATCAGTAGTCCATTGGCTAATCCATATGCTTCTAAATAATTTATAGCTTGAGTTTTGTGTACATCTTCAAGTAACATCACTGCTTTAATTTCCACCATTACTTTTCCTTCTACAAAAAAATCAACCCGTCTTGTTCCGATATGCTGGGCTCGGTAAAAAATGTTCATTTCCTGTTCGCGGATAAACTCCAAACCCTGGTATCCAAATTCAATCGCCAATGCTCTTTGGTAAATTACCTCCTGGAATCCGCTTCCTAGTGTATTATGTACTTTCATTGCACATCCAATGATACTATGTGTGATGTCATTTATCTTGTCCATAGCTTGTTGCTTTTAATGATATCAGAATATTATACAGGCTGATCAGGATTGTGTTCCCTTTTTTGTATTGATATGATTACTCTTTTATGATAGTATATTCATTGCCTTAGCCAAAATCTGGCTGACTAACTGGCTGATCATGATGATACTTAAAATTTGACATATAAGTTAATCATGTCCATCCTATTAATCCTTCCCAATCCTGCTAAATAAAAGCCTCCAATACCGTAAGAATAATATATTCAGGATTATTAACCAATGCTTCAACATTTTCAATAATCATGTCCATCCTACTAATCCTTTCTAATCTTGTTTAAGACAAGCCGCCGATACCGCAATAACAAGTTGTTCAGTAAAAGTAACCGCTGCTTAAACTTTCAATAATCATGTCCATCCTACTAATCCTTTCTAATCTTGTTTAAGACAAGCCGCCGATACCGCATACATCTATCCAACAGGAATATTTGCCATCGATATGGTACACAATATAAATATTATATGTTGATACATGGAAGGCCATCTTTAATCAAATCCTGGTACATTCAAAATCCCTCTATCTCCGGTTGTCTGTATTTCAGCCAGAATTTTTGCACGGCTTTTATCTCATAAGGAAACCGGTACCATTCCTGTTTATAACGAATGGCTGCCAACGCCCGGATTACTTTTTTATGGGTGGAAGATAGTTTGACATCGCTTACAGTGGGGTAATAGCCATTTAGAACCGTCTCAAAATTTTTGATCTTATCAATCATGTATGGTTTCAGCCAGGGCGTCAACGGATTTTTGCGCAGATCAAAATTCTCCCATTGTGGTGAAATCCAGTCTTCCAGCTTTTGCGGGAAACGGAATCCCTGCTCTTTCACCTGATTATACAATGCAGACCCTTCTGTAGGTACCGGCGAATAAACATAGATGATGATCTCGGTAGCAGGATTGATAGTTTTTATTTCACGGATAAATGAAATGTCCCCATCAATTTGCCGGTTTACTTCGCTTTCCGTTTCGGCCGGAGTACCCAATACAAATGAGTATTCAGGAATGATGTCAAACTTTGCCATTCTGGAGGCAAACCTGCGTATCAGCTCACCGCTTTGTGTTCCCCCTTTGTCCATTTTTCTGAGCATGGCATCATTACCGGTTTCGGCACCAAAGAAGATCATCCTGCAACCGGCTTCGCGCATCGCCGCAATAGAATGATCATCATATTTGTCAATCGTATCAATTCTTCCTTCACCCCACCATTGCAACTGCTCTTTCGCTATCAGGCCTGAGAATTCAACCGTGCGCTTTTCTGATACGAAGAAGTTATTATCATGAAACTCAATGGCATCGCCGCCATAGTTTTCTTTCAGGAATTTGATGTCTTTGTAAATGTTAACAGCTGATTTCCCTTTCCATCTTGCATTGTAAATGGGAACAATGCCGCAGAAAGCACACTTGAACGGACAGCCAATGCTGGAATGGTAAGCAATTGTTTGCCTGCCGAGGTACGTTTTTCCGAGATACTTCTTTATCGGATAATACCTGTCAAGACTGTCATATGGCAGTTCGGGTAACTCATCCTGATCATAGAGTTCATCTTTAGTTGTTTTGATAAGCTTACCGTCATTAAGATAGATCAGGTTGTTGAGTGATTGAACAGGCAAACCGTTTTCAATGTGATCCAACAGGTCCGGGAAGGTCTTATCGCCGGGGCCATACACAATATAATCCACGTATCCGGATTGCAATACCACTTCCGGTTGATTGGATGCGAAGTAACCTCCCCATATGATGTTTATCCCGGGAAACAGTGCCCTTGCTTTTTTCGAATAGGGGATAGCCTGCTTTAGTTGCGGTCCGGGCATAACAGAAAGCGCAAAGTATTTGAAATCACCTCGTGACAGATAGTTCATCAATGTCTGCCAGGCATCTTCTTCCAGGTTACCATCCACCATGGCATAGTCATACTTCCCTTCAATACTTGCAGCAATCTGCAAAATGGAGTTGGGTATCCGTGCCTTGTAACGGGTAGCTCTTGGATTAAACAGCAGAACCTTGTTTGCGGAATCGGCACGTAACATGCCGTAATTTACTAGGTATTTCTGAATGATACCTGAACGAGATTCCGGAGAATGCACGGCCATTTCGTTCAATACAAAGAACTGTTATCTCCCACAAATGATCGGTTGCTGCAAAATTGCCTGTGAAAAAAATAGACAGCATGCTAAGAGAAGGATGATTTCCGGCGCACTCCAAATTCCAAGCGAGATCTACTCTTTATCAAGTGAGAACCCGTTAAACACCCATTTGATATTTATTGCAAATCCTAATTTAATACCGGTTGCATTTGCTTCCTCTCCCGGGAGGCTTACAAAAACAGTTACAGCACACTTTTACCATCAATAGCTGTCCTGCATGCAAAATTGTAACTAACTTGATCCGCCAGTAATGCACCATGCTAAACCCGGTAACAAAATTTTCACATTACCTGAATACACGGAAACTGCATGCGGTGGCGATGAAATCATCAGACAGGGAGCACGTTTTCCTTTGCTCCAAAAAACATACATATGATGTTACCCATGATCACTCCTTAATCTCGCTGAAGCCATTCGCCATTGCAGTGCATATTCCGACGGAGCATGCAAGCACCCTGCAAAATGCTGCACTCAGGATTGTAAGCGGCAGTACATTATTGGCTGAAATGCCGCTCATCTATTGCGGACTGCAAAAATGCAATGACCTTACACTTTCCATATATGAAGCAAGGCATCCGGGCTTTCCGACAACGCTATTTTTCAGGATGTGGAATTCCTTTTTGCTTTCCCTTAAGAACATTACCAATTCGAAATCAAAAAATTTTGTAGTGCCTCCGGCTGAGTTGGTGAAGTTGTTTGTTTTTAGCCTGAAGCCAAGGCCTGTTTACTTAGTCACGCTGCTGCATCAGGATGGTTTTGATGCATTTCCTATTGATATTGCCGGCAGGGTCAGCGAAGCGCGAATGCTTCTAAGCATTCGCAGCAGCAGTGCCGCAGTTGAGTTGATTAAGAAAACCGGAAGAATATGCGCATCACTGATGCCGTTTGACCGGCGGGAAGAAGTTTATAGACTTGGCCGGCACCATGCGGGCGCCATAGTTCCGGAATGGCTGCTGCCGGCAGGTTTAATAGAATCTTCGAAATGGAAGATTCCGGTTCCGTCGTTCGCGATAACGGTTCATGAGTTGCTGCTGGAATATACATTTATAAAAGGAGTGCATACACAATTTGTGTTCGGCATGGTGAACAACTATCCGCTGATGCCAGCAGATTTGCTTGCACATACTCCCTGGTTTAACCGTCATTACTTTTAGAATTTTTTAGCAGAACCTGACTTACTATGTTGAAGAAACTTTTCAGAATAAATACCTATCGCAGCATCAGCAGAAAACTCTTCCCATATAAGCGTTTAGCAGACGAATTTTATGATGCCCTGTATGTTTCAGTCAATGGTGCACCATTATTTGTTCCGGAGAACATCTATTGTATTGACCTGGCCATCCGTAACCTGCCAACCGATGATCCGGTAATCGAAATCGGATCTTTTACCGGTATGTCAACCTGTATGCTCAGTCATTTCTTAGAAGTGTATCAGCGTCGCAATACCCTGTTCAATGTAGATAAATGGGAGTTTGAAGAAAAAGAGAAACTGTATTATAGCCGCGTATTGAAAGTATCGCCGGAAGTGATGAAGGAGTATATCAGGGAATCATTCATCAGGAATCTTAAACTGTGTTGCAGCTCCCGTCTTCCTGCTGCAATTGAAATGTTCTCTGATGATTTTTTTGAATGCTGGAATGAAAAAAAACCCTTGCTTGACATCTGGGGCAGAACCGTGATGCCCGGTGGTCCGATCAGTTTTGCTTACCTGGACGGAAACCATCAGTATGCATTTGTGAAGCGGGATTTCGGGAATGTAAACAAGTGGCTCGTTAAGGATGGATTTGTTTTCTTTGATGATTCAGACCCTGCTATAAAATCAGGTATACGGGATTTTGTGCAGGAAGGGAGCTGGAAAAACCAGTACGAACTGGTGGTGAAGAATCCCAATTACCTGCTGAGAAAAATCAGGAACTGAAACGGGCTGCACTTAACGCAGCTTTCTTCCAATAACATAATAAGTTATTGCCTGCAACCATTGCACCACTGCCATAGCAGTTAATACAGCATTGAAGGTATCAGGTACCAGGTAGACAAATAAAGCAATGAAGGCAGCGCTGCAGCAAATAAAAACAGAAGCAACACGAACCACCAGTTGTTGCCGATTGTCTTTGAACAGCCTGTAGATTAACGGTGAATAGTAGAAACCCGGTACAGCTATCAGCCAGGCAAGCAGAAAGGTGACCGGGCCATAGGAAAAATGATATACATATTCCAGGAGCAGTGAAATAGTGAAAACCGAAACACCACAAAACAGCATCCCTACAATCAGTAGCCGCAATGCCATCCTCCTGACGGTAGCAACCGGCATGCGGTAGATGATACGTATATAGGGAAGCAGCAGGATGGGAATAACCAGCTGTATTGCCAGTACAAAACTGATAAGTACCTGGTATTTCGCGATAGCTTCTTTGCTGAGCAGGTACGTGGCCGCCAATAAATCAATTCTTGATGCCAGCATGCCTGTGAAATAGAGCAGGAAAAATGAAAAGGCGGCGCTGATATATCCTGCATGGAAGTTTTTGAAAAACACTGGCAGCAATTCCTTCCTGAAGATGATTACGATTATTAATGTTTTGAATCCTTCTGCCACCACAAACCAGCTTAGCAGGGCAGATAATCCCGCAGGTCGAAACAGGAAGATACCACCGGCAATCAGCAGGAAACCTGCAGATTCAAGCAGGATGCTGATACTGAAATTTCTCCTGAAAATGATAACCGGATCATAGGACTGGTAGATAAATTTCGCAGTGAGCAGGAGCGCTACCCATGTTTTCACGGTAGCCGATACAGGTAACAGAAACAACAACAGTATAACAACTAAGTAAAGAATACTCCTGGTTCCAAAACTTTCTTGCCAGGCTTTGTTTACGGAGGCAGGATCCGCACTGAAGCTGCGAATCAGGTAGTCTTTGTTGCCCCATGCCATCAGGTTTCCGGCAATACCGGCCCATACCAGCACCTGAACCAGCTCGCCCCACAAAGAAACGTTTAGTGTTCTTACAACCAGCGCCGCAATAACCACATTAAAGGCAAGAGGTATCAGGTTATAAGCAGTGCTCAGGCTAAGCAGCAGCAAGCGTTGTTTGAATTTTTTTGGAGACAACAGCATACGCTAAAAATAGTCATACAATCATGGATTCTGTTAAATACGACTGCAATCAGCGAACCGGAAACGGATGTTTGAATAACTGGTTGTAATGCATCACTGTGTGAGACATGCCAGGCAAACTAACCGGCGAAAAATCGGGTTGCGGGTGATGCAGGATTTCTCTAAGCGCATGTACCATAGCTGCTCTATGGCTGCAAACATGCACCTTCGGATGATTGCTGATTCTGCCAATATCAAAGCAAACCACATACATGCCGGCCTGGAGGGCCTCGGTAATAACAGCCGGCTGTCCTTCAAAAAAGGAGGTATGCAATAAGATCTTGGCACGTTTCATTTTTTCAATCACCGCCTCTCTTTTTAGCTGTCCATTGATGGTAACTACATCGGTTAGTCCCAGTTCACTAATCAATTGCTCCAGGTGAGCCCTTTCGCTGCCATCGCCGGCTATTTCCACATGCAGCGATTTGAATTCGTGCTTTACTTCCGCTATAATGCGTATTGCAAGAGCTGGCTGCTTCACCGGAATTAATGACCCGGCAAACAAGACATCAATATCCCTGCGTGAAACACCTGAACCGGGTAAAACAATATGATGTACTCCCATAGGAATCACCGCCCTGGTTTTTATGCCGGAGGCTGTTTTCAGTGCTTCTTTCATCTTATCATTAAATACTACGATGGAAACAGTTACTGCAGCAAGCCAACGCAGGTATTTGTTTTCCTTTGTAACATCCTGTCCGGCAGCAACAGCTATCAGTTGTACGCTGCTTACTTTCGAAAATAACCATCCAATCAGTGTTGCTTCCGTAAGGAAATAGGAAAGCACTACAGCCTGCTTGTCTTGCCGGATTTGCAAGAGGTATCGGAATACTCTCAGCCAGACAGCTATCCTGTAAATTCCACCTCTGTCTTTCCCACCTGCAGCATACACTTGCAGGTTGTGCCACCGGTATTTTTTCGATTGATGGGGATATTGAAATGTGATGATATCAATTTTTATTTCCGGAAATGAAGTTTGCCATCCCAGCACAAAATCCTGCAATGTGGAAATACAACTGGTATCCAGTTCATCTGCTGGAAAACCCGGTGTGAGTATAATCAGTTGCCGTGCTTGACGCATGTTAGTCGTAGTGAGAAAAGCAAATAAAGTTTTCCAATTTACGGGCAATTCCCTGCAGATGATGATGCTGCATAAAAAAACCCGTGACCAACCGGTACACGGGTTTAATTGAAAAGTTATACGGAGGCTTAGCGCTGCAATAACAATGGCCTGGAAATTACCATCGCCCCGCTCTGCACCTGCACCTGGTACCAACCATCAGGTAGCGATGCTTCCAGGCTGATGTTGCCCTTGTATTTACCTCTGACCAATGCTATCTGGCGCTGTTGTACAAGTTGGCCGAGGGCATTGAAAAGCTTCAGGTCTGCATTTTCATTCAAAGAAGACTGAACGTTAACCTGTATAGTAGTCATTCCATCACTGGGATTGGGAAATAGCACCAGGCTATTGTCATTATCAACAGGTAAGACCTGCACCGAGGTAGCGGAGTCAGGTATGAAATTTACATCCAATTGATAGGCACCTTCATCTTCATTCAGGCCTTCAACAATGATGTAGAGCACTGCCGGAACCGTACCGGCGTAGTATTCAATAGATGCATAATTGCCTGTACAGAGCGGGCCCGCATTGTTATTGCTGGTAAGGTGGTTGCCGAATGCATCAATGAGGTGCAGGTAGGTATTAAAACCGGTCGTGGTTTCACAGGTTGATATCTCCAGCCATCCTGAAGTATCATTAAGTGACAATTCATAAAAAACATCAGGCGACACTTGTGGCAGCGTATTGGTATAATCACTGGTCCAGCAATTATCTGACAGGTTATCCCGGATATCGGTATATGGCAGGCTTGGGATTATGATTGGGTCAGTTTCCGTATTCCCGGTAGGTACTGTTTTTACTTCTACCATGACAGCATCTGAATACGCACTGTCTCCGGAACACGTTACCATGCACCGGTAATACGTAGTGGCCGAAACGGTAACATTGGCTGTGTTGGATACTTGTCCGGAGAGGTCTGTATAGGATGAACCATCGGGAGAAGACTGCCACTGGTATGTTTGTCCAAACCCTGTTGAAGAGCCTGTTAACATCAGGGTAATTTCGGCTGGTATCTGTGGCGTGCAGAAACTGTTATCGGACGCAGTGGCTGTTCCTGCGATTGGTGGTACCACGCAAGGCGGTACATCAACGATATTGATAACATAATCTTCCGTTTCACCCCAATCATAGGTTCCACATGCAGGCGGGAGCGATTCTCCTTCTGCAATCACTACACGCATACCGGTTTTTCCCAGTTGTGTTGCGGCGGGAATGGTAAACACCCCATCAGGTATACTGTGAAGGTCCGTTGTAGGCCCAAAAGAGTAAACCTTTTCGTTCGCATCATAGATATTGTTTTTATTATAGTCAATAAACACTGCAACATAAGCTTCATAGAACTGCCCGCTGCAGGCGCCATTGTCAATCTTGATCGTTACAGGAAATGTTTTATCCACGTCCAGATTCAATGACGTATAGTCTGTATAGGTCTCACAGTTTGTGGGAGAAGAACCGGCTATCATATTGCCGATCTTAACCGTATCGATCTTTGTATCTTCCGGATTAAGCGCATAGGATGCACAATAGCATGCATAAAATGGCTTCATATCTATAAACACCGAGTCAGCATTTGTTACGGCTCCGGTATTATCACAGGTTACTTTGCAAAGGTACCAGGTAGCTGCTGTTTGCGACTGCAGGCGGCTTGCGGAAGTTGCACCCGCAATATTTGAAAAGTCTGTACCATTTGAAGATGATTGCCACTGATAAGAAATTCCTGAGTTATACTGGTAGTTGCTGATGGTAAGGGTAAACTGCTCGTTTGGGCAAACTGTGGCTGCTGTGGTAAGTGTGGTGCCGGGTACCGGCGCACTGCTGCATGGTTCGGCTGCTGTAATGTTCAGCAGGTAATCTTCTGTTTCTCCGTACGTATATTCTCCGCAGGGATTAGGTACGGAATCACCTTCCTGGAGTATCACACGCATGCCGGTAATACCGGCCGGTGCTGCCGTTGGAATAATATACGAAAAAGGCGGGATGGAATTGAAGTTGGTGATCGGGCCATAACCATACACCAGTTCCGTAGCTTTTTCATAAGTACCATTCAGGTTATAATCGATGTAAACCCCAATGTATGAATCATAGAAAAAACCACTGCAGGAGCCGTTTTCAATCTCAAAAGTTACCAATTGGCCACCGGCAATATTTCCGGGAACAGCCGTATAATCAGAATAGGATTCACACAGCGATGGTGCTGTGCTGGTGCTGATATCGGCCATTTTAAACGAATTAATTTTTGAATCGCTTATATCAGATGCATAAGAATCACAGTAACAATCATACGAAGGACTCTCATTAACAAGCACCGGTACGGAATTGCCGCTTGCGCCGCCATTGTCGCAGGTTACAATACAGCGGTAGTAAGTTGGAATTGTTTGTGTGGCGGTATAAGTTGACCCTGTTGCACCGGTAATTATTGTCCAGGGATTGCTGCCGGTGGGTGAAGTCTGCCAGACATAGCTTAGTCCCGGTGTGGTGGGCGTATTTTGCAGTGAAAGGGTAAAGAGTTCATTTAAACAAACGCTGGCGGCAGTAGAAAGGGTGTTACCCGGGTTTGGAGTACCTGTACAATTCGGTTCAAAAGTCAATTGGATAGTAGGCCGCTTTTTTGTAAGAACGCCATTATCGGTTGGAGGTGTTAAATCATCTTCCCAGAACTCGCACCGGTTACTGGTCGTTGACGAATGGCGAAATTCTTTCGCATCAAAATCCTCTCCGCCAAATGATCCGTAGTTGGTCTCAATAAGGATCAGCAGGTTGTTACTATTGTATGCGAATGCAGTATTGAGATTGAGGGTTACCCAATTATTGGCACTAAGCATTCCGGCAGTAATAGTGCCTGAATAAACTATGGAGGAACCATTGGATGCAGCACTATAGGTAGTTGAAGTAAGGGAAGTGCCGGTAAATGTTTTCATCCTGATTACCACTGGAGTAACACTTGCCGGATTATTCAGGCTGTTAACAAAAAACCCGACTTTCGTAATACTGCCTCCCTGGCCTACCTCCGCCGCTGTATATAACATGGCTACCCGCTCATATCCATAATAACAACCAAATGGCTTACGGGATGAACTATCATTTGGGTTACCGGCCGGCACCGTAACAACCTGCGCCGATGCAAATTGAGTGAACAATAAAGTTACGGCAAACATCCAGTTAATTACCCCGACCTGTCCTTTACGGAATAGAGTAGATAATCCAATCAACATATAAAAGTATTGTTTTGAAAAAGTTAAAGCATGTTACCTTGAAAACGGATTTAAGCGCCGGATTCTTGCAACGAAAAAGCGCACGAAAATACAATTTATCATGGATCATCAAAAATACAACCCTGCTGTGAATTCAAACAAGTGGAGAATACTGCAGGGGTACTACAATTTGGATATCGATTATTGGGACAATTAAGTAAGTGAGTAATGTAGCGTAGTGAATACAGTATAGCTAGTGACCGGCTTCGCCACAGCAATTTAACCATTTAACCATTTAGCAATATAACCCACCAACCATTGCTTTACAAGATGAACGAATGGTCGTACACCCTGGTGCAGGATACCCACTTGACCCCCGCCCGGAACGCATTTGTAACCAGAACTAATCAGGCTGATTGAGGAATATGGCCGTCTGCTAAAGCATGCTGATTAAAATTTATATAGTCTGCACATGAGCCGGCGAATTCCGAATGATTATTTTCGGCGCACAGTTGTATCCGGAAATCCGGATGCCGCAGCATTCCTTACCGGTGTTCAGGGCGGCATGCTGGTTAACAGATTAATAAAAATGGTAATGCATTGATAAAAACACTGGTACACCCAATACGGGAAATGTCTGAAAAAGGACAGCTCACCGGAGTGCTGTTAATTTTAGCCACCACCATATCTATGCTGGTGAGTAATTCATCGCTGCAACAAGACTACCTGCACCTGTGGCACCTTAAGATAGGCACCCCTTCCTTTTCGATGTCATTGCATCATTGGATCAATGACGGGCTGATGGCGATATTCTTCTTCCTGGTAGGATTGGAGATCCGCCGGGAAATAGTGAAGGGTGAACTGTCAGACATCCGTAAATCTATGCTGCCTGTTCTTGCTGCTGTCGGAGGCATGGCATTACCCGCTCTTATCTATGTTATCATCAACCTGAAGAGCGGTTACCTTACGGGATGGGCTATTCCAACTGCTACCGATATCGCCTTTTCATTAGGAGTGCTTGCCCTTATGGGAAACAGGGTGCCTTTCTCGCTCAAGATCTTTCTTACCGCACTGGCCATTATTGATGACCTTGGGGCTGTTTTGGTAATAGCCGTTTTTTATACCAATGAAATTAAAATTGATCAATTACTTATAGCTGTTGCGGTATTTTTATCCTTACTTGCTATGAACCGGTTTAAAGTCCGTCCACTGTTTTTCTATATCCTGCCCGGCTTCCTGCTTTGGTGGTTCATCCTGCATTCCGGTGTACATGCCACCTTAGCAGGTGTTTTACTTGCCTTTTGTATTCCTCTTGCTAAATTGGAAAAGCTGGAGCATATGCTGCAAAAGCCGGTAAATTATTTGGTTATGCCAATCTTTGCATTAGCCAATACAGCAATTGTTATCCCGGCAAATGGTTTGATGGTAATGATGCAGCCTGTTAGCCTGGGCATTTTTGCCGGTTTGCTGGTGGGGAAATCAATGGGAATCTTCCTCGTATCCTGGCTTTCTGTTAAAAGTGGCTGGGTACAATTGCCATCGCGGGTATCGTGGCATAAGTTGCTTGCTGCGGGCTTTATTGCAGGGATAGGATTTACAATGTCAATTTTCATTGCTACCCTGTCATTTGAAACGGCGGCGGTTCTCGATGGAGCCAAGTTGGCTATCCTGGTCGGTTCAATAGCAGCCGGGCTTACCGGTGTAGTGTTGCTGGCAACTGATAAAGACCGGGTTATTGATGAGCAGGATCTCTAACCCATCAGGCCCCAGGATGGCTAAAAGGTATCTTTTCCAATTGAAACTTTCCATCACCGCTTGTCTTCACTTTAGCCATCGGCATATTGCCTGAATGAAAAAAAAGGCAGGTATACCCTTTCTGCGCAATGCGGTTACCAAATTCTATTCTTTTGGCAGCTGCGGCTTTTCCATCATAATCGTATTTGGCATTGAATCGCATTTGCAACTGTTTCGGTTGTGGCAAAACATCGCCCCCGAAAAAACAGGTTGTACTGCCGGTATTTATGGTAAATACCTGGTGGTAAGGGGTATGGCCCCCGCTGATTTCAAAGGCAATATCATCATTAATATATCCATTGCCCTTTAGGAGGCTGAGCCGAGGGTTATCTTTAAGATACCTGAGTTTCGCAAATGCAAAAGAAGGGGAATCCTTCCTGGAAAAAGCATATTCCAGTTCCTGATCCTGGCAATAATAATTTGCTTTTGGGAACATGAGGTTAAAAGCAGGGTCATTACCATAACAAATGCCACCCGTATGATCTTTGTGTAAATGGCTGAGCAAGACAATTCCAACATCATCCGCTGAATAACCGGCCCGCTGCATATTCTCCAGAATCATAAAATCACCGGCTGCATTTTGCATCCCCAGCCCCGGATCTATAACCACCAGGTCGTTTTTTGTGGCAACCAGAAAAGGAACTATATCTACCAGCAATGAGGAAGGGCGGTCTTTGAGTTGATCGTGGTTGGGATCGAAAGCGATAAAGGTCTTACTGTCATCGACTGTGAAAGTACCTTCGGATAATGGGATGATCATGATGGTGGGGAAACTGGGTACTTTGTAAATGGATAATTATAGCAGTCTCTTTAAATGGTTGAATGGTTGAATGGTTGAATGGTTGCGGCGAAGCCGATGAGTTTGAGGACAACAATTAAACAATTGAACAATTAAGCAATTGTGCAATTCAGTCATTTGACCACTCAGCCAACTACCACCCCTTTCCTCCAATCACAAAATTTCTTGCTATGTTAAAGCCAATCCTGAATTCACCATCGAGCCAGTTGGATTTAGTGAATGGCAGAAAGAGATTTTCCAGCGTTCCTGTAGAATTGGTGAAATTGATGGTAAATACATGGCCGCCGGTTTCAATTTCTACGCCCACACTCAACGGATTATAATAAATCTTATCTCCATTGGCATCGACTGCATCGTTCCGGTAGCTTGAAAAATTATAGAAGTAATCTGCTATTAAAGCAAAGCGGTTGCTCAGTTTAAGCCTGCCGCCTATTCCCAGCGAAAACATATCATTCTGATCATCATAAGAAACATAATTGCGATGGGTCCAGGTCGGTAGCAACTCCAATGAAAAACCAGGTGAAAAACGCCGGGCTATAATGGCCTGCGAAACATATGACATTCTTTGTGCTGTATTTTGAAAGGATGCATCAGAGGTGCTGTCGGTAGAAGCCGGCCTGCCCGTTATGCCGGCAACGCCGTAGAGTGTAATACTGAGCGGCATCTTGCCATCAACCGTTTGTTGCAAGAGGCGAAACTTGACATTGGCGTCGTACAATTGGGTATATGCATCAATTCCTTTTGATCTGCCAACGCCTAACTGCAGACGGTCGGTTACTCCATAGTCGAACGAAAAACGAATGTCGGCTGCATTATCAAATCCGTAGAACGTACTGATTCCGCCGGCATCACCGGCTATATCGCCAAAACGGTGTGCAATGTTAAAATGCAGGTTTCGCTTTTTGGCCGTTTCATTGGTTTGTGCGTTAATGATCCGGAATCCCTTAAAAGTGGCACTTACATATTCCTTCTCATCAGACTTGGAATTCTCATCAACAAGGGCAGAAAGGTCTGTTTCCTGTGCGGCAAGGCGCAGGGAAAAAAGTAAACCGGCAAAGAATAGAAGGAGGATGGAGATTTTTTTCATAAGCAGTTATCTCTGTACGGAAGAAAATTTAATTGCAATATCGGCAAAGTTTAAGATTGAGATCCGCCAAATTAAAGGGTTTTAGAAAATCATTGGCGGCATGCCTAACCTCCTCAGTCAGGTTTGATGACCAGTCTATTCAGGAGATTAGACCGTTCATGCAACCTGCAGCGCATCATTTCTCTGATTTTGACGGTAACATGTCAGCCTTCACTTTCACCTTAACTACTTCAGCAATATTTTTTACCACTACAGTCGGTATTTTAATTTCATGGTCACTCAGTTTCACATCAAATTCGCTCACTATGCTGATGGTTTCTCCTTTTACCGTTATCGTGCCGGGAATCGTCCTCTCTTTTTCGATGCCATGCAGGTTGAACTTGCCGGTTACGGTAACTGCATAGGTTCCATCCTTTGACAGATCAACATTTTCATTGATCGCACCATTGAATGTGGCATTGGGATACTTCTCACTCTCCACATAATTTTCGTTGAAATGTTCCTGCATCAACGCCTTCTTGAAAGTGAAGGTGGTCATTTTTGCTTTAAAAAAAACGGACTTGGTCGATACATTCAAGGCACCTACCACCTGGTTGCTGGTAGCATCAATATTTTCCACAGGGGTTTCGGAAAAGAATGAAACGGTACTGTTGGTGGAGATATAAACGTCCTGTGATTTTGCAGGCAGGAAGAACGCCACTGAAAGTAAGAAGAAGATTAAATTTTTCATGATACCGGTTTGTGATTTTAGAAGATGAGAATAAAGAACGTGGTCAAACAAACTGCTGCTTTTCAATTACCGTACCACATCATTATTCCGGGGCTCCCTGGTCAACCCACGTCTGAAGTTTCAGCTGATCGCAGTCGCTTAATGTTTGAGGGCCGGTGGAAAGAATGGAGGGCATTGGGTTTCCAGGAGAATTGAATACCCTGTTAATCAGGGTTCCATCATCCGCTTTCTCCTTAATACCGGCATAGGTGGTAAAATCAAAGCCAAAGGTGCCGCCATCTGCATCAGTTTGATGGCAACTTCCAAAATCCTTGTTCGTGCAATAGGTGGTCAGGATCTGTTTTACATCATCAGTATAGGTAATTGTTTGCCCGGCTTGAATACAGGCTACTGTATCTGTTGTTTCCTTGGGTTCGGTGGCTTTGTCTTTAGTACAACTTCCAAGAAAAACAAATGCACCGACTGCCAAAAAAGCGAAAAGATTACGGATGAAAACTTTCATATGTGTTGCGTGATGGTTGGGCAATAACTGGTTTTTGTTATTAGCAGTTTCCAATGTTAAGGGCCCGGCATAAAAAGGTCAGGCTTTCGTCCGGTAAACATTAAAAATTAATGCTTGCCAAAAATAGCTGATAATCCTGCCTCATCCAAATTCGTGCACGGAGCATTTGTGTTATTCGGTGTTTCTTCAACCATTGATCCCGTCTAATCCTTATAGCTGTCCAGAATTTGCTGTGTATGTTTTTTCGAATGCACTTTACGGAAAACTTTCTCAATACATCCTTTTTCATCAATAATAAATGTTTGGCGGAACACCCCCATGTATCGATGGCCAAACATCTGCTTTTCACCCCAGGTGCCATAGCTTTTGATTATTTTCTTATCCGGATCAGCCAGTAATGGGAAAGGAAGCGCGAATTTGGTTTCAAACTTTTTGTGGGATTTCACATCATCGGGGCTTACCCCAACAATTTCAAATCCCCTCCGCTTCAGCAAGGCGTAGTTATCTCTCAGGTTGCAGGCTTCTTCTGTGCAGGTGGGCGTATCATCTTCAGGATAGAAATAGAGCACAACTTTTTTCCCCTTAAAATCAGCAAGCGATATGATGTTGCCATTCTGGTCTTTTGCTTTAAAAGCGGGAGCTTTTTCGCCAACGTCAGGCATAGGTTATTTTTTAAATTTCAACAGGTAGATTGATTCATTTTTTACGTCGTCACTCACCAGCACGCGAAGTGTATGTTCGCCGGGAGCCATTTGTTTATCCAGGGTGCATTGCAGCCGGTCATTTTTCGCATCGTATTCCATCAGTATCCATTTTTCATCCAGCAGGCCTTTATACGAAACAATACCTGAAAGTTTATCGGTGATCGTGAAGCGTATTGTATTGGATGTAATAAGTTGATTTTGTTTCACATTCTCACAGGCAATTTTTGGTGCAACCGTGTCGAGCAAAACATAAAAGTAGCCGAATTCCCTTGCACGGGCAGCCAGCCATTTGCCTTCCCAATGGGAAGTTTTGGTGCTTTTTATTCCGGTACCATCGTCATACACAATCAACGCTTTAGATTGCAAGGCAGGCGGAATATTGCGCGGCAGTATGCTTATCGTATAACTGTCATGCACAGGCGTAGCCGTATTATGCACCAGGTGTGTTGCTGAATATCTTTTCGTATCACCCGTTTTTGCGACATACTGGAAATTGATGTCTTCATACAGGATGTTAGCCGGCAAATTCAACCGGATACTGTCAGAAGCAAAACTGTTTGCTTGCTGATAACGAAACACCGTTCCTTTGCCGGCAGCCGCCGTTATTGTATTTTCTTTTAAGGTACTCTTTATAAAAAAAGTGAGGCGGGAACTGTTTTCATATGCATCGGTGGCTAGTACTTCCACTTTATGAAAGGCACCGTCAGAAAGGCCGATCTTACCATCATTCTCCAGTGCATGGTAAATGTTATTGCGGTCACCGGGCAAACGGTAAAGCCGTTGTATCTTTTTGCCGGTAGCTTTGAGTATCCTAAAATCAATGAAGGCATTTACATAACGGCCATTGGCAAAATCCATACGGTCAAACGTAACGCCATAAATCTGCCGGCCATCCAGCAGCACCCGGTATTCATACATTCCATAATCGTTAGAGGTATTATTCATATAATCTGCTGCCTCCAGCGCAATGCCAACTACCTGTTGATCTACCGTAATGGTATCACCGTTAATGCGGTATCCTGATTTGCCTTTTTGCAAAGTATATTTTACCGGGTCTGCCATGCTATTTTGAAGATTATACAAATACGCGGCCGTAATTTTAGGAGCGATGGTATCCTTTAAGGAATAGAACGAAGCCGGGTTCAATGGGTAGGTTTCGCCGGAAGCATCCCGGATTTCAAAGTGCAGATGGGGCCCACCTGATGAACCCGAATTCCCTGAATAAGCGATGAGTTCCCCTTTTTTAAAAGCAAATTTCGAAGCATCCGGAAACAACTCAATCTCAAACGACTGCTTTGCATATTGCTGTTGCCTTACATAGGTGGCAATGGCATCGGCAAAGCGGTCGAGATGGGCATAAACCGTCATGTACCCATTTGGATGCGAGATATATAGCACATTACCAAAACCGCCGGCAGAGACTTTAATTCTCGATACTACACCATCTGCAGCAGCATAAACCTTATATCCTGTTTCGCCATTGGTGCGTATATCGAAGCCGCTGTGAAAATGATTGGTCCTGATTTCTGCAAAATTTGCAGAAAGGGTAATCGGTATATCTAATGGGTTCCGGAAGTAATTTGCCGGTTGCGCGGCGCCATCACCATATGTTAGCAGTTGCAGCAGCACCAACAGCTGACCCTTTGAAGACAGGCGTTTCAGCAATCTGTAAAAACAGCTCCTGCCAAACTGAGAAAATGAACCGGCTTCCTTTTTATGTCTCATGCAGCACAAAGAATAATTTCGGCTAAATAACGACACGGCGGTCAATTTCATAAGCGGTCATTAATTTAATATGGCCTTATACAAAAAGCATTACCCTCTTCTTGCGCAGGCAGAAAAGGCATGATCAGTCCTCCATTCTTTTTTCCGGTTGCTGATACGTTTTACGCGAAATGATGATCAAGCCTAGGAAGGTGAGCAAGCCATTCAGCACCAATACTTCAAACCCCAGCTGATATCCATTAAACCAGTAGGTGGAATTGAGATTCACCACATAGCAGATAACCGGTGAGATGATACAGATCCATGGTGACCATTTGTCGTGTATCGCTTTGCGGGTAAACATTCCAAAAGCATACAACCCGAGCAAGGGCCCGTATGTATAACCGGCTATTGTTAAAATGGTGCTGATGACAGAACTGTTATTATTAGCCTGAAAATAAAGAATGCACAACAGGAATATCACAGCAAATGAAATGTGCACGAGGTAGCGTATGTTGGTCTTCTTTTTTTCATTCCAGTTGTGGCGCTCACGAAAGCCTATAATATCAATACAGAATGCACTGGTTAATGCGGTTAGTGCACCATCGGCACTGGGATACAATGCCGATATCAATCCTATCAGAAAAATCAGCCCGGCCAATTCACCCAAATGATTCAAAGCAATGGCAGGAAAGAGCTGATCGGTTTGGGCGGGAATGGGGATACCGCTTTGTTCGGCAAACACAAACAATACGGCGCCAAGTGTAAGAAACAACAGGTTTACGAGTACAAGGATAAAACTGAAGGTGAACATATTCTTCTGCGCTTCCTTTAAGGTACGGCAACTCAGGTTCTTTTGCATCATCTCCTGGTCAAGCCCCGTCATGGCTATGGTAATGAACACGCCGCTTAGAAACTGTTTGCCAAAAAAGGTCTTGTCTTTCCAATCGAAGAAGAAAACCTGGGTCATATTCTTTTCACGAATAGCAGCCAGCATCTCCGAAGGCCCGGTACCTAAATGCTGCATAATAAGGACAACAGAAAGAATGAGCGCCAGCAGCATGCAGGTAGTTTGAATCATGTCGGTCCAGACTATTGTTTTAACCCCCCCTTTGAACGTATAGATGAGGATGAGCAGAATGATAAATGCGCCTGTAAATGCAAAAGGTACGCCCATGGCATCCAGCACAAAAACCTGCAATACATTCACAACCAGGAATACCCTGATGGAAGCGCCTAATGTTCTGGAAAGAATGAAAAAAGATGAACCGGTCTTGTAGGTTACATTTCCGAATCGCTGTTGCAGGTAGGAGTAGATGGATGTAAGATTAAGCCGGTAGTACAGGGGCAGCAGAACCAATGCGATCACAAAATACCCGACCAGGTAACCCAGTACAATCTGCATATAGGCGAATTGCTTTACACCTACTTCACCCGGAACGCTCATGAATGTGACACCGCTCAATGAAGTGCCTATCATACCATAGGCCACTATATACCATTTCGATTTTTTGTTTCCGATAAAGAAAGAATGTGCATCAGCGCCGCGGGAGGTATACCAGGCAATCACGAGAAGCGCCACGAAATAGATGAAGGTAACCGACAGAATGAGCCCCGCAGACATAAAAAGATATTTTTTGCGCGGCAATTTAGAAAGTAAGTATTACAATACGGCAATTCGACTTGTCAGGGAGAAAGGTTTATTTTTTTTATTGCAGCTCAGGTACCGTCTTACCCGCTTGTTGCTTCAAAAGATTAATCAATGCACTTTCAAGCTTCGGATACCTGAACTCAAAGCCGGTTGCCAAAATTTTCTCTGCCGAACAACGTATACTCATGGAAAGGGTTTTTACAAAATCACCCAATACCAGCTGAAGCACAGCCATTGGAACCGGTACATTCATTTTCCGCTTGCCCAGGGTTTCCGCAAGCTGATTCATAAAATCGATGTAACGCACCGGCTCAGGTGCTGTGGCATTATATGCACCGGTCAAACTTTCATTTTTAATGGCATGAAGGTACATCTGACACAGGTCGTATATATGAATCCACGGATAATACTGCTGTCCGTTTCCGAAAATGGGAGCCATACCAAAGTGCAAGGGCCTTACCAGCGGCGGAAGGGCACCTCCTTCCTTTGCAAGCACTATACCGGTGCGTAACAGCACCACCCTCTTGTTTAGCCTGCTTATTTTTCTCACCGAGGCTTCCCATTGTGTGCAGGTTGCACCCAGGAAGTCTGTACCCGGCGCTTCCTCTTCACTCAGCCATTTATCACCTCTTTCACCGTAGTACCCGATGGCTGATGAAGAAATAACTGCCTGCACCTTATTTGGGTTTCGTTCCAATGCGGTGTAAATCAAAGCAGCACCTTGCTCCCTGCTCACCCTGATTTCCTGTTTATATTTTTTCGTCCAGCGATGGCCGGCAACATTAGCTCCCGCTAAATGAATGATGTAATCGGCACCGGTTATGGCATCAGCGTCCACTTCCTGCTTTGCTATGTTCCAGTAAAACGTTTTCGGCTGGCCATCGTTTCTGTTCCTGCTTAAACAGTTTACTTCGAATCCTTCCTGCTGCAAAAGTCCGGTTAAGAATTTCCCAATCAACCCTGTGCCTCCGGTAATGAGTATGGTTTTCATCTACGCTGTTGTTTGTTCAATGTCACAATACAATTGAAAAGCCGGGAAGTTCGCCATCAGGCTAAAAGTCGGTTACCAATACACGCCTCCTCTTGGCACCCTGCATAGCTTTGACAGGTATAGGCCTGTTTCCCTGCTTCCGTGCAGCCGGTGTTTAACCAGAACAGCAAAGCTGAAACAATTTTGAGTTTGTTTTTAAGAACGAACCGGACCAGTTCAACGCTGTATGGATAAACGGCACGGCAGAAAGATGCATATTATCACGATTAATTTGTAAATTCAGAGTTTAATATCGCTGCGCCGCCATGAAAAGAAACTTCATTGTACTCTTCTTGCTGCCGTTACTTTTTGCAGCCTGTACGAATAGCAGCCACCGGTTAAATGAAGAGCAGCAGGATAAGAGCAAGGAGGTTTATCTTACTTTCCCCGATGAGGCAAATATGATGGCCGATTGGTCGAGAGACAACATCCTGGTGGTTCATACCTTATCTGATGCCGGATACCTGCACCCTACCAATTATACCTTTCAGAATGCACGCCTGATTCTGAGTCTCACCCATCCGGCACTATTGACGATTGACCAGTTGAAGATGGGGCTGGCGCCTTGTATGGCGAAGGAATTACCTGATGTTGCCGCTGATGAGATGCAGTTTACCTATTCACTGCTCGATGAAGCAACCTGGGATGATGGCAGCCCGGTAACAGCCGAAGATGTGATCTTCACTTTTAAAGTTGCAAAATTCCCGCTTACCGATAATCCGCTGCATAAATCCGTTAGCGTCAATCTGAAAACCATTGTAGCCGACCCTGCCGATCCGAAACGATTCACCATGGTGATGAAAACAAAATATGTGCAGGCAGTCAGCATGGTAACAGATTTTCCTTTATTGAGTCGTAGTTTTTTTGATCCTGAGAATGTCTTGGGAAAGTTCACCATTGAACAAATGGATGAACCGGACTTCAGGCCTGACCAGATACCGGCTCTCAGCACCTGGGCCGCTGATTTCAACAACAGCAAAAATGGAAACGACCCGCAGTATTTCTATGGCTGCGGTCCATATAAAGTAAGCGGGTGGGAAAGCGGTCAATCGGTTACCCTGGAACGTAAGCCGAACCATTGGACCGGTTTGCTCACAGGCGATAACATCTATCTTACTTCGTATCCGGAAAAAATAATATTTAAAGCTGTAAAGGATGAAAATGCGGCGATGCTTGAATTTAAATCGCAGCAGTTCGATGTATCTACCTATCTCACCAGCAGGGTATTACTGGAGCTGCAGCGCGACAGCAACTTTAACCGCAACTACCACTCTGTTTTTTTGAACAGCTATTCCTTCACCTATATGGCCATGAATATGCGCCCCGATGGCATAAAACATAAACGGATTCTGGACGATGTGCGCGTACGGAGAGCCATTGCATTGTTGACACCCGTAGACCGGATTATTGAAGTTGTTGCATTAGGACGCGCCAGCCGCTGGCCCAGTATGGTTTCTCCATTAAAAAAAGAATTTAATGCTGATTTGAAACTGTTGGAGTATGATGTGGCAGAGGCTTCGCGGTTATTGTCAGAAGCAGGCTGGACAGATACCGATGGTGATAATATCCGTGATAAGGTAGTAGACGGCGAACGGATTCCGTTGCAACTCGAGTTACTGAATATGATTCAGGGCAGCATGGCGAAAGACCTGGCAAATATTATAGCCGAAGGTGTTTACCCCGGTGGCATCAAAATAATATTGAAATCGGTAGAAGGCAGCGTATTGCGCCAGATGAGCGCAGACCATGATTTCGACCTGGTACTTTCCAGTTGGGCAGTTTCATCATTGCCACAGGATTTCAACCAGGTGTGGTCAACAGATGCCTGGGTAAACAAAGGCAGCAACATTACCGGATTCGGTAATGCCGGGAGTGATGCTTTGATCGATTCCATTGCCATTACCCTCGATGAATCGAAACGGATACCCATGATAAAACGTTTGCAAAAAATAATATATGATGAGCAACCTTATGTATTTTTATACAGCCCCGACCGTAAAGTCGTCATTCACAAAAGGTTTGGCAACATAATCATGACTGCCGAGCTTCCTTCCTTTATCCCCAACAATCTGGTACTCCTGAATACCGGAGCGGCAAGCATGGCATCCGATACGCAGTAATCAGGTTGAAATAGTGCAAGCCCGTTGACTGCAAGCAAAAACATATTTGTATTTCACACCGCGCAGCCGGAAATGAACCACGCATTCATTTTTGTACACTTTTGGTTTTGAGTGTGAATAACGAAAGCATCTGATTTTCGGCCGTTGCGTTTTATTTTTTGATCTTTAGCCAACCCTTGCACCATCAGTTGCAGGAATAACACCGCCACGTATGAAACGAATTCTGATTATACTTTTTTCAGTATGCCTTTTTAATCCGCTGCAGGCACAGGAGTACCTTGGGATCATTAACAGCAATTACGCCGGAACCCTGGGTACGCAGTTGAATCCGAGTTCATTCGTTGGTTCAAAACTTAGTTTCGACATTAACCTGGCATCCGGAGGCTCATCTTTCGATAACACATACCTCTATATCCCAAAAGAAGACCTTACGTTTTTTGGTTTCGGGAATATTGTAGACATCGTCAAGAACAAAGAGTTCCTGACAAGATGGGATCCAAATAATCCGAATGACCCGCAAAGCCTGACATTTTCAGCTGAAGCAATAGGCCCCTCTTTCATGATCAATTTTGCAGAGCGCCACAGCATCGGGTTCAGTATCGGCGCAAAAACATTCATGACCACCTACAATGTGCCGGCTCATGTGGCGGAAAATGCATACCAGTTCCTGGAGGATGAATCGCTATACAATACGTTATGGACAACAGACAACATGCAGATGGACATTCTCTCCTGGGCGGAATACGGACTCAACTACGGGCTTATCCTGTTTCAGAATAAAGATCACCTTTTTAAAGGCGGCATTAACCTGAAGGTAGTAGATGGTTTTGCCGCGGGTTATGTTAAGAATGCCGATGTAACCTATAACATCGTGAGTTCCGACACTATTCTCTTCGGGCCCACTTCCCTGGATTATGGACGTACTGATTTTAACTCGTATGATCCGGTTGAAAATTATAAGGATCTCAAGCATGGTGGCGGTTTTGGCTGGGACCTGGGCTTTACCTACGAGTTACTTCGCGATTCTGCCGAATGGACGTATCAAATGGATCAGCACTGGTGGGCGGACCCCGATAAAAACAAGTACAAACTTCGGATTGGCGCATCGCTGATTGATATGGGAACCCTCAAGTTCAACGACTCATCCGGCACCTATCACCTGGAAACAAATGATGCCGCCTACCCTTCCTGGAACGGAGAACACTATGAGGGCAATGAAGATTTTGACCGCACACTGAGCTACATTTTTTACGGCGACTCAAGCGCTTCCTTTGTGGATGATAATTTCAAAATGTCGTTGCCGGGTGCATTCAGCCTGCAGGTTGACTGGAACGCATATAAGAATTTTTTTATTAATGCCACCATCATACAAGGCTTTAATCGTTCAAGTGAGCAGGGTATCGTAAGGCCGGATATCTATGCGCTTACTCCGCGTTATGAACATAAATGGTTTGAAGTGGCGGTGCCCATGTCCATTGAATACTACGGACATACCAAAGCCCGTATTGGGCTTGCCTTGCGGGCCGGGCCCGTATTTGTTGGCACTGATGAAATCGGTTCGCTGCTTGCTATTAACGATATGGAAGGAGCTGATATCTATGGCGGAATAAAGATTAATATTCCCGGAAGAAAACTGAAAGATGTTGATGCCGATATGGTTTCCGATAGCAAGGATCGTTGCATAGAAGTGCCCGGCTCCGTAAGCCTGCAGGGTTGCCCAGACCGGGACCGTGATGGCATTGAAGATGTGAAGGATATGTGCCCCGATGCAGCCGGCGTTGCTACGCTCAATGGTTGTCCGGATGCCGATGCCGATGGTATTGGCGATTCACAGGACCGGTGTCCGGATCAGGCTGGTATTGTTGAATTGAACGGTTGCCCCGATGCGGATAGTGATGGTATTGCTGATCTGGATGATGAATGCCCTTACGTGGCAGGTAGCCGCCAGTTTTCAGGCTGCCCGGATACCGATGCAGATGGCATAGCCGATAAAGTGGACTCCTGCATCTACGAACCAGGCCCGGTATCTACCAATGGATGCCCGGATCGTGATGGAGACCTGGTGGCTGATAAACACGACAATTGTCCTGATGAGGTTGGTGCAATTGACAACCAGGGCTGTCCGCGCGTGCGGGAAGATGCACTGAACAAATTGAAGCTGAGTTCCAAATCCATCACTTTTGAAACCGGCAGCGATAAGATCAAAGGAGCTTCCTATGATGTTCTTGATGTAATTGCCGAAATCATGCTGCAATACAGTTATACGAAATGGACCATTGAAGGATACACCGATAATACCGGAAGCGCCGCTACCAATCTGGAACTTTCGAAGAAGCGGGCTGCCATGGTGCGGAATTACTTCATCTCGAAAGGAGTCAGTCCTGACAGGCTCACTTCAGAAGGTTATGGCATAGCTAAACCGGTAGCAACCAATAGTACTGCAGCCGGCCGTGCAAAAAACAGGAGGGTTGAGATTAATTTGGTGAATTAAACACCGGTTTGCTGAAAGGAGTTGGGCGGCTCAGGGCCGCCCAATTTTTTCAGCTAACCGGGAATGCAACCAATTCGCCCGGACTCATTTATGTGATTGCTAATAACCTTTTCTCAACATATCAGCATATTCGTTTGGTAATGGGCTGTCCTCAATAGCACGGGCAGCTTTTTCTACATCATAGGTGAAGCGGACAAATTCAACCTGTACGGCATCCTTATTTAAAATACTGCTGTTTGCATTGATAGTTAACAATACATAACAACCATTGGATGTGCCGTCTTTAGGTTTTCCGGTAGCACCTATATTGATTGCATGACGGAAAAACGGGGTATTCCTTTTTTCAGTAACCAATATTCTGTGAAAGGGTTTGTGGGTATGCCCGAAACACAGTATGTCTGCATCGGCATGTTCCATAATCCTGAGCATACTTTTTTCATCGCGGTCTTCAAACAGGTACTCATTTATCTTTCTTGGGCTTCCATGCACGAGCAACAGGTTGAATGGATCATTGTCTGTTTGAAACACCACCCTGATGTGTGCGGGCAATGTGCTGAGATATGCTCTTTCATCCGCACCAATAATCGAGTTAGTATAGGAAATCGATATCTTACCCATCTCCTTTTCCACTTCTGTTTTGTAAGCGCAGCCACATTCATCAGCCGACAGACCGATGCCCTGATCGTAGTTGCCCGCAATACAGGGAATACCTCTTTTGCGGATTTCATTGATCACTTCATTGGGCCAAATATTATATCCTACCAAATCACCAAGACAATAAACAGCATCTGCCTTTTTTTCGTCTATACTCTTTAAACAAGCTTGCAATGCAGGCAGATTGGCGTGGACATCAGAAAATAATGCGATTTTCATTTAGACAGGTTATTGAATGATGGAAGATTTCAAGTAGTATTTATTTCGAAGCCATAAAGCCACATTCACCAGGGTAATCAGTGCCGGTACTTCTACCAAAGGGCCGATGACACCGGCAAATGCCTGCCCGCTGTTGATACCAAAGACTCCAATGGCCACAGCAATAGCCAGTTCGAAATTGTTTCCTGCCGCTGTAAATGCTATTGATGCATTGGTGGAGTAACCGGCTCCCATTTTGCGGGCAATAAAAAAACTCGCGATAAACATAACGGCAAAATAGATGACTAGTGGTATAGCAATTCTGATAACATCCATTGGTATCTGCACAATCAGTTCACCTTTCAAGCTGAACATAATAACAATAGTAAAGAGCAATGCAATCAACGTAATGGGAGATACCTTCGGGATAAATTTTGTTTGATACCATGCTTCGCCTTTCCATCGTATCAAAAAATACCTTGTTAAGAACCCTGCTAAAAACGGTATTCCCAAATAAATGGCAACACTTTCTGCAATCTGCCCGATGGTGATATCTACAACTGAACCGGTGATACCAAACCAGGGTGGCAAAACAGTAATAAAAATAAATGCATAAAGACTGTATAAGAGCAGCTGGAAGATGCTGTTCATTGCTACAAGTCCTGCCGCATACTCCCTGCTTCCCTCAGCCAGGTCATTCCATACAATCACCATGGCTATGCAACGGGCAAGACCAATAAGTATTAACCCCACCATGTATTCAGGGTATCCCTGCAAAAAAATAATTGCCAGGAAGAACATGAGCATGGGACCAATGATCCAATTCAGCAATAATGAGATTGCCAGCACCCTCGTGTTTTTGAAAACTTCATTAAGCAGTTCGTATTTCACCTTGGCAAAGGGTGGGTACATCATTAAGATCAGTCCGATTGCTAACGGGATATTGGTAGTACCGGCAGAAAATGAATTGATAAATCCGGAGGAAGCAGGAAGGAAGTACCCCATTGCCACACCGGCAGCCATTGCGGAGAAAATCCAAAATGTAAGGTAGCGGTCGATGAATCCCAAACCTTTTCTTGAGTTGTCAGGCATATCAATTATTTAACAAAACCGCCGTCACCAGCAGATTAAATAAGATTACTACAAAAAAAATCCATGGCAAGCCTCCTATTGCCGGTTGCCGGAAAAAAAAAGATCAAGTTCCTTTTTTACCTGCGTCCACGTCCTCTCATCAATACAATAGCTAACACGGGTGCCTTCCGCACACCCTTTGATAAGGCCGGTTTGCCTCAGTTCCTTTAAATGTTGGGAAATGGTGGCTTGCGCCAATCCGACTTCACGCACCATATCACCACAGATGCAATGCTCCGATTTTATCATATGCTGTAAAATGGCAATCCGTGCAGGATGGGCTAATGCTTTGCATAAGGCGGCCAACCTGTTTTGCCTGGCAGTGAATTTTTCTTTTTTTGTGCTTCCCATTTCATCGCAATATTACGATATATAGACGACCGGGCAAATTTTATTCTGTTGTTAAACCACTTTTCGGCGGGTGCGTATGCCGGAAGAGGGCGGAATACAACCCCGCACGGATGATAATGGTTGCCTGTAGCAATAACGTTCAGACAATACCTGCTTTAATTCTCCTGCCAGTGCTGAAAAAAAATAGGCAACCCGGTTTATGGAATTCAATCAACCAACTGCATCTATGGTTGGTAATTGATTGAAATTCCTCAGCCGATGCAAACGATTGCGCTTCGCCTTACAGCAAATTACCAAGCCATAGCTGCCAGCATTCACCACAGCCTTCAATGGTTTATGCGTGATGCCCGTCACTACCAGATGCTGTTCCTGACCACGTTCCTTACTTATGGCACCGTCTTTCTGAAATGGGAAATGGATCCCGTTAGTATGGCTGCAGCTTTTGCCGGTTGTTTAATCACCCAGTATTTGTTTATAGCACTGGGCATGAATGACCTGCATTCATTAAAGAGTGCGATGATCTCCGCTCTCAGCCTGTGCCTGCTGCTCAAGACCAACGATCCGGCAGTCATGCTGCTGGCCGCCACCTTGAGTATCTCTGGAAAATTCCTGCTCAGGTGGCGTCATCCTGCTATAGGCAGCAGAGCCGGAGGCTGGAAGCATTTTTTTAATCCAACCAATTTTGGGATAGTAACGAGTATCGCCATCACCGGAAATGCATGGATCTCTCCGGGCCAGTGGGGCAGCGATGGCCTGCTCCTGTTTGGTATCGGATTGCTTGGGCTGTTTGTATTGTTGAAAGTAAAGCGACTGGATATTGCCATAACATTCTTTGCAGTGTTTTGCCTGTTAACGTTTATCAGGAATATAGCCGTATTAGGGTGGTCGGCTGATGTGTTCTTTCACCAGTTCACCAGTGGCACCCTGCTCTTGTTTACCTTTTTTATGATCACCGATCCCGTATCAACGCCCTCTCATCGCGTAGCGCGCATCTGCTGGGCTGTTCTGGTCGCCTTCCTCGCATTCTACCTGGCTACCTATGAGTTCATCAACGGTGCTCCTATATGGGCCTTATTCTTTCTTTCTCCGCTTTCTGTGCTTTTCGATAAATTATTTCTTCACGCTAAATTTTCATGGATATGAAAAAATCAATCAAAAATGTATGGGTAATGCCAGCATCCGTTTTAAAGGAAACAATGCAAATACCCGGCAAACAACTGCATCTCAAAACCAGGCAATGGCACCTGGCACCGGTAATTGTCGGCAGCCTGATTGCAATAACCTGGCTTGCTGTTTCTGTGAATGCTTGGGCCTTTTGCGGCTTCTATGTTGCCAAGGCAGATGCTTCCCTGTTCAACAAGACTTCACAGGTCATCTTAGTACGGGAAGGCAACCGTACCACCATCACCATGTCGAGCGATTTTGAAGGCGATGTAAAAGATTTTGCCATGGTGGTACCCGTTCCTGTGGTATTGCAGCGCAGCGAGATCAAGACCGTACCGGCGCAAATCTTTACCACACTGGATGGTTATAGCGGACCGCGTCTCGTAGAGTACTTTGATGAGAATCCATGCCAGATTATTGAAAGATATGAATCAGATCAGATAACCAGCTTTGAAGAAGCAATGCCTTCTGAAGCGGTTTCAAAATCTTCAGCAGGGAACTACCATGTTAAGATAGAAGCACGATACACGGTAGATGAATATGATGTATTGTTGCTTTCTGCCGATGAATCTTCCGGCCTGGAAAAATGGCTGGTGTCTAACGGCTACCGGATTCCTGAAGGGGCACGGGAAGTACTGCAACCGTACATCAACAGCGGTATGAAATTTTTTGTTGTTAAAGTAAATGAAGAAGAACTCAGAAAACGGGGAACTACATTTCTAAGCCCGTTACAGATCACCTTTAACTCCCCAAAATTCATGCTGCCCATCCGGCTGGGCATGGCCAATGCAAAAGGCACACAGGATATGATCATCTATGCATTTACACCAACAGGCCGGGTGGAAACCACCAACTACAGGACAGTGAAAGTACCTACCGACAAAAATGTTCCTGAGTTTGTGCAACAGTATTTCGGGCAGTTCTATGTTGATACCTACCGGAAACACCGTCGCGAACAAGGTGGAGGCAATGTTTTCCTGGAATATGCCTGGGACGTAAGCGGTAGCGTAAGACAATTTTGTGATCCATGTACAGGCCCGCCTCCCATGTTACAGGATCTCGTTACGGCCGGCGTAAATTGGGTGCAGCAATACCACTACGGTTACAACGGTAACGTGTTTTTCACCCGCCTGCATGTCACGTATGACCGGAAGAGTTTTCCGCAGGACCTCCAGTTCCAGGAAACACCTAATAAGGAGAATTTCCAGGCCCGGTACATCATTACGCATCCTGCCTATGGAACCTTTGATTGCGAAGAAGGGGCGCGCTATTTAAAATCAACACAGCAACGGCGCACGCGGGAACTGCAACAGCTGGCACTGCTTACCGGTTGGGAAACATCAGGCTATGGTGCCTATATCGGCAATTTCAATTACTCGCCGGATGGGCCGCCGGTTTACCGGAAGGCAACCGTTCCCGCTACCCGGAAACTTCCGCCTGACACCCTCAACAGGTTTGTTCCGGAAAAGGATCCGGGACAGATTGATCAAGGAGCTTTCAATGTGCCGTTTACCGGTGATTCTCCGGATGATGACGGAAGCGGCCAGGAAGGAATCTGGATCATCCCGGGCATAGTGATGCTATTGGCATTGATGTTATTTTCAGGCAGAAGGAAAACCGTGGTTAAGTAAGATGTTGTTTAACAAAGAAGCGCAGGACCGGCATCCTGCGCTTTTTTAGTATCAAACCAACCTTTAGCAGTCAGGTTGCATCTTACTATAGCACCATGCATTGCTACTACCACAAAAGCAAATACACGACCGGCAACTGCAGAAAGTTCATCAGGACACTCTTCTATTCAGCCAGTGTGCTGATTACCTGCTTTATATACTCTATACCAAAGGCCGGTGCGCAGGATGCAAAGATGCTTTTGTCAAACTATCTGAATGCAGCAGGCAATCCTGCCAAAGAAAAAGCCGCTAAGGCAATTGTTAAGTCCGATATTCCATTTGATACCGTTTACCGGTCACTGCAAAAAGGCAGAAACTACAGCCCCCGGGTGAGTACGGGTTTTCTGAATTGGGACCGCCATACACAAGAAGGCATCCATCTTTTTGCATTGGTATTGATACCGTGGAATTATACTCCTGAAAAAAAATGGCCGGTTCGTGTGGTGTTGCATGGCGACATCTCTCATATGGATTCGTACAACGTATTCCGTTTTATTGATACCACGCTGGCCACATACAGAACAGTGCAGGAGATTCGTATATATCCTTCCGGATACTTTGCAGCCCGATGGTATTACAAGATTCAGTATGAAAATGTGATGCAACTGCTGGACAGCATCAAACAGTTGTATAACGTTGACGAGAACCTGGTATCACTTGGCGGGTTTTCTGATGGTGGTACAGGCACCTATGCTTTTGCGAATTATGATGTGACGCCATTCAATTGCTTCCTCCCCTACATCGGCAGCTGTGGTTCATTAAGGGTCTTAGGAACCCGCCAGGCTTATTTCAACAATTACCGTAACCGCCCCTTTTTTATTGAGAATGGAAAGCTGGATGAAACTTTTCCACCCTCGGTGGTATTGCCATATGTCGAACAAATCATGCGCCTGAATAATCAGGTCAGCTTTTTTATGATAGACACCAGTGGCCACAGCCTGAAATGGATGCCGTTATTAAAGGATTCCATAGATCATTTTGTACAGTCGCATCCCAGGAACCCGCATCCGGATTATATCGTCTGGCAAACAGAACATTCTGCAATTTTTAACCGCAATCATTGGATCATTATAACCGGTATTGGAAAAACGGGTAGCAATGCACCGGAGCTGGTTGACTATAATGAAGTGGTACTGAACGGGCAATACAGGCAGGCTTTCCGGCGCGATAGTCTGGCAGGACATATTGAAGCAACCATAAGCGGTAATACGATAACCGTTCGGACAAAAAATATTACCGGCTATAAACTGCTGCTCTCGCCCGGTCAGTTCGATTTTTCAAAACCATTTACTATTGTCACGAATGGGATTTTATCCTTCGAAGGGTTACTTGATCAGGAAGTTTCAGTATTGTTAAAATGGAACAGCATTGACAACGACAGAACCAAGTTATATGGTGCGGAAAAGAATATTCAGGTGGGCAAAGCATTCAGGCCACGGTAACCGTGGTTTTTTGGATGAAAGCAAGCTTTTGTATTTTTCATGTTGCCAAAACAGCTAATCTACAACGGTAGCCCGGCATCGCTAACGTTCCGGGCCATACAATTTCCGGTTTAATCTTTCAGGAATGAAACAACGGTATTATACGGTCGTCTGCTGCCTGGAACGTAAGTTCATCCGTAGTATCGGAAACTACTCCTTCATTTTTAACAGGATGATACTCATCCTCGTGGTATGTTTTTGTTGCAAACAACAGGCGATGGCGCAACAATTTAAGCCAGGCTATGTGTTACTTAATAATGGTGATACCCTTCACGGCTTAATACAATCAGAGAACTGGGCGAAGGCACCACTGAAGGTGCAGTTCAAAGCATCAGCTGCCGAAAAGCTACATACGTACTCCCCCTTACTCATTCACTCTTTCAGAATCAAAGGCGGCGACTGGTATTTTAGTTATGTGGGTAACATTGATCCGTCTTCTTTAAACGATGACCGGTTAGATTTCAACCCGTTGCCTGATACCGTGCGGGTAGCCATGTTTATCAGGTCGGTAGTAATCGGGAAATTGAGTCTCTACTATGCCCGTGATTACAACGACAGGGTACACCTGTTTATTCAAAAGGATGGTGGAGCAATACAGGAATTGAGCTATAAGAAATACTATATTGAAGAACGGGTTGTTGCTGATTATCGTAATGAGATTACACGCCGTACCATCATGGCCAATCAACTGTACAAAGAGCAACTGACCAACCTCATGGCAGATTGTCCTCCGGTGGCGATTGGCATTGTTTCACGGCCGTTGTCTTACTCCAAAAATGATATCATGGAATTGGTAGTAGAATATAACCGCTGCAAGTCGGCCCAAACCAGTTTTGTTGAAAAAAAAGAGACCTGGCATTTTCAAGTACGTGCCCTTGCAGGAATTAACTATGCGGGATTGCAGTTCAAGAGTACCACCAATACTTATATTGGTGGTGCCGTGATGGACAATGCCCTTGGCTATGCGTTCGGCCTTTCGCTGAATGCCGTGTTGCCACGAACTAACAACAGCTGGAGTATACTGAATGAACTGATGCTGCGCAATTACAGCTCCACAGGTGTTTCAGGAACGGCACCGTTTAAAGAACAGCGGCCTGTGAAAATGGATCTTATCTATGTTAAACTGGGAACGATTATCAGGTATCAGTTTACGGGTTCGGCCGCGCAACCTTTTCTGCAGGCAGGTATCACGAACAGTATGGCATTAAAAACCACCAACCTGGAAACTGACAGTGCAGGACTCACTTATAACTTTCTTCAATACTTCAGAACCTACGAGCAGGGACTGCTATTTGGAACAGGCATAGAATACAAGCAGGTAACCTGGGATGTGCTGCTTGAATTTTCCAATGCCATGTCAGGCTATTCTGACGTGAAGAGTGCGTTTACAACCTGGTATGTTATGATGGGCTATAAATTTTAAGCAGGTAACAAAGAACACCGGGAAACCAAACTGTTTGTTCTATAAAGAAAGTACACGACGACAACCCCTGCATAAACGCTCACCAGTGTTATCAGAATTTCCCAGGTAAGGTGCCACATCAAAACCGGCAAAAAAAAACGGAACAGGCAATGCCTGTTCCGCATGAATTCAAACTATCTCTGTTGTTACTTCACATAGGATCTGAGTTCCTCATTGTAATCAACTACCACTTCATTCCAGGTGGTCAGCATTTTCGCCCAGCTTCCTGCACCATTTAGTTTTTCGTAAGCTTCTTTAACTTTCCAGTCGGCTCCCCAATCAGCCAGGCTGGTATAGCTGGTGATAATTGCTACATCTGCATCACCCGGTGTATGAATCATGTTGCGGTACACCACAAAAGCCCGGTCACCCATTGATTCGTAAGCCTTCATTACCTTTTTGGTTAGTTCATTGAAACGCTCCATTTCTCCGCGCTTTACATCAATTGCCCATGCATCATAGTGCCCCGATTTTGCAACTAAATCCCGGCCGAATGACATACCCGCTTCATACTCCCATAGTTTGGGTTCGCCATATTCTTCAATCAGCGGGTCAACCGTTTTGTTCCAGTCTTCATCATGTGCACCCTTGTCCGGTCTTGAATCAATGGAAGCGTAGGTTGTCGGACCCATCAGCCAAACATACCAACCGGCCTTAGCCCCATAATCAACGGAACGGAGGCCGGCCACATACGGGCCTTCAGGATGGTACTTTGCATTGTGGGTCTTAATAGCGCTTTCCAGTTGGTCGTTCATACCCCGCTTGGGTAAGATGTACATGGTTTCTGTCACAGGGTTTGATGTCTGTGCCAAAGTTGAGGAGCCCGCTGCAACCAGTATGAATGCAACAGATACCAGTAAGAGGAAGATGTTTCTCATGGTGATTTTATGTTTTGGTTATTAATTTAAGAAATATAGGTATTCTTTTCCTGGCAAACGAGCATTAAAGCCAAAGTCAATTACAAAAAACTTTTGTTGTAGTCAGACCGGGTGAATGCATCTTTTATTTGCAGAACTTTATGCCATCAATGATGATGCTGTTCCATAATGGCTGTTTTCATTTCAATGTGTTTGCGGTTACGTTATTGGAATTGGTCAATTTTCTCTTTTGTTAATTTTTATATATGAAACGAATAATTATTGTCGGGGGAGGTTTTGGGGGATTAAAGCTTGCCGAAAAACTGAACCACACCGCATACGATGTGCTGCTGATTGATAAACTCAATCACCATCAGTTTCAACCGCTGTTTTACCAGGTTGCCACAGCTGGACTGGAGCCATCGAGCATTTCTTTTCCATTACGTGGAATTTTTCACCATTCAAAGAATGTGCGCATCCGGTATGCAGAGGTATCGGCCGTAATGCCCGAGAAGAATACCATCCTCACGTCCATCGGTGAACTGCCATACGATTACCTTGTTCTGGCTACAGGCGTTACTACCAATTTCTTTGGCAATAAAAACGTGGAGCAGTGGGCCTACCCCATGAAATCTACTTCCGAAGCGATCAACATCCGCCAGCATGTGCTTCGGAATTTCGAAGAGGCACTCGTGGCAGACGAAGTGGAACGCCCGCGCCTGATGAATGTAGTAATCGTTGGCGGAGGACCTACCGGCGTGGAATTGTCCGGTGCTTTTGCTGAAATGAAACGCCATGTTTTTCCCAGGGATTATCCGGAACTGGACTTCAGCCAGATGAATGTAATGCTGATGGAAGGGTCCGGAAAAGTACTGGGCAATATGAGCAGCCAATCTTCGGCCAAGTCAAAATTGTACCTCGAAGAGCTGGGTGTTACCGTTATGCTTAATACCCGTGTAAAAGACTACGACGGGAAAAATGTTTTTCTGGAAGATGGAAGCGTGGTTCCTACTAACACAGTCATTTGGGCTGCCGGCATCCGCGGCAATACGCTTGCCGGAATACCGCAGGAAGCACTTGCACGGGGAAACCGTTTCCTGGTCGACAGGTTTAGCCTGGTGAAAGGCTGCACCAATATTTACGCCATCGGCGACCTTGCTTACATGATAACAGAAAAATATCCGCAAGCACATCCGCAGGTGGCTAATGTTGCATTGGGACAAGCCGCCCTGCTGGCAAAGAATTTCAAAAATACTCTGCTTAAAAAACCCTGGTCACCTTATGAATACAAGGATAAAGGATCAATGGCTACTGTTGGTAAACACAAGGCAGTAGTGGATCTTTCCTTTGTTCACTTCCAGGGATTTTTTGCCTGGTTTGTATGGATGGGACTGCACCTGCTTTTGCTTATGGGTATGAAAAACAAAATTTTCGTTTTCGTGGACTGGCTGATTGCTTACTTCAGCAATGACTCGACGCTGCGTCTCATCTTTACACCCGTTAATAAAAGAAAACAGGATCATGATGCTGCACAATAAGTTAATCAGTCATCGGATGACTTCTCCGGACAAAAGAAAACATGCTTAGCTTGCTGCATAAAATGCACGCAAATCATCCGATGACTAACTATTCAAGAATTGCAAAGTCATCGGATTACAGTTCCGGAACAAAAGAATAAAAAGAAAAAAAGTAATCCTACGACTGCTTCACTATTAATGCCGAACCATAAACTTCAGCGTTTCATGCCCGGTGGCAGTGTAAACCGTCAGCAGGTACATACCATCGGTTAAACCGCCGGTTTCGATCGCAACCACCGCGTCCTGCAACCCAACCATTTCTCTTACGATCATCCCCGATGCACTCATTACTTTTAAGGAAGTGATCTTTTGCTGCGGATCTTTCAATGTAACCTGCAGTAAGTTTGAAACCGGATTGGGAAATAAGAGAACATCATCGTCACCGATTTCAGTTGCCGTCAAACTGCTGTGCTTTTCAGCGGCAGGTAAGGTGATCGTGTACTCACCTCTCAGGCTCACCCCGTCATGCTGCGAAATCCAGTTGTCGGCTGTGTCATTCGCACCTTCAAGATCTATCCATGGTGCATCCGTATCATCCTTGCGTGCCATAAACTTTATCTGTAATTCATTATCCTGATTGACCACTCCATTATTTCCATTGTACTTATACCGCATGTTGTAGCCTGCATTGCCATTTCCCTTCACGCAATAAACGCCGAAGTAATAAGAAGGTGAAAGCTCAAGGCCATCACTCAGCACAGGAGGCGCATCAACATAATATACAATGATTCCATCGCCGGAAATATCCTGCGTCAGCATCTTATCACCGGAAGGAGAATATAAGGTCACTTTTACATCAAACCAATTGGAAGTGAACTTTGACTTTTGCGCATTTCCCAGCGCTGCACCTGAAAGAACTTTGCCGACTGTGCCAACAATAGACCCGTTTTCGGGAACACCTGCTTTATCCAGAACTGTGGTACTGGTGTAGGATTCATCCGCATTCCAGTACCCGATCAGATCAGACGGCACTACGGTATGCTTCACACAAATGTAATCGCGGATCTGAAGCTGCGACTTTGATTTCTTCCATAAACGAACTTCATCCAGCTCCCCGTTAAACCAAATCTCTCCCGAGGCTGAAGTTGCTTTTCCAATTGATGCAGTTGCCGCGGAATGACTGATGACTTCGGATATGGATGTACCGTCCGTAGGCGTAAGGCTTCTCGAAACACCGCTGATATAGACGATTACATTCGAGGCGCTTTTACAGGAAACAGCAATATGCGTCCAGGAATTAACCGGAATGCTCCAGTTGGTAATATATCCCCTGCTGAATGCCGGACCGCTTCCAAGACCATTGCCAAATTCCACTTTTACCTGGCCTTCCGCAGTGAGCGATACCCGAAGTCCCTGTTCGGCAGATGCATCATTATCCGAGGCGAAAATAGCAGCACCAGCAGCGTATTCAGCCGGTTTAACCCAGGCTTCCAGCAATAATGGAAAGGTGAGGTTATTGTAAACATCGCCAAGGTCTACATAGTTACCCGGACTGCCATCAAACGACAGGCTGATACCGGCACCAACTTCATTGGATTGGGCAAAAGAAGTACTGCTTACCAGGATAGGTAAGCACAGCGCAAGAAAAAGTTTTTTCATGGGTAGGGCTTGTTAAATTGCAGCGAGAAATATAGTAAACTGAATGAATATAAAGGTGAATTCAGAAAACAATCTCATTTGAATTCTTACTAACATTCATAGAAGCCGGTTAGCAATGGGAACGGAATTTAACTTTATGCATTTTAGTTCGTCTATGCATGTTCCGTTTTATCGCCTGGCGGAATTACAAATGTTGAATGGAGAAAATCCAAAGCATTGAAGTTGCATGGCAAAGCGGCACGCTGATTTCCTGTGTTACCTTTTTTAAACCTCGAAGCTCGAAAAGTCTGTAGTGCAATAAGCAGTATCCATAGTATTATTGTTCGCTATGCCCGCGGTGTTTGCTTTATATAAACCTTTGCAGATAATGTGAGGAATTCACATCAAATACGATGTATGCGTATTTTTCCCTGTGTTCTATGTGGTTGCCATTTTTATCCGTTGATATTAAGACAGGCGCTTTAGTTCGCCAATTCAAACCGTGTTACCAAAAACTGAACAGGCGCTGTCCGTTCATTATCTTTATTAAAAGCATAACTGTAACGAATACCCGCCGACACCTGGAATAACCGGAACATCCTCAGGTCAACCATAAACTCTGCGCCCACTGATGAAAGGATATGCTGCACCGTATCAACATTACCAATTGAATAATCGAAGTATGGATTCAACCTCAACCGTTGAATCATTGCCACGGAACTTAAAGCAAGGTCAGGATACCATAGTGGCAATTCATAATTCATGGCCACACCATACAATGATTCAAATGGGGCTGGCTTATAGCCCCGCGGCATATTGAATTTATCGGCAAATCGGTAGGTATTGATCACCTTTTCCAGTTTGTAAGAAAGCCCCAGGTTAAAGGAATGTGTTTTATAGAATCCCGGGAAATACAAATGTCCGACAGCAGTCAGCCTTTCCGGTTCTTCATTAATTGCCTTTTCAAAAGATGCAGCAAGCGTTTGTCCCCAACGGGGTTTCACTTCCTGCCTTGACTGCACCCGCAGACGGCTGAACGTAATAACCGGCTCAATGGCATGAAAGAAGGCATGACTCTCCACTTCGCCTGTACCGGAAGTATCTAAGGCATTCACATCATAATAATGATACCAGCCGCCAAAATCAATTTGGGTTCTGTGTGTGCCCTGCGTCAAGCGAAATGGCAAAGTTATACCACCTGAAACCACATTTTCCGTCCAGGTGATTTCGCTTGCCTGCGAACTAACCTCATCATACACTTTCCCTTTACGCATCAGGCCATACTCATATTGCGCATCCAGCACAGGATAGAGCGCAGCATACGTAAACCGCAGATAGGTATGAAAATTATCTTCGTTGGTATTATAGAGGATCCCTATTGTGCCTCGCAGGGTGCTCATGATGTTTTGGGTATAAAACTCCGCTCCATATTCCGGAACATTGGGAATGGGAAACCAGCCATAAAGGTTAAAAAGCCCATCCGTCATGGCATGGTATTTCTTTATAGAATACGCAGTATCGGCCTTCAGGGCAGACAGGTCCCGGCCTGATGCCTTCAGCAGGGGCACATGAAAATTCAAATCGGTAGCGGGCACTGTTTGCAGAGGTTGCCAGCTTTGTGTACTGAGTTCCATTTCTTTCAGCCGGTAACCATCAGCAGTGTATTCGCTGAACATTAATTTTTTTCCATCCGGCGATACAACAGGATAATAAGCGCCAAAGCGAACGGAGGTGACCCGGAATACTTCCTGAGTTGAAACAAGCACGGCATAAATATTATCGATGCCGGTATAGCCTCCAGTAAAGAATACATAATCCCCTTTTGCAAAGGGACGGCTTACCGGAACAGCCGTTTCATCAAGTACAGGAGTCAGAGCGCCCGTGCTTACCTTCAGCAGGCTGATGCCATTCCCATTATCGGTGAGTGACAGTAAAACGAGCGAGCTGTCATCTTCAGTCCAGCGCGGCTGCGAGAAATTGATATTATGCGGGTTAGGGAAGGTCTTGCTCAGTGCGCCGGTCTGTGCATCCAGCACTACCACATTGAACCGGCCGTCTAAAGAAATTTGTACTGCAGCAATCCATTTGCCGTTGTTGGAAGGCGCTGGAGAAAAATACCGGCTGCGCGAGGTAAGTTGCTTTTTTTCACCCGTTTTAAAATCGTAGGTTTTTATGACGGAATAATCCTTGTTAAACCAACGCGCGTCAAAAGCTGATTCAGCCCAGGCCATCAAATGGCCGGCTACCGAAGTGGTTTGATGGTCTTCTGAATAAATGCCGGGCGAAAAAAGTCGCTGTTCCCTGCCATCTGTTGCCCGGTAGTAGGTATTGGTTTCGTTAAACGCATTCTTTAAAACCACTATGGATCCATCGGGCAGGTAATGCGCAAACCGGTAACTGGTATAAACTGTGGTATTTACCGGTATCAAATCCCTGGATGAGGTGAGTTGCAGATTTTGGTCGGTCACTGTAAAAAGACTGTCCAGCTCCTTTACAGTGGCACCATAAAACTGAACCGGAGTGTATCCCATAAATTGCTTCATACTGCGCCCGAAGGGATAGAAGAAGCCCTTTTTCTGATAGACATCATCGAGTACCTTCAGCCAGATTTGTTCACCGAAGTCGCGGCGCGCTTTAGACGTCATGTAATAACCGAGCCGGTAAGGGTTGGGTACAAAGTCTTTGTATGAATTCCATGCCGCTTTTTCATATCCATATTGTTTGCCCGACAACAACAGTGCCCGGTATTCCATGTTAAAAGAAGGCAGCCTTCCACGGCCACCTTTAGTGAAGATGGTTTCGTTTATTACAGCATCTCCTTCTCGAAACCACAGTGGTTGGGTAAACAGGGTATTCAGCAGCCATCCTGTTTGACCCATCAGTATCTGGTATGCAAAAGTGAGGCCTTCATTGGATTCAGAAAATTGTTCGGTATGCCGGTATTCATGTATGGTAAGGCCGTCTATCCAGAATACAGGACCTAAAAAGAAATTTTGTGGCGGGGTCAGGTAGTATTCATTACGCCAGGGAGCCGGTGTGGAAAATCCGGTGGGCAGCGTGGAAAGGGGTTGGAGAATGGCAGCTACTTTTTTTGTTTGGCCGTTGCCTGAAAGACTTTGGTCATGTACCTTTTCAAAATTCATGATGGCACCTGCCCGTAAGGCCACCGAATCAAATCCCTCCGGAAAAATCATTCGACCCGTTGGGGTTCCCATTTGATACCATTTGATGGAAGGTGGATTGAGGCCAAGGCGGCCCTGTGGTTCTTCCTGGGAATTGGATTGCAATACCATGAATAACAAAAAGAAAAGTATGGAAAGTAGTGGCTTCATACCATGCAGCATACTCTAAACAACGCATGAATATTCAAAAGTAACAGCTTTCAATAACTATTTTTAACAGTCACTGCCGGCATTCATAAAATCAACAGGCGGCCAATGGTTATTTCATACAGCTTTACAGCCTCAATATTGCCTGTCAATTCAAATTCCTGTGGTTTATACCGAAGGATACAAATATTCACTTGTTGTGAAACCAACACTACAGTCTGTAGTCATCTGCTTTTTATGATCTCCAATGCGCTGTCATATGACCTGGAGAAGTCAGCTAATTTATTGGAAGTCACCACGTCAGGCAGCAGCGGCCCATCATGGTTTTTCCATGTTTCATGATATTTTGTGGAATAGGTTATCCTGATATTTGAATACGGCAGGACAAACGATTTTATTTCACCAAAGTGGTTTATGTTACCACCGGTAGGCTCTCCCACAAACGTTGCATTAGTGGTTTTCTTAAGTTCCACGGCATTCATGAGTGAAGAAGACATGACGGTTCTGCCAATCACCACAAAAAAACGTTCCTTCGTATTTAATTCGCTTTTCCTTATTCTGTCAATAAATGGTTGCAGAACCCCGGAATTTCCTCCGCTGTTCATCCTGAGATCCAAAACAATTTTTTCCGGCTTTAGCTTTTCAATCGTATCAAACATTTTTTGATTGAAAACACTAAAAGGTTCCTCTTCATTCTCGCTGCAATGCTGATAATTAAAGTATAAAATGCTGCTTTCAGTATCCATCCTGAACCAGTAATTTGATTGTGCTGCATGTGCTAAGAGTGTTTCGTACTGCGCAGCATAGTTCCAGTTTGTTACGTTGTTTTTTTCTGCCGGGATAATCGTAACGCTAACAGTATCATTGTCAAGCGATAAGAGTTGAAACTTGATGGAAGACAGCTGTCTGATGATATCGAGGCCATACAGTATTTCCGCATAGTTAAAGTAGTAAGTTTCAAAGAATCTGAAGTAGGAAGGGTTGTCCTGCTTAATCAGATTCCTGTACAACGAGTCAATCGTATCCCATGATACGCCATCAATTGCTAAGACCCGGTACAGCAGGTACTTTTTGTTTGCGCTGTCAGCGGCAACGATGGTCATTCCTTCATCAAACCACCTGAATTTAAACGGAATCACCCACCTGTCATCCGGAAACAATATCGTATGCTCATCTCCGATGAGCGCATTGATCTTCATCAGTTCAACGGTAAAATGGCTTTGGTCCATTGCGGGTAACAAAAGAATCAGCGAGTCTATCTTTTGATTGAATGCCGGCTTACTGATTTTTGTGAACGGATTAATATGCTTTGAGGAGATGACCTTTCTATAATGGTTTGCGTCGGCAATGAGCCCATCCTTGCTCAGGTCACGCTGGGCGTGAGCCGGTATGGAAAGCACCAGGAGCATAGCTACCAAGCTTTTAGCAAAATGGGTTGTAGCATTATATATGGCCTGTATCACGCAAAAGCTATTTGTAACGTTCACTATCCGGTTTGAAGATAGAAAGCTATTGATCTAATCTTAATGAAGAGTCCGGTTAAATTTGCTTGTTGAACACGCTGGATTTTATTTGTGTAATATAAAACCGCTTCTTCAATATTGCCCTGTAAACTTATACCTTTGGCAACCCAAACTCCGGACTATGAATAAGTCATTCCACTTCATTGCTGCTATCTTGCTCTGCTGTATTTTTCTAACTAATGCGACGGCACAGGATGATAAGCAGGCGGCGAAAGACAAACGCACCTATTTCGGCCTCTTTGCCGGATTGAACAGCGGGAAAACTAATTTTGAACCCGAGCTTTATGAATCCAGTGCAAATCTCGGGTACCTGTTCGGTTTTTTTGTAAGGTCTGGTGGCTGGGGCTATATTCAAAGTGGTTTAAACTATCAGAAACTGTCGCAGGATCTTACTACCGGCAGCTCCTTTCCTATAGACGAATCTGATAACCTGAATGTAGGCCGCATTGAAATTCCGGCTTTTGTCGGTTTTAATGTTTTGCCTATCGGGAAAAATCTTCTCAATATCCGTGTTTTTGCCGGGCCCACTTTTTCCTATGCAGTCGGCGTAAGTGACAATACGCTTGGCTTCGAAGCCGGCGACCTCAACAGGCTTCAGATGGACCTTGGGGGAGGAATCGGTTTTGATGTACTTATCATGAAACTTGATATAGGCTATAATTATGGACTGGCTAATTTCATGAATGGTCAGACGGGGCATTTGGGGTATGGGTATGTTTCATTTGGACTTGGATTTTAGCGGATAAGGGGGAGAGACTTAGGATGTAAGACTTAGGACTTAAGACGTTCATTGTCCAACGTCCTGCGTCCTATCTCCTACATCCTATGTCCTACGTCCTATGTCCTATGTCCTACGTCTTACGTCTTATGTCTTATGTCTTACATCCTGCGTCTTAAGTCTTGCAATACATACTTCCTTCCTGCACAAAAAATTACCTTTGACATTTCTTGCATAATGCTCCGAAACCCAATTTTCCTGCTAAGTATATGTTGTTCATTGCTGGCCATGAACCGCCTAACCGCGCAGGATAAAAAGCCCGTTTCCGCAACCCGCATCACGACAGCCCCGAAAATAGACGGGCAATTGAATGATGCCTGCTGGAGTTTGGGCACACCCTATGCAGACTTTATCGAATCATCGCCCACCTTCGGGCTTACCGCCAGGCACCGTACGGAAGTGACCATCGTGTACGACAACAATGCCATCTACCTTGGCGCGAAGTGCTTTATGCCCACCGACAGCATCTGGATGCAACTGACACAACGGGACGATGTTTTGGAAACAACAGATGTATTTGCCATTGGCCTGGATACTTATCATGATGGTCAGAATGCCCTTGCCTTTGGCGTTTCGCCCCGGAATGTGCAGGTTGACTTCAAACTCTTTCTCAATACAGAGAGCGACTTTTCCTGGGATGCCGTGTGGGACAGTAAGGTATACCTCGCAGACGATGGCTGGTATGTAGAAATGAAAATCCCATATTCTGCTTTACGCTTCCCTAAAATTCAAACGCAGGAATGGTACATTGATTTTTATCGCGTGGTACGCAGCAGCCGTTTTGTTTACCATTCCGCCAGTGTAGACCCGGAGGCAAATGGGCTTGTATCACAGTTTCAACCGCTGACAGGCGTCACCGATATTCAGCCTCCCCTGCGCCTTTCCTTATCGCCCTACGCAACCGGCTATGCCAATTTCTACACCGATAAACAAAATGATATCTCCGAAAGCAACCTCGATTTTAAAGGGGGCATGGACCTTAAATGGGGTATCACCGAAAGCTTTACCCTGGATGCTACGCTCATTCCGGATTTTGGCCAGGTACAGTCTGACAATATCATCTATAACCTTACCGCATTCGAAGTGCAGTACGATGAAAACCGTCCCTTCTTTACCGAAGGTACCGAGCTGTTTACCAAAGCCGAACTGTTCTATTCCCGCCGCATAGGTTTTGTTTCCGACTATTTCGAAGAGCATGGCGACAGCACCCTGACGCTGGTGAATCCACCGATCAACTCGCAACTGCTGAATGCTACCAAATTTTCGGGACGTAACCGCAACGGCCTTGGCATTGGCGTATTTAATGCTGTTACCGGGAACACCTATGCCACCGCCATAGATGAGGAAGGCAATACGAAAGAAGTACTCGTGGATCCGCTCACGAATTCCAATGTACTGGTATTTGATCAGGCATTAAAGAATAACAGTTACGTCACCTTTACCAACACCAACGTTATTCGGGATCAAAAAGGCAGGGATGCGAATGTGGCCAATATCATGTCGTTCATCGCCAATAAAAAACAAACCTATGCCGGGTTCGGATATGTGGCCATAAGCACCCTGATGAATGAAACAGACAGCAGCAACAAAATTGACTTTACCAATGGCTTCCTGTATCAGCTCGAATTTCAGAAGATATCGGGCAATTTCAAGTTCAACTTTTCCCACCTGGCCATCAGTGAAGACTATAACATCAACGACCTGGGTTTTCTGAATGTCAGCAATTACAATGAAGATGAAGCCAATATTTTCTATGATATCTACGAACCCTTTGGTAAATTTCTGGAGTTCCATTCGCAAACCAACCTCGATTACAATTACCGGAACAGCGACGGTGCCTATATCGGCTTATCATTGAACGGAAGCGCTTATATAGTAAACAGGAACTACCTGGGCTATTTCACCTACTATTATGCAGCGCCCTTTGGTTTGCATGATTATTACGAGCCAAGGGTGGAAAACCGGTACTATGCCGAACCCGCAGTATATGAAATCGGGGCAGGCTTCAGTACCGATTACCGGAAACACTTTGCCCTCGATCTCGAAGGCGGCCCGGCCATCTGGAGTGAGCCCGGCAGGGTCAAGTACCGCTGGCAAATCAAACCGCGTATCCGCATCGGCGACCGGATATTCCTGGTTCCTCTAAATGAAACACACCTGTACTATAACAATGTGGGTTATGTGAGTATTGACTCTTTGTCAAATATCATTTTCGGAAAAAGAGATGTAAGTGAATTCGACAACAGCATTACCGGAACCTACATCTTCAACAGCAACATGTCAATTGGTTTTAAGCTGCGCTACTATACCCAGAAAGGAACCTATAGTGAATTCTATACACTGGAAGACGACGGTTCACTCAGTGCATCGGAATACAATACCAACAGCAACTTCAACTTCAATGCCTGGAATATTGATTTTAATTTCAGTTGGTGGTTCCTGCCCGGCAGCGAAATCAATATCGTTTGGAAGAATTCCATTGTTGGTTTCGATGATCAGTCGCAGTTAAGCTTTACGGAGAATTTCGAACATACTTTCGATTTTCCGCAGAACAACAATTTTTCCATCCGCATCCGGTATTATCTCGATTACCAGGATGTGAAACGATGGGTTAAAGGATAACCGCCGCAATAAGTTGCAGCATCAATTCTGTTTATTCAGTTCTTCCGATTTCTCCGCAGCCTTTTTTTCCGCTTTACCCTTTCCTATCGGGATAGCGGCGCTAAAGTAAAACGCCGAGTTGCGCTGACTGCCTTCCATCACTTTGTTCACATCTACAAAACCAAAATAGTATCGGGCATTTAAAGACATTCCTTTGCCTTGCTGCAGCTTGTAGCCAAGGCCAACTAAACCTCCTGCATCCAGCCGTGTGTAGTTATCCTTCACATCGTTCTTATACTTCAGATCATCGCCATCAATTTCCTGGATAAAATCATCAAACCCTGTATACCGCAATCCTAACTGAATACCTCCCTCCGCATGCAGGTAGTCAATAAACCGGTACTTTACAGTTCCGGGTACGTTGAAGTAATTGATTTTTCGCTGAACGGTTCCGCCGTAGAAAACGGTATCCAGATTGGCATTATCAAGCGAATAAGGGGTAAGCCCTTCCGTACCCATTTTAGATTTAACAAGTACACCGGTGGCAATAAAAAGTTTACTGTTCACTTTAAAATCAAAATAAAAACCAAGCTGCCAGTTCAGCATCATTTCCGACCCCGGCGTATTCGACATATTGAGCAAACATCCACCGCCATCCAGCCCAAACTCCAGCCAGTCTGAATTCAGTTTATCACCAAGCAGCAAAGAAATCAAAACCTGCGATTTAGCGGAAGGGCTAAACGCAACAAAGAGCATCGTAAGCAGAATCAGGAATATTTTTTTGTTCATGGAGTAATTTTTAGTCGTTGGAATACCAAACTATTTTGGTGTTAAGATATACAATATTACTATTGCCCGGTTTATGAGGACAGCAGCGTGTGTACGACAATTCGTTCATCTTGTCAGGCAATGGTTGGTGGGTTAATTTGCTAAATGTTTAAACTGCAGCGGCGAAGCCGATCACTTGCTATGCTGTATTCAATATACTGCTTTACTCACTTTCTTAATTGTCCCAATAATCTATATCCAGTTTGTCGTACACCCAATGCAGCCGCCCCAAGCAGGTTTCATCCTAAACCCCAATATTATGGCCTTAAAATGATGATTGATCGACTCGCTTCAATCCATTCGAACAGGGTAACCTAACCTGTTCACAATATCAGCAGCCATTTCATTCACATACTGCACGGTTTCCGGATGAATCTCGTAAGCGTGTTTTTCGCGCGGATTGCCTGATAGAAATTTTTCGAAAGCAGGAACGGCATTTTCAAAACCACGCATTCCAAAGGCCTCATATAGCTTTCTCAGGCTGCCGATCTTGTCTTTCATAAATTCTTCCATTCTGATCTCATAAAACAGAGCTGATCCAAAATCTTCGCGGGCTTTGAAATAGGATTGCATAGCGATGGTATAAAACCTGGCCACATTCCTTCTGGTAAAATCTGCCGGCACCTGCTGCAACTGAACGCCGGGAAAAATGGCAAGCAGGAAATGATAGAGTGATTCCACCACCACATAGGGATTGCGGTAGATGAAAATGAAACGGGCATCCGGGTAAAGATCCCTGATCAGTTGTACTCTTGGAATATTCTGAGGATTCTTACTTACATACCGGCTGCCTTTTGTATTCAGCAATGATTTAATCAACATTTTCTTAAACGCACTCTTCCATTGGATGATGTCGTGCTCCGGCAAAGAACCGGTAACGTATTCATGGTCTATGATGTAGTCAAACTCTTTCGGAAATAAAAAGAAATTGTAAATGCTGAACGGCTGCAGGTTGGCCAATGCGAATTCTTCTTCCTGCGGGAAATCCATATTCATGGAAACATTGTCAAATGGCCTCTTATCAGGAACAATAGCATTAAACATAGGCCCCAGCCACCATTTCTGGCTGAGCACACAGTGTGGAAAGACGGCATGTAACGTGCTGGTAAATCCTGCCTGCGGGTCCTGGCATAAGAGGTTGTGCAACAAGGTGGTTCCACTCCTGTTGAAACCAATGATAAATACAGGCGGCTCGCTGATGGCATAAGTTCCGATCTTCCGTCCCCATATCAGCTTTTCGATCAGGTTAAAAAGAACAAAAATCAGGGATACAATAAAGGACAACACCAGTTTCATATAGTATTTAGGTTCCGCCCGGTGCATACGCAGCACTTTAATAATATTACCCGGTGTGGTACCGGCTAAAGAAGTAATCGGAAATCGGAAACTTTTTCCCCGTATCATACCTGATCTGTTTACTTGCTGTTATTACAACCTTGTTATCAGATTTATGCTGAAAACAAATACTTCATTAAATGGGTTATCCGTATTTCAAAGGTAAAATTGTTTCTGCTGAAAGGATATGTTCCCTATCATTGGAAATTTGCAAACTGCAGCAGCAATACTGAAGTGAAAAGAGAACAAGCTTTTGGATAATGTGCGTTTGGTATGAATGGAACCTTTCCGGAACAACGAAAGGTCATACAGCGCACCCTCCGATTATTAAAACCGAAAAGATGATGAAAAGTATATCCGAGCTAAAAGATCTGGAAGAGATCACTGCAAGAATCGGCTTATTGCAGCCTGAAGCAAAAGGATTATGGGGCGTTATGAATGTAAACCAGATGCTTTGCCATGTAAGCGATCCGGTTAGGGGTGCCCTGGGCGAAAGAACATATAAAGATATCAGCAACCTCTTTACCAGCACATTTGCCAAATGGATATTCCTTTACCTTTTCCCGTTTCCAAAAAATGCACCCACAGGCAGGGAGTTCAATCAGGTAAAGGGAAGCGGTACACCGGTAAAAGATTTTGAAAGCGACCGTAAAGAGTTGCTGCGTCTATTGCAGCAGTTGCATATGAGCAGTCCATCTGCTAAATTGATCGGCCATCCGTTGTTTGGTAATATGTCGAAGTGGGAATGGGGACGCATCACCTATTTGCACCTCGATCACCATTTGAAGCAATTCGGGGTGTAAAATTAATCGGCGTGCTTTCTTCGGGCCGACAGCATCTTATCCAGTAATGCCAGTCCTAAAATTACATTCAGTGAAAGGAAGAAAAGGATAAAAGAAGGGCTTGCAAGCGACAACCAATTGACCGTTGGCATGGTTACTTCCGGTAATCCAAGATCATACGTTGACTGCCAGTTAATTTGAGAAAGCATATAGGCCAGGATGCCTCCGATAGTCAATACAAAGAAACCGGCAATTACCGATATAATGCGGGAATCTACTTTTGTTTTAAGGGTAGAAGGATGTGGTGACAGCAGTACCTGTTCCATTACACGGTTCTTAAACCCCAGAGAAGGTTCATCCAGTTCCATTGACTGGAGTTGCATGTGGAGGTTAGAGAGTTCCTCAAACTTCGCTTTCACCTGCGAACTGGTGTTCATTAAATCTTCAATGGCTTTGCGTTCATCCGGTGAGCAAGTGCCATCAATATAATCCCACAAACGATCTTCCATGTTTTTCATCTTACCAGGTCTTTTACTTCATGATGCAATAATAATTCCAGCTTATCTTTTAACCGCTGCCGTGCACGGTGTAATTTTACTTTTACAGTGTTCGCTTCATATCCGGTAGCCTTTGCAATTTCTTCCAGCGATTGCTCGCCTTTGTAAAACAAAGTTATAATAACCGCATCATCCGGCAAAAGCAATCCAATGGCCTTTTCCAGGTATTCCGACCTTGATTTTGCCTCCACGAGGTTGGCTTTCATATCTGATGCCGTGTCTTCCACCTGTAAAAATGTTGTTTCATCGTCAATAGAGGTCACATCCAATCGCTTCTTTCTTAAAAACGTCATGGAAGTATGATATACTATACCATACAGCCATGTTGTAAACTTCGATGACCGCTGAAAGGCAGCCAACGAACGGTAAGCCTTCACAAAACAATCCTGGGCAATTTCCTCTGCATCTTCCCGGCTTTTGGTAAACCGCAAGGCCAGTGTAAAAACATAGCGCTGATGGTGACTTACCAAATCAGAAAATGCTGCGGTATTGCCCGCCAACACCTTATCAATAAGCTCCAAATCGGTTTGGTTGTCTCTCATGAGCTATGCTGTTAGTCTGCTAAACACGTTAACAGGTTACAGTGGCATTGAATTATTTTCCTGTAACAATATACTTATTACGATTTGAAAATGGAATACTATCGAAAACAGATAACGCTTCTGCTGAAAATGAATCGATTACATGAAAACAGGCCTTTCCTTCAGTACCCTTATATTATAGCCGGCGCGGTTGCAGCGAGGCAAGGCAATAGCAATACCTCCAGCCAGGAAGCATACTCCGGGTTCCGGTTACCGGATTAGCGGCGGTTTTGCTTCCAAAAAAAAATTAAAAAGACGGTGTAACCTGTTGCTGAAACATGTTGTCAAAGGTTTCAAATTCGATAACAAATTCACATTCTAACCCTTTAAAACAATATTTATGGACCCCATTCTGATTCCCATTTTAGTTCCGCTTGGCGTATTTGCTATGATTTTTGGCCTTCGTTACTTTGAAAACAAAGAACGTATGGCAATGATTGAAAAGGGCATGGACCCGGGTTTGCGTCGGAAGAAGCCTTCCAGCCCGCTGACTTCTTTAAAATGGGGACTTATCCTCATCGGTGTTGGCCTGGGCCTCGTACTGGCTTTCTGGCTTACCGATTATGTCCTGCTTACACAAGACGATCAGGGCGTACCTATCTACTTTGGCCTGATTGCTCTTTGTGGCGGACTTGGCTTAATAACCAGTTATTTCTTTGAAAAGAAAGAGCCGGTGGAAAAGAGTTGAATACTGGTTAAGTTAATCAGGATAAGGTTTGGGCAAAAGCGCCTGAACCTTTTTGCTTTGCAGGTGTGTTAAAACAACCATTAATGGCATACTTACAAAGACGGTATACCGTTAATGCATAGCTTTAACCGGCAATTAATTACCATGAAACGCCTGAGCCTGCTGTTTTTCCTGTCATTATCCTGGTCTATGCTGCAGGCGCAATCTATGCCACTTTCTCAGTTTTCCGGGTTTCAACAAGGAACCTCCATCCAATTATCATTTACCATCAGCGGCGGAAATACCTGCCAGGGTATTGAAATTCAAAGATCAGCGGATAGTATTCACTATATGGCCATTGGAAGTATTCCCGGCATTTGCGGCAGCATTGAAAAAGAGGAATCCTATTTCTTTGAAGATATGGCACCGCTTGAAAATCAGGTAAACCATTACCGGCTGTTATTGGGACAATTGGGTTATTCCGCAACCATAGCTGTGCCCTTCTACCAATTTGATGATGGCTTGCTACTTTTTCCCAACCCGGCATTAGACCAGGCTATGGTCTATTACTACAATGAAAAAAATGAGCTTTTCGACATTGGCATTTTCGATACCACGGGAAGATTATACCGGTTAATCTCTACACGCGACGATTCTGTTCCGCTAATAGTTGCGGAATTACCCGCCGGCATTTATTTGGTTACCGTTCAACAAAACGGAAATGTGCGGTACTTTAAGAAGCTGGTATTGCTTTGACACATGGCTTCACCTAATAGAAAAAGTACCTTCCTCTAAAAATGAGCCGATTGTGCCCTTTCAATCAGCCCAACACTCCAGGCTTCGGCCTTTTCAGAAAACAGCAGTTTGGAGCGCGTCCAGGTTGATTTGAAAAAATCGGAAAAACGGTAATGGTCCAGAAAATGCTCATCTTCCCAGGTGCTGTATGTAAAAAAAATATGCCGGTTGTGTAAATCCTGCAGTAATTCCACATGATGGCAACCATCGAAAGAGGCAATCGTTTCTTTTACTTCTTTAAATATTTCCAGGAACTCATCTATTTTATCAGGTTGAAGGGTAATCTTTACAAGCCGGGTGATCATAATGGTGTTGGTTTTAAAATTCGCGAAACGAAGTTAGCCACAAACAGGGCAATTTTTCAGAAAGCCGGGTTAATTCTTGCCTGATATAAATCACTTGTAATATTCGGTATCTTTGCGCCTGAAATCTTTAATCGCTCCTAATTACTCCTCAATGGCACTTGAAATTTCCGGAAAACTGGTACAAATTCAACCTGAACAAACAGGGCAAGGTCAAAACGGCCCCTGGCTGAAGCAAAATTTTGTAATTGAAACGCAGGAACAGTTTCCTAAGAAGGTATGCATTACCTGTTGGAACGACAAGGCAGAAATACTCAAGCAACTGAAGGTGGGTGAAGAATTAAAAGTGGCAATTAACATCGAATCCCGGGAATACAATGGGAAATGGTACACTGATGTAAAAGCCTGGAAAATTGAACCGGCAGGAGCCGGAGCACGAACCGGAGGTCAGGAATTTAACCAGGAGAGAGAAACAAACTATAATCAGGCGCCACCTGAAATAAAAGACGACCTGCCGTTTTAATACTTATCGAAATAGTTCATCCATGAACTGCTTTGAAATGCCCAAAGCCTTTTGGCAGCCAGGCTTCCTCCAAGCCATTCGGCTTTGCAGTTGGTGAGCCATGCCTTAGGAAAACGATATTGTATCTTTTCCGAATAACTCAATAATTGTTTTGCCGGAAAAAAAACCGTCAGGATTTGCGACTTAGCTTGTAGGTGAATTTGAACTGCCGGTAATCCATGGCCGGAATGCCCGGCAGCAACGGAAAATAGTTTGCAGTACCGGAAGCAGATCCGAACCCGGTATATTCGTCTTTCTTATGATAATCATCTGCCGTTGACTCCATATTCGGAAAGCCTGAAAAAACAAATCTCAGCAACGGGCTTTGAGTCAGTTCTTCATCAAAATCAGGTACATAGTACTTGAAGGTAATTTGCTGTCCATTTGCCGGCGTAAATGATCCCTCTCCGTCAATATCATCGCTGTTATCGAAATGAAATGTTCCGGCATTAAATACCAACGTATCAAAAGCAGGTGCATCCGCATTTAAGGCTGAATCATTGATATAGCAGGAGACGGTGAGTTCCGTCAGGTTCCAATCGCCATCCTGCTTGCTGAGGCTGTTAATAAATGTTCCGGAAGGATCTGCTGAAGGATTCGAAAATATCAGGCAACCTGAAAGAAACAGCAGCGAAAGAAACAGATGTGGCAATAGCTTTTTCATCCCCGCAAGATAAAAGGAGTTTCTTCAATCTCTAAACAGGGAGCCGAAGCTGAAAACCAAATTTTGAATGACCGGCGTTAAAGTGACCCGATATCTTGATCGTGTTTGACTACCCGTCAGCGACGTTGCGTAGTAGCAAATCCAAGAAAAGGCTATTTAACCCATATTATTCAATCGAATAATTGCACTTCGCCTCGGTTCAGAACTGCTATAGGTGGGCCCAGTATAAAAGAAATTGTTTCACAAACCCTTAGCAGTTACAGGTCGGGGTAAAGTCCAAATCTGTTTTAAAATTTAGTATGAATGTCAAAAATTCCTTTTCAGAAAATCCAGCACATTTCCGATACAAACATCATGGGCAAGATCATCTGCCGTTTTGCCGTTGGGGATTAAATAAGAAGCAGTTAGATTTCGATCAAAAATTTCTGTTTGAATGGCGCTTCGCAAATCGGCTTTAAATTGTTTAAATTGAAGTGCAGTGGCATATTCATTTACAGGGTCTATGTACCCTTCAAAATCTGTTCCGATACATAGCGATTTCCATATGCCGGGTCTTTCTTCCTGCGTCAATACCGTTGAATGAACAGCAGCATGAATAAAACCCAACAGGTTCTTCCATATAATTTGTTTGCCCGGACGATTTTCTTTTTTCCGGATACCAAGCACCCGCTGATCAAAACATAAACCAAGCAATCCTTGTGTCTTCACAATTATTTCAATGTCCTCATCGCAAACGTTGATGTTCCATGGATTTAGTTCAGGCACCACCTGAAAGATATCCGTTTCGGTTCCAACACTATTAATCAGTTCATCCAAACTCCTGACACCCGTATAACCAACATGGCTTGCAATTACGGGAATGTTATCTCCATTTGCATTGCAGCGATTCACCAGGTCATAGTATCCTTTGCGGGAACTCGCAGCCATATGTTTTACATCAATCAGTATTCTTCTTCCATATCGGGCTTCATTCTTCACGTTATCCGGGCCAACACTCAGCAATAACCTTACTGCAGCCATGCCTTTACTGTTGGTATAAGCAGGCCCGCCATCAAACGGGGCATTCATACCATCGTTTTGAACGGCAAAGAGTGTTCCTTCACCGGGAAGGCTGTGGGCATGTCCGCATAAATAGTTGTTGAAGTGATGAGAAAACGTAATGAAAAACACCGGGAAGGTCCACCTTTTTATTTCCATTATTCTTTTATAGATATCCGGCAGTGCGGTATCCGTACCTAAGGAGTGCATTCCTTCTATTGTGACAATAAACACCAGCTTCCCGTCATTGATTGCCTGCTCTACTTCTGTATTGTTACGGGCTATAAAATAGGTACCCTTTGCTTTGTGAGAGACATCCTCTTTTTTACCACTGAACAGGTTAAAGGAGGTTTTCTTCAGCCAGGGAGCTTCAATGGTTGTTTCCATCGGTACATTGTGTGCGCTAACCAGGAAATTATATTCTTCCTTCAGTTCTGTATAGTAATCGTAAGCTGCCGATTGAATGAATTCTATTCGTTCGCCCGGCATTTTCATGAGTATATTTTGCAGGTAATCTTTCGCACTCTGAAAATTTTCTTCTGAAGAAACAACCGGTCTAAGCATATGACGGAGGTAGGCAATTGCCACATTTCCAAGAACAGGAATACGTTGCAGTATAGCAGCTACCTGTACAATCCACTTACTGTCTACTCTTCCGCCACCCCGAAAAAATCCCTTTTCAAAAGGGTACAACGATGCGAAGGCAATGCCCACCTCACCATGGATCAGCCGTGCCATATCGCATTGAGAATAGCTGAATGCGCGTTTTCCTTTTTCCTGGTTGGCAATATTAGATAGAATGATAGTCCAGGGATTATACTTAGTGGTATTGCGCTCGCGGCTGTTACGAAAGGCATTGAACGTTCTGCTATGCGGATGACAGTGCAGGTCGGCAAATTGAATGTTTCTTTTCATGTGGAAGAAAACACTGGTGTTTAAGAATGATGACAAGATGGGCAACTACATCGCAGCGCCTGTCAGTAATTGATTAAAGAAAAGGTGATCATTTCTATAACCACTTTTCGAACCGTTGTGGGCCAGGTCTAACCCGCAACCTGAATCCTGCGCTGCAATGTGTTTAACTGGTTGAGGTATTTTTATCAGAGCAAACAATCATTTCCTGCAAGCCGCTAAGAGGTGGATGTTTCCGGCTTAGGGCCGGTTCCCCTCAGGTTCACAAATTTTTTCAGAATCTCAAACCAGAAAGGTGCACCCTGCCGCAGCAAAAGGGCTGTAATGAGCCAGCCAACCAAGGTTTGAAAACTGCAGGCTTCCAGGTTTTTGCAGATTAACTCCCCGAGTTTCTGCCAGCTGATCCTGCCTTCAATTTCCGTGATCCAGCCCAGGGGCAATGCCTTTAGTTCCATTGATTTGAGGATCGCTTCATTCCGTTCCACTATGGCCCGGATACTGTCGATACGCTGTTCAACCGGAAGCAATTCCATCCTCCTGAGCAAGGTGCTGTCATTGCCTACCTTTAATGCCGCTGTATAAAGTTTGCTTCGCAGCGCTTCATCCTGCCAGAGTGTTTGTACCACTCTGATCGTATCAACATTAAGCAATACCGTTACAAAGCAGGCTGCTACAAACAAGCTTTTTCGCAGATTGCGTTTGTACCATCCGGCAACACGATCCATATATCCATTGTACCAGTGTTCCATATTTGCTTTCAGGCTTTCTGCCCCGGTTGAATTAACCAGGAATGAATTCAAAAGGGTTTTCAGATCACCTGGCTGTAATTCCTTCAATCCGGATTCGAACTGCGCGAATGTGTTTCCATGGTCACTGCCATCATTGAGATAGGGCATACCAGATGCATCGTAGCTAACTTCAGCAGGTCTTCCATTTGCAGAAACAAGGTCTATCAAAGTATGGGCAAATGCCGTAGCATCAATATAGGATGGAAGGCTGCCCGGATGCTGCTGAGTGCTGGAAATGAGCGGGTGCCGGTAAAACAGCTCCGCCCGGTTCTGATCCGCCTTATCATTCAGCACCCTGGAAATAGCGTCGTACAATTGTTTGCTCCTGCTTTTTATCCTGGTTTGAAACACTTCAACCATGCTGGAAACCAACATGCTTAGCAGGAAATAAATGAGAGCAAGGCCGGCAAGCAGTTCGAGGAGAGAGCTCATTTTGGAAGACTGATGTTATGGATGCGGCAACAAAAAAAGTGCAGTGCGCTGATGAAGCACTTCAAATTTAATCATATTAAAATCAAAAACAATAGTGAATTTGATTAAGATAAATTTTGACCGGGATGGAATAATTCTGTTTTAACCTTGCTTTTCTGAAAGTTTCATGAAATAGAGCGCGATCGAAATCAGGAGAATGCTTCCGGGTATCAGCAGGATATCCCAGGAAACGGATTTGTGAGCGATATGCCACACTGCATAATTAAGAAACAACATAACAAGGGTAGTCAATATGCTTTGCCACAACAAAGTTTTCAAGTCGAGGATAGAATGAACATCAAGCCAGGCAGGTAATCTGCTGCTGCCATCACTTGATTCTTTAACAAAAAAAAGTTTATACAGGCCAAAGGAAAAAATGAAGAATACAAATGAAAGCAGGAAACTGTCTACTGCTTCCATAATAATGAGCACCGGAGGTTCATCATCCGTTTGGTCGGAGATGAGTTCAAAACTCATTTTGGCACTCACCATGTTCGATACCACTTCATTGCAAATCCAGATGCCCCTTACCGTAAAGAATATGGAAATCAGCAGGATTACAATAATCATGGGCAACAGTAAAAATCGCAAGAGCAGCATCCGGTTCATAGAGCATGGGATTATCTGATAAAGATATAAACAGGAAAATAGCTTCCACTATAGATACCTGCAGGCTGGTTGTTAATCCCAAACGGGTAAACCAGCCATCTTCCGGGTGGCCTTAACATGTGCATCCGTGCGCAGCACGCCGTTGAATGAGTCGCCATACATTTGTATTACCCAGGTATTTTTTTCTTTCACTTCCTTGTCGTAAAGCTGGTAAAACGCTTCCAGTTCATTGAAAACAACGTGCAGATACGCTATCATGGTCTCAAACCCGGACCCCGGATGCTGTTGGTTCATCGCAACAAACTGCTGTTGAATGGCCCGTGCTTTTTCCTCCATGCCTGCTTTTTTATAACCCAGTGCAAGAGCCAACAGAACATAAGGATGGTCTCCTACAATCTTATGGTTGGCTTCAAAGATGTCGAGCGCTTTTTTATAATCCCCCTTCAGGTATGCAACATAGCCAAGTAACTGTTTCGCCAAAAAATTATCAGGATTTAAAGCCACCGACCGCTCTGCAAGTTCAAGTGCTTCATCGGGCTTGTTAATATAAATCAGGATACGTGCTGCTTCCGCCAAAGTGCGTGCGCTCATAGGATCCACCTGAGCGGTGCGCATTGCTACTTCTGCCGCTTTATCATATTGCAGCATCAGCATGTAGTATTCTCCCAAAACAAAATACACGGCAGGCTCGCTGGGGTTGATCGTGTTGGCCTTAATAAGCAAGTCATAGGCTTCCTGCCATTCCCATTCAGCCAGCTTCACTATAGCCATGGCCGCCATAGCTTTGGGGTTTTCAGGTTGTGCTTTCATAGCCAGGCCTGCATGATAAGCTGCAAGCCTTTTTGCTTCATCAGCATCCATAATGCCCATGATTCCCGGAAATGAATAGATGACAGCCAGCAAGGCATGAGCCGCGGAGAATTCAGGATCGAGGGTTACGGCTTCCTTAAGCTGATCCACCGCGTTGAAGCGAACCTCCATCTGTATGCTATCCCAGTTGATCAGCGCCTGCAGGTATTTTTTATACGCCTCCAGGTTTTCCGTAGGGGCAGCGGCTATAGGCGCTTCATGCTTTTCAGGCAATAAATTTTCGCGCAGCTTATTGGCAATGGCCCTCGAAATCTCATCCTGCACTTCAAAAATATCTTCGAGGTTTCGATCGTAGGTTGCGCTCCAGATATGATAACCATCGGAAGCATTAATAAGCTGTGCCGTAATGCGCACTTTATTACCTGCTTTACGAACGCTGCCTTCAATAATCTTCTGCACGTTCAGCTTACCGGCAATTTCACGAACATCCTCATTCACCCCTTTGAACGCAAAGGCCGATGTACGGGAAGTTACCTGCAGACCATCCACCTGTGCCAGTACATTAATCAGTTCTTCCGTGATGCCATCGCAGAAAAACTCATTCTCCGAATCCGAACTCAGGCTTGCGAAAGGAAGAACGGCAATTGCGTTGAGCACTTCTTTCACTTTCCCTTTTACTTCTGTTCTGGAGGGAACAACAATTCCCTGATTGGAAACAGCATAAACCTGCATGGCCTGTTTGACATTCTTCAATTCAAAAAAGCCAAGGGGTTGGGTACGTATACTTTGGTGGTTCCGTACCTCTTCCTGCATACGTTCAGAAATAAATATGCTGCCGGGTACTGCCAGTGTTTCAATCCTGGATGCCACGTTTACACTGTCACCATAAATGCCGGCTTCATCGAAGATGATATCCCCGATATGAATACCAATACGCACATCTATCTTCGGGTCTTCCAGGTTATGTGTCTGCATCTCAATGGCACACAGGATGGCATTAACGGCAGAAGTGAACATGCTTAAAGTGCCATCCCCATAATATTGCAGTAACCTTCCGCCATGCTTTTCCAATGCACGTTCAATAATGTTTTTGCTGCGGTCGCGCTTCTTAAGTGCAAGTTGTTCATTCTCCTGCATCAGGGCGGTATACCCCACCATATCGGTGAACATGATTGCTGCAAGCTGACGGGTTGTAGCCATAGTGCTCAAACCTACATATTCGGTAATAGAAAAACAAGGAGTAATGCTGCCTGCGTATATGATTATGCTTATATATTTACTCTATATTTACTCTGACGAAAAATCAAACCATGCCTTTAAAAGTAATTGGTGCCGGAATGGGCCGGACCGGAACAGAATCGTTGAAGATTGCATTGGAGCATTTGGGATTTGGCAAATGCTATCATATGTATGAACTGATAAAAGACCAAAGCAGGTTTCCCTGCTGGCTGCAACTGGAGCAGGGGGAGGTACCCGATTATGCTGTATTGTTTGATGGCTACCAGTCGGCTGTTGATTTTCCTGCAGCCTTGTACTATCGTGAATTCATGAAACAATATCCTGAGGCAAAAGTAATTCTGACGGTACGGGACGCCGGAAGCTGGTATGACAGTGCCAGCAAAACCATTTTGAAAGGTATCCCTGCACCGGTTTTGTTGCTGGCCAGGGTGTTTGGTGTATTTTCTGGTCGGCTCAGAAACCTGCCCGCAGCTTCCCAATGGCTCGACCGGATACTTTTTAATGAACAAGCTTTGTTCAAAGGCCGGGCGAAGAACCGTGAAGCCATGATGCAACTGTTTAACGATTGGAATGAGGAAGTAAAGAGGACCGTACCGGCCGACAAGCTGCTTGTGTTTGAAGTGAAAGATGGATGGGAACCGTTATGCCGATTCCTGGATGTTGCCATTCCAGCTATTCCTTTTCCGCGGAGTAATGACAGCCAGGATTTTCAGAAGAAAAGTATAAGGCGGATGTTGAAAAGGGAAGGATGAACCTGCCAGGTATTTGTTTTGATAAACGGAAATTTCAGACCGGAAGTCCCATCTTAATCCTGATCGCAATCAAACGCGGATCATTTCTGAATTTTTCAGGAAGCAGCGGAGACTTATAGATCCAACCGGGAACGATGGAACCGCCGGCAACACCTTTTTCAATCACTTCATAGAATGCCGTTTCCATTCCAAGTGCTGCATAAATCAGCCCCACATGGTCCATAACATGACCCTGGTTTTGTTTACCTGCTTCTTCAAACCAGTCAATACATGACTTCGCCTTTTCGGTTTCACCATGTGTAGCATAGGCCATTCCCAGTATTCCCATGAGCATTGGAAAAGGGCCATGCTGCTTCCTGATGGCTTCCAGTCTTGGAATAATGGTATGCCACCCGTCTCTGGCTCCTTCAACAAAGAGGCCGACCATGGTTATATATGCAATTTCTGAAGAGACTTTATTGAACTCATGACATATTCTATGTGCCTTTTCCAGCTGGTTGGAATACAGGTACAGGTTCGCAATCATGCCATTGGAAAAGGCATCCAGCGGATCAATGGCCCTGATTTTTTGCGCATATTCATCCAGGTCATCGAATTCGCGCATAAGCAAACGGTAAAGAGAATAGAAGCTCCAGGCAAATGAGCTGTTAGGATTTACCGACAGCGATTTTTCAAGCAATGCGCATGCAGTTTTCCAGTTAAAGCCAAACATCATATTCCAGATTCCGGAAGCAAGCAGGGAATAAGGATTTTCGGGTGAAATTTCCATGGCTTTATTGGCTGCAACCCTGCATTTTTCACCGGCTTCTTTCAGCGGCAGCATCCCGTTTTCGCCCATGGCAAAATATAGAAATGCCATGTAGCTGTAAGGTTCGGCAAACACCGGATCCAGCTGCACGGCTTCTTCAAATAGTTGCATGGCCACCGTGATTTCGTGCGTTCCCTTCTGCCAGGTTGTTACCGCCTTCAGGTATTTCATGTAGGCCTGTAAATTTTCAGTCGGCGCCTTCACAATTTGCCTGGTGAAATCCTGTTCGTTCAGGTTTAGCCGGAACTTACCGGCGATTTCGCGTGCGATCTCATCCTGCACAATAAAAATATCTTCAAGTGAGCGATCATAGGTTTCACTCCAAAGATGGTAGCCATCGGCTGCATTGATCAACTGTGCCGTAATCCTTACTTTATTGCCTGATTTCCGCACGCTGCCTTCCAGTACCTTCTGTACATTGAGTTTTGTGGCGATTTCCCTTATATCTTCTGTTTTCCCTTTAAAAGCGAAAGAGGAAGTACGCGAGGTAACCTGCAAGCCATCCATCTTTGCCAATACATTCAGCAGTTCTTCCGTTATGCCATCGCAGAAGTATTCATTTTCAGGATCTGAACTTAAAGAGGCGAAAGGCAAAACGGCTATTGAGTTCACCACCTTTTTTAGTTTCCCTTTCACTTCATCTCTTGTAGGCACCAGTACTCCTTCATTGGAAATGGCAAAGACCTCAACAGGCTGTTTCACATTCTTCATTTCGAAGAATCCAATCGCCTTCGAATAAATGCCCTCATGATTCTTTATTTCATCATAAAGTTTCACCGAAATAAAAATGCTGCCCGGAACAGCAAGCGATTCAATCCTCGAAGCAACATTAACACTGTCGCCATAGATGCCGTTTTCATCTGTCAGTACATCTCCGGTATGTATCCCAATGCGCAGCTCTATTTTATCCTGCCTGCAATGGGTTTGAATTTCAATGGCGCATCTGACTGCATTAACACCAGACGTGAAAATGCTGAGGGTTCCGTCTCCGTAATATTGCAACAGTTTACCATTAAAGCGGCCGAGTGCTTTGTCAAAAATGGACTGACAGCGATCGCGCTTTTGCAATGCCAGTTGTTCATTTTCCTGCATCAAGGCAGTGTATCCTACCATGTCGGTAAACATGATTGCGGCAAGCTGACGCGTTTGGCTCATAGCTCAAACCTAAGTAAAGGCTACCAGAAAATCAATGGATATTGGCAAACGATGCGAAGCAGTGCATTGATGCTTACCCGGGTTAGACAAGCAGCTATCTCAGTTGAAGCTGCTAACCGGTAGGTTTCAGTTATTGAAACTCCTGTATCAGCTCTGCAATTTCCTCAAAAGCACCTTCCCCTTTCATTACATATTGTTCAGCGCCTTTTTGTATGCTCTCGAATGCCGTTGAATACCTCTCCTGGCCTGATAGCATAATAACATGAACTTCCGGATGAAATTTCCGGATCGCCTGTAGAATTTCCAGACCATTGGCAGCGTCTTTGTGAACGGAGTTGAGGTAATATGCAAGGATGACGATATCCGGTTTCTCATGCAGCTTTTTAAGACATTCTTCCCCGGTGCTGAAAACTGAGACCTGGTGTGGTATATCCTGTGTAAGAAAATTCTTCAGCGCTTCTGTTGCCGTTGCATCGTCATCAACGATAAAGATTTTCCGGGGATTACGGTATTCCATATGTAAAGCTATTTTGATGTAAATGTAATGTTCAAATGGTTTTGTAGCAACCATGCTCATTCAGGAAGTTACCAATAAGTTGCCGGTCGCTCACTTTCACATGACCGGTTTGTGGTGATTAATAAAGCTGCACCCGGGTACCTGCTAATTTTCGTACATGGAAAAAATGCGTGTCATACAAAGGATACCATGACTTTAAAGAGAAGAAATATTTCGCAGCACGCTTTGCAGGATGCTAATTTGACCAGCTGCTTTAGGGTATATCGCCACCTGATTGAAGACTAAAAACCTTATGAACTGCCGGCAAATCTTGTTCCCTTTTTCGGCAACCGATTATTAAGCAGCCTGTAATACCATGATATACCTAAACGATCAATCAAACTTCTGCAACCATTCATGGAGAATATTTTCGGGCGTATGCGGGTGGAAGTAAAAAAGCAGTATGGACAGTATTAATATGGTTCATGCAAAACTGTCCCATGCTTTTTCCATTCAACTGGTCATTTCCGGCTTAATTGCCTGATGCACGCCAAAAAGATCTTACTGCTCCTCCCTGACCAGTATGTCACCAACATCATTCTTAACAGGTGGCAGGCTCATCAGGTATTTATAAACAGCTTTCAAGTCGTTGTCGCTATAGTTCACAAATGTTTCCCAGGGCATAATACTTTCTTTAACTCTGCGCCCTTCTTTTTGAAAACGCTCTTTGAACCGTTCATAGCTCCAGGTTGCTATTTTGCCGGTTTCAGGATCCGGTGTCAGATTTGCGGTCATGACCCATACGCCCGGTTCTTCCGTTGCGCTCGGCGTTTTTCCTCCTCCGGCAAAGGGGGTTCCGGTAAATTTACCGCTCATCTCGTCAAACTGGGTATGGCAATCTTCACAGCCGGAAACAGCCCTGGCCAGGTATTCCCCATACTCCACCGTAGTATCACGTTTTACGGGTCTCGGAAAACCTTCCTTCGGAGGATATGGCCTAATCATAAATGCCATCACGCCTTTCATAATAAAATTGAGATGATCTTCCGGCACTTCCTTTTTTACGGGTGCTACCGTTCGCAGGTAAGAAATGATAGCAGTCAGGTCCTCATCATTCATGTTGGCATAAGCCATAAAAGGAAACATGATGGTTCCGTCAGAGCGTACTCCGTGCCTTATCATGCGGGCCAGCTCCTGATCGCTGTACCTTCCAATGCCGGTTTCTTTATCAGGGGTTAGGTTCTTTGAATGCACCGCACCTCCTGGCAATGTGAATACCATGCCGCCCGAAAGGGTAAGCTGCGAAAGAGGTATGCCATTCATAAAATCTTCGCGGGTTCCTGAATGGCATTCCGCACAGTGTGCAGGGCCATATACCAGGTACTTGCCGTGTGCTATCACAGCGCTATCAGTACTCGCTGCGATATCCGGAAGCGGAGCCTCCATCTTCGGAGGATACATGGTGTAAACAGCAACAACCAAACCGATGATGACAACGGCAAGCACAATGCCCGTCCATTTAAGAATGCGTAACAGTGTTTTCATTAAGGTTATGTTTAGTATAGGTAGATTGCTGTGATCAACTAAACAGTCCTTTTTCTGAAAAAATGCAGTAAGCATTTTCCAAAAAAAAGCGCCTTCTTTCCACAATGAAGCTGAAGACCATTATTGCCTTGCAAATGCTACGTACTTTTCCGCTTCATCCGGAAACCAATCACAATGTATATATATTTATTTGAATTGTAAAAACATCGGATATCCATGCCCCGGTGGCTAGGCATTCCGGGAAAAAAATAAACAGATTTAACTATCTGAATAAATAATATTCATGGGCGGTCAAATCGGATATTGACATTGCCTGGCTGGCTGTGTGCCAACCCTTAGTTGACAAACTAAACGGTTTGTTGTATGCCTGTTTATGAACTGTATAATCACTGATAAATTCAGCAGCCGGTCGTTGTCCAGCTGGCCACCTGTTTCACCAGTTTGCCGGTTTCGGCTTTGGTAGAAAGAAACAGCGTGATGTTCGACATGTTGTAATGCGTGCTCAGGTCATAGAGCAGATCAGGCTTTCCATCGCGGTCAATATCTCCTGCATAAAAAACCGCGGGTTGCACTTCATCACTTGCATATAACTGATCCAGGGAGATTATTTCCTGAACCACCGGCTGGTTGTACATGCTTTCCACCAGGGAAACTTTATAATCTTTGATGTATGGTACCAACCGGTTCTTGGCCGTATCAAACACAACGGTGCCAGTAGCCATCAGTGCATATTCTTTGTTATTCATGTTAAACCGGACATAGTCACCGGGATAAAGACACCGCGGATTGTTGATGAATGAAGTCTCCAGCTTGCCTTCCTGCAATGCAAGTCCGCCAAGCAATAACACCGGCGTTTCCGGATTGCCCTCTATAAAAACTTCCCGGCCTGATAAGCTGTCTTCTTCATTGTCAAATACAGGATCGTGGCACGGCCTGATCCGGGGATGAATTTTCTTCAACTCATACTCACCACTTCCGCTTATCTGATAAATACCGAACCATGCCTTGGAGAGATTGATATTGACTTCTGTTGCATGATGACATCCGGTCCGGCAGATTTCTGGTTCATCAGTAGGATTACCCGGTTCTTCATTAAAAAAGATGAAAAAAACAAGCTGGAAGGATAACAGGCAGATCACATGCGGTGAGGTTGGTAGATTGCAAAGATACGATTTGACAGCACCGGCAGCTATTTTTGCATAGCGTATTGCAGGGAACTTACCTCATGCGCAAATCAGCTAATTACTATCTTTATCAACACTCCAAAATAAATCCATGCAGAAAAAACCCTACCTCATGCATGCCGGTGTATGCATTCTTTTTTATCTCACTGCGGTGGTATGGTTTGCCGGTTGTAACATAGCGCAGGAGAATACCGCAGAAAATAATTCTGATGAACGGTTCGTTGCATTTACAGAAAGGTTCCTGGATGCATACTGGAAGCAGTATCCTGCAGCAGCTATCAGTGTTGGCTATGGCAAATACTATGAGCAGCTTAAAGTTCCCGATAGCGCAGCATTTGCCGGCGATGTAACATTTTCAAGAAACTACCTCGACTCACTTGCAGCCTTCGATTATACCCGGCTGGCCGATAAGAACAAGATGGATTACAGGATACTGGAAAACCAGTTGCGCAGCACCATCTGGTATATTGATACATTTAAATTGCAGGAATGGGATCCATCCGGCTACAACCTCAGCAATACCTGTTATGAGATTATTCACCGCGATTACGCACCGTTGAATGCGCGGTTGAAAATACTGACACAACACCTCCGTTACGCTGCAGATTATTATGCAGCAGCCCTGCAACTGATCAGGAAGCCCACAAGAGAATACACCGAGTTGGCAATACATCAAAATGAAGGCGGGCTGGATGTTTTTGGATCATCACTTGCGGATTCTATAGCCGCATCATCACTTTCACCATCGCAAAAGGATACCTTGCTGCAAAGAATCCAGGTAACCACCGGTGCAATAAAAAACTATGTTGCTTCATTAAAAACTATGCTCGCGGATGATACTACTGCTTTTCGCAGTTTTCGCATCGGTGAAGAACATTTCAACCGGAAGTTCAGGTACGACATCGTTACAGACTATACACCAGTAGAGATTTTTGAAAAGGCGATCGCAGCAAAAAAGAGCTATCACCGTGAAATGTTTGCTATTGCGGAAGAACTATGGCCAAAGTACTGCGGCAAAAATGAAAAGCCGGCAGACACCTTACGACTGATCAGCTCTGTGATCGACGCCGTTTCCCGGAATCATGCAGCACCGGAACATTTTGTGGATACCATCAATAATCAGATCGACGAACTGGAACGGTTTATCATCGCTAAAAACCTTTTTGATTACGACACCGCCTATCCATTGCAGGTGCGTATTATGCCGGCATACATGAGTGGGGTATCCCTGGCAAGCGCCAGCCAAACGCCCCCTTATCAGAAAAATGCAGTCACGTATTATAACATTGCCGACCTCACCGCAGCCCCGCGTGCGTGGGCAGAAAGTCAGCTGCGTGAAAACAACGACTGGATGCTTACCATTCTTTCTATTCATGAAGCCATACCGGGCCATTGCCTGCAGGGAGTTTACAACAGCAAATCGCCAGATATCGTGAAATCTGTTTTTGCAAATGGTGCCATGGTTGAAGGATGGGCCGTATATACCGAACGGATGATGCTCGAAAATGGCTGGCGCGATCAGGCTCCGGAAATGTGGCTGATGTTTTATAAATGGAGTTTGCGGGAATGCTGTAATGTGATCATTGACTATGGAATGCACTGTGAAGACTATACCAAAGAAGATTTCGTGAAGTTACTGAAGTACGAAGCCTTCCAGGAAGATGCACAGGTAGAAGAGAAATACTACCGGGCTAAAGTATCGCAGGTACAGTTGTGTTCTTATTTTACGGGAGCGACAGAGATCAATGCTTTAAGAGCTGCATATCAGGAATTACGGAGAGATCAGTATACATTAAAGGATTTTCATGAACAGTTTTTGAGTTATGGAAGCGCACCTGTGAAGTTTATCGGGGAGATGATGCTGAAGGAATGAAGCATTGAATTACCTTTAAAAGGATGAGTGGTAAGATGCTGAAACAAGTTCAGCATGACGCTTCGTGGGACTGCTTCGTTCTTTGAGCTGAGAGATGCTGAAACAAGTTCAGCATGACGCTTCGTAGGAACGCTTCGTTCTTTGAGCCGAGAGATGCTGAAACAAGTTCAGCATGACGCTTCGTGGGGACCACTTCGTTTCTTGGGTTGAAAGATGCTGAAACGAGTTCAGCATGACAGCAGCGGCTATTGATCATTAAATGCCGGCTTAAACCTTTGCCACATATGCAGGAAGCAGACTATTTGAACGGCATGCTTTTGCACTTTAGTTTCATGCTCTCTTAGCTATTTGCTATTTTTAAGAATCGCCTGTCATTCACTGTTTCAAAATACATGTACATGAAACACCTCACCCCTTTATTACTCTTTACCCTCTGCACTTCATGGTCATTTTCTCAATCATGGACACAGAAGGCTGATTTTGGCGGAAGTGCCAGGAGGTCTGCAATGGCATTTTCTATCGGAAGCAAAGGTTATATGGGCATGGGTTACAATGGAAATTTTTACAAAGATCTATGGGAGTTTGACCCGGTAAATGATGTCTGGACGCAGAAAGCGGATTTTGGAGGTACTGCACGCTTCGCAGGTGTAGGATTTTCAATTGGTGAGCTGGGTTATGTTGGAACCGGCTATGATGTGAACAATAATTTTAACACGGCAGATTTCTGGGAGTACGATCCGCAGACCAATGCCTGGACGGCCATTGCTCCTATTCCGGTTGCGAGAAGGTATTCGGCAGGTTTTTCAATCGCCAATGCCGGGTACGTTGGAACAGGCGTTGGAGATGCAGGTTACCTCGATGATTTCTGGGCCTATGATCCGGTAAGTGACAGCTGGGCGCAAAAACCGGATTTCCCGGGAGCGCCACGCTATGAATGTGTGGCATTTTCAATTTCCGGATACGGATACATTGGAGTAGGTGCTTATGCCGGCACCCTGTACGCTGATTTTTATGAATACAATCCTGAAGCTGACAGCTGGACACAGAAAGCGGACTATCCCGGTAATGGGCAGGATGCCTGTTCAGGTTTTGGCCTGAAAGACAGGGGTTACATTGGCGGTGGCAGCAATCAACAGACCTGGTTCAGCGATTTCTGGGAATGGGAGCAGGCTACTGATACCTGGACGGCACTTGCGGATTTTCCCGGGGCCCCGCGCGCTTTTGGAACAGGGCTCGAGATTCTCAATAAAGGATATATGGGCATGGGTGAGTCAGGCAGCTATTATCACGATTGGTGGGAGTATACGCCGGATACCACGATTGCAACGGGTATTCTTTCTGCTGATGAAAGCATCCGTATTGATTTTCCCAACCTGCTTGTCAATGAATCCATGGTAATCAGGTATGAAATGCAGCATCCTGCACAACTGTTGATTAGAAATATGAATGGTACAACCGTTTACAGTTGTATATTACCAATAGCACAACAAACGGTTGCCATCCCATCCGCTGATTTTGAAACGGGAATCTACTTCTATGAAGTTAGAAATTATGCAGGTATAGTTGCCACTGGCCGCTTGTTGCTTTTGCATTGATATCTCATTTGCAGACGCACTAGAATTTCTGTGACGCCAACGGTGGTTAATCCGTAATGCACAATCTGTATGCCCGGTGCTGTATGGCGCCGCTAAAAAAGTTGTATCAGATTATAGGTCATGAGGTATTCTTTCAGAAAGGATGAATAACAGCTATCAAGATTCATTTCGTTAGTTACGCTACAATAAAACGTTGCTCTTTGGGATGCTATGGATACTGCCTGGTGAAAGGCGGGTTTGAAAGGATGAGTGGGCCATTCGTTGCTTTATGCTGAGTCCCTGCCAAAAAAAATATCATCTGAAAAGGCAGAGCAGCAGGATTTATCATCCAACTGCTCTGCCAACAGTACTATCAAAGTGTATTGCAGTAATACTGCTTTACTTATTTCGAGATGTTCAACGGTTTGGTGTCAATTAGTTTTCCCTCAATCATCAATGAATACTGGTACTGGCCGTTTTGCAGATCAGCAGCACTTAGTGTAACCTGGCCTCTACCCTTTCCGGTAAGCGGAATGGATTTGATGATCGCCCCCTGCACAGAGGTAATTTGAATGAAGGCATTCATTGAGTTCTCAGGAATAAAATAGGGGATGGTCGTTGACTGATCAAAAGGATTCGGAAAATTTTGTTCAAGTCGTGCATGGCCGGTAGCTGCAGATGCAGTTTTCATGCCTGATGTATTTCCTGTTTTCAGTGATTCCAGTTCAGTCTGCAAGCTGCTTACTGCCGATTGCAAACTGGTAATCAGTTCCTGCTGTTCCTGCATGCCTTTAATCAGCACCGGGATGATATCATCATACATCACACCCAGTTTTTCAGAAGCAACCTTTGTCTTTACACCGGTGGTTTCATCAATCAAATAATCCCAGTCACGAACTACCTCAGGGAGTACTTCCCGGATCTCCTGGGCAATTACTCCCAGCTTCGTATAACTTTGGTCACTTTTCCATTGGAAAGATACCGGGCGCAATTGCATCACTGCATCTATTCCATAGTTTATATCCCTGATATTTGTTTTCATGGTTGCATCGGAGGTATTGATGCTTCCGTCAACAGCCCACACATCCTGCCAGCGCGTGGCGGAAGTTCCCAGGCTCCAGAGATTATCGGAAACCGGAACCCAGTTATTATTGGTACTTAAGGTAGAAGTGCCGGCATCCTGGATGTATTCAGCGGTTCCTATGCCAATCAATGCACCTTGTGTGGCGCCGCACTGAATGGTACGGGTTCCTGCTGCAGTTTGCACACCAATGTTTCCATAGAATGAAGATTCTCCGCCATGCACCTCAAAACGATCAGCAGGCGCTGTTTCACCAATGCCAATATTTCCGCTGGAAAGATCAATGGATAACCTGCTGGTTCCGGCATCCGTGAAATCAAACTGGTTGTCGGCATAATCAAACCTGATACCGGTATTGATATCTCCGCCCAGTCCTTTGGAGGCAAGCATCCTTGTGAAGGAAGAACTTCCACCCATAACCAACATAGGAGAAGCAAAAGCGTTAGATGGTGCGGTGAATCCTATATCCTGCTGGTCATAGGTGAAAACGATATCGCCGCTGACTATTGCCGGGTTAACACTCGACATCACCAGGTCACCTTCCACGTACAAGCTTTCATCAATAAAAGTGGGGCCTTCTACCTGCAATTTGTAAGCAGGAGTCTTGGTGCCAATACCCACATTGCCGCTCGACGCATTAATGATAAAATCTTCACGGGTGCCGGTTGCTGTTGCACTTATTACAAAGTCATCCGTTGAATGGTCAAACCCGAGCCATGATCTTGGAACACCCGCTTCCTCAAAGGTCATCAGGATATTGCCGCCATTTGGATCATTCAGCTTAAGCATGGAATTGCCGGTCAGGAGGTCGGCATCAATTCTCAGCTTGCCTCCGGATAGATGTAACAATTCCTCCGGCGAGGAGATACCCATACCAATATTCCCGTTAGGTTTGATAGTCATTCGCAAACCATTGTCTGTCTTGAATTTTAAGGGTTTGTTATCTGTGGTGCCAATGAAGCTGGAAGAAGCTGTTCCGGAGTTGCCGGAAAGCAGCCATGATTGTGCCGAAACTGTTTTGATTTGGAGACAGCCGATCAGCAATAAAATGGGTAACGCTAAATTTTTCATGATTGATTTTTTTGTTTTGAAGAATCAGTGGCCAAAAATATTTTCTCCTGATGCCCGATTCAAATCCGATTGGTGAAAGGCCGTTCTGAATTGGTGAACGTAACTACCCATCGAAGAATACTATAAATTAGCAGATGCTTTCACGTGCCCTTTTCGGTATTATATTAATGTGCATTTGTATAATAGCGTGTATGCATTTACCGGTTACTGCACAGGACAGGGAAGCATTACATACCTATCAGCAGGAACTTGTGCAGGCTACTACCGATACCGGCCGCATTAATGCACTGAGAAAAATGGGTACCGTTTTCTTAAACAGTGATCCGGATACCGCAATAGTACTGACCATGCAGGCCCTTCATCTGGCAAACAAAATTGCCTGGACAAAAGGCATTGCGCAGTGCGGACTGAACCTGTGCAGCTACTTTCAAAATAGCGGTAAGTACGACAGCTCGCTTAAGTATGCCAACCTCGCGCTTACAGCGGCGCTGGAAGTTGGCGATAAGAACAGGATTGCCCTGGTCTATATTAACAGGGGAACGTTATTCACCATTATTTCAAAGTATGAAGAAGCACTCGAAGACCTGAAGGCGGCTGTATTGCTGAGTGAAGAAATAAAAAGCGATGACCGGCTGGCGAGGGCAAGCACCTCTATTTGCCAGTTATATATGTACCAGGAAAACTGGGAAGCGGCATTGCCCTGGGCACTTAAGGCATTGGAGTTGCAGACAAAGCTTGGCAATACACAGCAGGTGGCCGTATGTAAGATAAACCTGGCCGGCCTGTACCTCAAGAAGAAAGATTTTCAGGCTGCTGAAGACCATTTACTCAATGCTTATAGTATAGCAGAGCAGCTGAATGACATACTCAGTATGATCAATGCAGCCATGTCGCTCGGTGATCTTTACCAGCAAACAGATAACCTGGCGGGCGCCATATACTATCTTAAGAAGGCAGTGGCCGGTGCCGAGCAGATTAACAGTGACCATCATCTGGGCAGTGCCTACTTTGATCTTGGCAATGCTTACTTCGAAAGCAGGCAATACCAGCCGGCGCTGCAATCATACCAGTCAGGCTGGAATGCCGTGGCGGGAAAAGAAGAACTTCAACTGGAACAACAATACAATCTGAATGGCCTTGCACAAACGTATTATGCAACCGGTGACTATAAAAAAGGTTATGAAATGTTGCAGCAGTCCATGATACTTAAAGACACCCTAAACCAGCGATTAAACAACAAAAAACTTTTAGAGCTGCAAACTCAATTTGAAACCTCGCAAAAGGATAAAGAGATTATCCTGCTGAATAAAAGTAAGCAACTGCAACAGGAAGAGGCGTTGCAACAACGGTTGTTGAAAAATGTATTTATTGCCGGTGCGGTGCTGTTGTTGCTGATTGTGGGCCTGCTTTGGAACCGGTACCAGTTGAAACAACGCACTGCAACAGAGCTGGCAGCGAAAAATGTGCTTATTGAAGAAGCCAGGCAACGTGCCGAAAAAAGTGAGCAGTTTAAGTCTCAGTTTCTCGCTAATATGAGCCATGAGATCCGTACTCCGATGAATGCGGTAATTGGAACCACCAACCTCTTGCTTGACGAGCCGCAGGAGGAAAAGAATAAAAAGTACCTCTCTGTCATCAGGCATGCCTCGGAAAACCTGCTGGTGATTATTAATGACATACTTGACCTCTCGAAGCTGGAGGCAGGTATGATGACCCTGGAGACAATTCCTTACTCACTGCATGATCTGGTGTATGCCGTGCGGGATATGTTACAGTTTAAGGCAGATGAAAAAGGTTTGAAGTTACTGGTGCAAATAGACCCGGCTATTCCTGCGGTGCTGATTGGCGATCCGACAAGGCTTACGCAGATTCTGATGAATCTTGCCGGCAATGCGGTAAAGTTTACGGAGACAGGCAGCGTGATGCTCTCCGTAATGCCGGTGGAAACGACCGTGAAAACGGTGGCACCAGGATGGGAAACCGTGACGGCATCCGATAACTCCTTAACAGAAAGTAAGCAGGGTGATGCCGTTTACTTGAAGTTTGCCGTTTCAGATACCGGTATTGGCATTGAACCTTCGGCGCAGAAAAAAATATTCGAAAGCTTTAGCCAGGCAAGTTCAGATGATGCCCGCAGATTCGGCGGCACAGGGCTGGGACTCACCATATCCCAAAACCTGGTGCAGTTGATGGGTGGAAAACTGGAGGTTGAAAGTGAGTTGCATTCCGGTTCGGTTTTTTCCTTTGAGATCAGGCAGGGCATTGGAACAACAGATCAACTCAGCAATTTTCAGCTGGAGCGGGACGGTTATACTGCTGATGACTTGTTTGGGCTTCGCATATTGCTTGCGGAAGACAATGAGCATAACCAAATGGTAACTATCGATACCATAAAAAAACTGATTGAAGAGGTAAAGATTGACCTGGTTACTACCGGCATGGCAGTACTTGAAAAACTGAAGCAGCATACCGGTACAACCGTTGCGTATGATGTGATTCTGATGGATGTTCAAATGCCGGAAATGGATGGCTATGAGGCTACGCGCATCATCCGCTCTTCCTTTCCCGAACCGCTTTCGAATATTCCTATTATAGCACTTACGGCAAGTGTTGTCCGCAGCGACCTGAAAAAATGTATTGATGCCGGAATGAACAGCTACCTGGCCAAACCATTTAGAAAAGAAGAGCTGATAAGAGAGATTGGCAAAGTACTGCACCGCAATACCAGGCGTACGAAAGATTCCGATTCGATCGCATCTGACAAAAGCAATAATGCTAAGCCGGAAACACCGAAAATGAATGCCGCCTCAGAAATAACACATAACACTAACCTTACCAAACTCTATGATCTGTATGGAAGTGACCATATGAAGATCCGCGGATATCTGATTCAGTTTCTTGAAATAATACCGGAAAGGTTAAGCCATATAAAACAAATGGCGGTATCGGATAATCGCGATGCGATCTATCATGCCGCTCACCGGCTCAAGCCGCAACTTGGCTTTTTTGGGATGGTGAAAGAAGAACTGCTTGCAAATACCATTGAAATGAAGGCCAAAGAGATCGACATTTCAGAATTGCAGGAACTCATTGAACAACTGGAAGAAGGTTGTAACTTGGCCTTCAGGGAAATTGAACATGCACTCCATCGCCTTTCGTAAAAAATAATTTATTGAGGCCAAAATGATCTGAACACCATTCAAAAAGCGCAATCCTTCTGTTTGGTTGCGACCAATCCGATATGAATATTTACAAAGCCATTATCATTGACGACGATGCTTTTATTCGCAAATCCCTTCAGGATATGCTCGAGCATGCTTTTCCGGAGCTGTTGCTGGTCGCAAATTGCAGTGAAGCGTTTACCGGCCTGGAAGCTATAAAGCGTTACCAGCCTGACCTGGTTTTTCTGGATATTGAAATGCCCGGCCTGTCCGGTTTTGAAATGCTGAATAAAATTCATCCTATAAGTTTTGAAATCATTTTTATCACGTCTTTTGATCATTATGCTATAAAGGCCATCCGTTACAGCGCCCTGGATTACTTATTAAAACCAATTAATCCGGATGAATTGAAAACAGCCATTGACCGGTTCAAAGAAAAACGGTCGCTGGAATTTAATCGGGAACCGGTATTGCAAAATTTTATCAGTAACCTGCATGCAAAAACCCCTGATGAATATAAGCTGGCTATTTCCACCACTGAAGGAACGTTGTTTTTGCCCATCCGCGATATTATCAGGCTGGAAGCGGATGGAAGCTATACTACTTTTCATTTGACAGAAAGAAAGAAATTAGTCGCCTCTAAAACGCTGAAGGATTTTGCCGAACTGCTCGATGAGCGCCGTTTTATCCGAATTCATAAATCGCATGTGGTAAACCGAAGCTATGTAAAGAGTATTCTCAATACCCATCAGTTGCTATTGGAAGATAATACAACCGTTGATGTGTCGCGCAGAAAATGGGATGAAGTCAAAACCCTTTTGAAGAAGTCAGCCTGAGATTTTCTATGTAGTGGTTTCTGTTTGGTGTGCACTTGATTTGTTGAGGCAGCGACTTCATCTATTGCAACCAAATAGATCCGGTTATCATCTCATCTTAAATGAATTCAGCACAGCATGCAATGAACTAAAACCCTGCATCATTCCATGTTACAACTTTCAGATGCCACCCTTTAGACATATTGTTTCTTATCTGTTCACTTTTTCGGTGATCGCTATTGCCTTCCTGTTACCAGCATTTCCAAGAACCACCGGTTTCCTGATCGCATTACTAGTCATCAGCTGGATAGCTGATGGCGGCTTTCCTGATAAATTACATTCATTGATAAATAATCCGCTGGCATTGCTGTTCATGTCCATTTATCTTACCTGGATAGTATGGCTTATCCCTTCAGCGAATCTGAAAGCCGGCATAGATACCCTGGCGTTGAAGATTTCCATATTGCTGTTTCCTATGTTGTTTTTTGCTCCCGGACAACTGAAGTTGCCCCCCGTACGCCGGGTGCTGCAATTCTTTATACTGGGTTGTATGCTGTGTTCGCTGATCTTATTGTCCATTGCTTCCATCACCTTTTTTACTGAAGAAACTAACCATTTCACCTATACGCAACTCACTGCGCCATTGGCCCTGCATCCAGCTTTCATCTCGTTGTATCTCGTCTTCTGCATACTCTCCCTGCTTCTGCCCTTTTTAGAAAGAAAAAAGGATCACCTGTTCGGCAAGGCCTGGTACTCAGTTTTTCTTTTATTGTTCTTTATTCTGATGATCTTCCTGCTTTCCGCCAGGCAGGAGATGATAGCGCTGCTGATGTTATTTCCTGCTTCCCTGCTGTACTATTTTTATCGCAGGAAGCGAATGATAACGGGCATAGCCCTTACTGCAACAATTATTATCAGCCTGGTATTGGTTCTATTTTTGGTTCCTGAGGCAAGGATGCGGCTGGAGAAAATGCAATCACAAATGGATGAACCTTACAGCAATGATGCGCCAAACAGCATAACCATGCGCAAGGTGATCTGGGAAAGCGCCGGCGAAATCATCAGGGCCCATCCCTGGGGAGTAGGCAGTGGTGATGCGAATGATGCATTGAAAGAGAAATACATTGAAAAGAACCTGCTCCGGCCGCTGAATGAAAACCTGAATGCACATAATCAATACCTGCAAACCACCATTGCAACAGGCATACCGGGATTAATTCTATTTATTGTGGCAATGCTGTACGCCATTTGGGTTGCTGTAGTAAAACCGGACTATGGATACCTGCTCTTCCTTATCCTGTTTCTCTTTTGTATAATTACCGAAAGCATGCTGGAAACAGAAGCCGGTGTTATTTTCTTTTCCTTCTTTAACTCATTGCTTGCAGTGGAAGCGCTGTCAGGTAAGGGAAAGGTAATGGACCGGCCTGATGCATCATCCCCTTCCTGATAGCCGGAGTTGCCGCAGCATGCGGTATTTATTGTATGTATACCCTGCACTCATCAGGCAAATCTTCCAGCCAACGGCTCCATCCAAAAAACCTTGTTGCAATAAGTAATTCTTCAGAAAGTTTGCACCGGTTTTCACATAAACTTTCAACCATCCGGCCGACTTATTGTTCCGTAACAGGTCGGCAGCCGCAATTTCAGCATACCGTTGCAGTTTGATCCGGTAAGCCTCTTCTGTATCTGCCGTAAAATGCAATAGATCCCCTTGTAAAAAACCGGTGGTGGCACCTGCGTGCATCTCGAACCGGTCGTGCGGATTGATACCGGCAAACCTGCCTTTTGTTTTATCAAACAACCTTAGTTTGCGGTCAGGGTACCAGCCGGAGTGGCGAATCCATTGGCCGCAAAACGAAGTGAGCCGGTTCATGCGATAACCATCTTTTTGCCAATGATGCTTGACGGCTATCACGGCTGCTTTTAATTCAGGAGATAAACATTCATCAGCGTCAATTGATAATACATGTTTATGGCCGGCCTGCGTTAATGCATAGTTTTTCTGTTCTACATGGCCTTCAAAAGCATGTTCAACAAAGCGCACCTGATGTGAGATACAAATGGCCTTCGTCCGGTCGGTGGAAAAGGAATCCACAACCACTATTTCGTCGGCTATCTCCTTCACAGATTCAAGGCAGCGGCCAATGTTACCTTCTTCATTAAACGTAATGATAACCACTGAAAGCGGTGTCATGATTGTTCTGATTGAAGGAATAAATGCATCAGTAAAAGAAACTGAAGGTAGAAAGCGGTACCCATCTGTTCTTCTATGGTTGCTTCTGTTAAAAAAGAAGAAAAAATAATTATATGAAAGCAGACAAACAGGATATTGGCAAGATTCTTCCTGTAGAAAAGCGGAAGAAAAATACAGCCACAGAACACCAGTAATCCAATGAAGCCGGTACCGGCAGCAACAAAAACAAACTGGTTGTGCGGCAGGAGGCTGTCTCGCGGATGCTCGGGCGCTTTCTCCAGTTCTCTTTTCATTTCCTGCTTCAGATCGCCAATACCCACTCCCGTAAATGGATGCGCTTTTAAAAGCGTAAGTCCTTTTTCAATCGACAAGATGCGGCCACCATCCGACAGCCCTGAAGCATTCTTATGCTCAAGCAATTGCTGTAAATCGTACTTCATGTAATTCACCTTGGCCTTAAAGGAAGGCAGCAACAGGTAGGTGAACAGTGGCAGCAGGACAACGACCCCCGTTAGGAACAATGCCGTTTTTAACTGCCTGCTTTTAAAAATAAACCGGATGATCAGATATAATATACAGGCATAAAAAGCAACCAGCCCGCTGCGTACCGCCAGCAGATGAATAAAGAATATCAGGTAAATCGAAAGCGCGGCGATAAACCATCGCTCCCAGGCATAACGAATCACTTTCTTTTCAACAAAAAGGTAGTATCCTGCGAAAACAGCAAAGGTTACCATCAGTGAATACCGGATATGGCTGAAAGGAGTTTCTATAACGCGCCCTTCCATATATGCATTATTGATAATTTCAAAGTCAGCAGCATATTGCACGGTAATAATAAATGTAGTGATGGCCACGACCACAACGTAAAAATAGAGCAGCAGGCAAAACCTCCGGTCAGTCAGGTTGCCTTTGAAAACGGTGAAGGCAACAGGTAATGCCAGAAATGGCAATTTGAGCCGGAGCCGTTCGAGGTAAAAGGGTCGATCCTCGGTTGAATTTATGCAACTGGCGAGGTAAAGAAAAAATACAATTGACAAGGCCACCAGTACCCGATCATTAAAAAAGGCGCGGAATGTTTTACGGGGATCAACCAGCAGCAGCGCATAGCAGATCAGCGCGATCATGCTGATGCTGACCATGGCGCGCGCAATGAACATCCCTGCAATTCCTGCTGCAAGGGCAAGAAATGGAATGGCTTGCAAATAGGCTTTTGGCACTAAAAAAGGCTTTCCCTGATCCAATGCTTCAAAGGTAAACGGTAATAACTTTTGTAGAACTATTTATTCACTTATTTTTAAGGCGTGTCTGATAAGATGAATATGACCGGAATGGACAACAATACGTTGTTTGAAAAGGAGTTTCTGCCGCATGCAGATGCTCTGTACAATTTCTCTTTTCACCTGACTTATAATGAAGAAGACGCCAATGACCTCGTTCAGGACACCTTTCTAAAGGCATTTCGTTTTATTGATTCTTACGAACGGGGAACGAATGCAAAAGCATGGTTGTTCAAAATCCTCAAGAATGGCTTCATCAATGAGTACCGGCGCAAAACCCGCCAGCCGAATGAGGTAGATTATGAAGATTTTCTCACATACCAGGAGACAGATACCGCAGCCCTTGTTGGTAATATGGATCTGCGGGAAGACCTTTTTAAAGGACTAATTGGTGATGAAGTAACCAAAGCAGTGAATGACCTGCCCGTAGATTTCAGGACAGTGATTCTGTTGAGCGATGTGGAAGGGTTTACTTACGAGGAAATTGCCAAAATCGTTGATATACCAATCGGCACTGTTCGCTCGCGATTGCATCGCGCGCGCAATCTCATGAAAGAAAAACTACGGGAATATGCAACAAAAATGGGGTATAAAGAGAATCGCTGAAGCCCTGGGTTTAAAGGGAAAAAGCAAGCCAAGGATGTCTGATTGTAAAGAAACATTAAAGCATGTGATGCTGGCCCTCGACGGGGAACTGACTGATGAAGAGGAAAAGGCCTTCTTCACACATATCAATTGTTGCAACCAATGCCTCGAAAAATTTGAGATTGAAAGATCCTTCAAACAATTTCTTACCCAGAAAATTTCACGCCACCCGATACCCACTCAATTGGTAGACCAGATCCGTTCGCGTATCTTGGGCAATGCCGACCGCTGAGCCTGCATGGTTACCTCTTCTTCCCTCCTTCAGAAAATCGAACTTGGTGATATCAAATCACTGGCGCGCGCCATTACCTCAGTGGAAAATGAGTTGCAAGGCAGTATGGACCTGCTGGAAAAAATCAAACTGCGCAAGGTGCCGCTTATTGGTATTACCGGGCCACCCGGCGCCGGCAAAAGTTCGCTGGTGAATGCGTTGGTGCATCACCTGCTTAACCAGCATTTAAAGATTGGTATTGTAGCCGTAGATCCGACTTCCCCTTTTAATTTTGGTTCACTCCTCGGCGACCGCATCCGGTTGGCGGAACATTTTAATGATCCCAATGTATATATCCGTTCAATGGCTACCCGGGGATCTCTTGGCGGATTATCGGAAAAGATCATGGAAGTAACGGATGTGATGCGAGCTTTTCCCTTTGATTATATTTTTATTGAAACAGTAGGTGTCGGACAATCGGAAGTGGAGATTGCCGGTTTGGCTGACACGACGGTGGTGGTAATGGTACCCGAAGCCGGCGATGAGATCCAAACCATGAAAGCCGGGTTGATGGAGATAGCCGATATTTTTGTGGTAAATAAATCGGACCGGGCCGATGCGGACCGATTTGCAAAAAACTTACGGACACTGGCAACTTCCACTATGACGGATGAATGGATAGTACCTGTGGTGAAAACCGTTGCTACCCATGATGTGGGAATAGATGAATTGCTGCTGCAAATACAAAAGCATTCCGCCACCCCGCTTTCAAATGCGCGACGCATCCTGTTATTGGCAGAAAAGGCATGGCGTATCATCCGGCAGGAACGGATGAAAGATGTCAGCAAAAAAATGCTACTGGATGCATTACAGAAAGAACAATTGGAAGAAGGATTTAACCTGTACAGATTTGTGAAGCGGTTTGTATAATTGGACTGCAGGTTTTTGAACTTTCGCGGCAGTTCTTATCATCGCTGCAATCCATTACCTATTTTTTTGAATTATTACGTTTTGATTTTTTCTTCTTCTCCTCTTCTTCCTTTAATCTTTTAAGCCCTGGTTTAGACAGTATTTTCGCATTCAATGAGGTAACTACTTTTTTTCCTGTTCGCGCTTCCAGTTCCTTCCTTGCAACTTTGGCAACATGGCCGCCTTGCTTCGCAACATGCTTGCTGGCTTCAAAATCCTTTGGTTCAACAGCTACCGAAATATCTTTGGTAGATGCTTCTGCCAGCATGTTCAAAATCAACTCGGTATTGGTCATGTTATCTCTTAGGTTTTCCTTTTTCAAACCTTTGAGAATCTTGTATTCTTTGGTGGTTTTATCAGCCCACGACTTGGTAATAATATCTGTAAGGGTTGCAAACTGAACGCCTTCTTTAAGTCCTCTTTTTCTCCATTCGTCTGTAAGTTCCTTTCTAATCTCAATGCTTTTCAGGCGTTGGTTAATCCAGCTTTCTGAATAGCCCAATCGAAGGTATTGTTCCAGCGCCCTGTCAATGGTGAGTTCAGGGTCTTGCATTTCATCCAATCTTTCGGCAGCAATTTTAGCCAGCCAAAGCTTAAATGGTTCGGCTTTGGGTGAAGGAATGGATTGAATCAATCTGAAGAGTTGTTCCGTATCCGCTACATCAGTCATTCTCAATTTACCGTCATCGGCAGCCATTTTCAACTGTCCGATTTTATCGGACAGTTCACTTCCCTCCTTATGTAGTTTGGTTTTCAGGTCACTCCAATACTTTCTTGGCCTGTCGGTGCCTGTTAAAATCTCGATAACATCAATAATTGACAGATACCACTTTTCCTGATCAGCATCCCAAAGCGTTCTTACTTTTTTGTCTTCAAAAATCTTTATTACATTTTCCTTCCCCATGATAATAGTTTTTTAAGTTTAATACATGCTAACCACCAGGGCATAATACGAAGTACCATTTGCAGGCCAGGGTTCTTCAATGACATGGATGACAATACAGACAAATTCATGCAGCTGAATATAGTCAAATAAGCTAACAATAGCTATACGACGCCGGTCTTTTCTTTCCAGTCACTTTTTCTGGTTCCAGGTCAATTGAGTGAATGCAAAGTACGGAAACGGAATTGAAGAATTAACTCAGCAATGGATATTGTGTAGCGAAGCCATGCTTCTACTTTATTCCGGGTTGCTGCGTAATAGTTAAATGAAAGCTTATTGTTCCATAGTGGTGAAAAAATTTAGCTGCAAATATCAAAAGACATAAAGCATAGAGTGAAACTGATACCAAACTTCGAGTCTTTATTTAAAAGGCTTTAACTGTTTAAAAATCTTTCGGCTTCGCTCAGGGTTCGGGACGTCGGGTAGGCCGCACCCGTAGCGTAGCCGAAGAGTAGGTACTATAACAAACATGCAGACTGATTTCAAAACTACCTCTTACAACTCCAAAAATTAGCACTGATCATTATCCGTTTTAAGAAAGCAATAGGCAGGCAATTCCCGGCTACCGGCCATTCAACTTGATATCTACTCCGTCATTACCCTGGTCGAATTTATTGAGCCGGTATTTGAAAGATAGCATGACATACCTGCCAATAGTATTGGATTGCTGCTGCTGCAGGTAATTGAACTCGCTCGTTTGGGTAATTCCTGAATTCCGGTTAAGTAAATCAAAACCCTTCAATACCAAAACACCTCGATTGGATTTAAAGAAGTAGCGCATTACTTCCAGCTGCAGCAAGGGAATGTACGTGGTTAGGTCAAATGTCTTTCCGCCATAGTGATTCAGGTCTGCATTAAAGGAAAAGCTCCAGGTCCTGACCGCCGAATAATGCATTTCTATAAAATAGGACCAGTTAAAGTAACGGTTGTTCATCTCTATCTGAACAGAATAGGTCGCATTGGACAAAGACAACAATCCGCCAAAGTCAATTTCCAGTTTTTCCTTTTTCCGGTTATCAAAACTCAAGCGCAACTGGTGATTGAAAGTGTGGATTGTATTACTAGTTGCATTTACGTAATTAATACCCCGGTTGAACTGTTCGTCGAATCCGATATGCAGGTTCAACCCAACCGGACGTAAAGGTGTAGAGAATTCCATGCCTAAGGAAGCCGTGTAGTCATTTGGTACATTCACCAGGGTGAGCGACTGGCTTAAGTCGTTGTGAATAGTGGTAGCAAAGTTGATCTTATCTTTTATATAACCGAGGTTCAGGTTCACAAAGAGTGAAGTAAAAGAAAACTGATCGAAGAGTATCCAGTGGAAGGCCGCATTGTGTGCATATTCCGGCTTCAGTTGAAGGTTGCCGTTGAATAGCTCGAGTGGGTTGATGTTATTGGTGACCGGCAATAACTGATTGGCATTCGGTGCATTTACTGCTGACTCATAAAATATCCTGAAGTGACGGCCGGGCTTCAATTCCTTTTCCATGGAAAACTGCGGTGTGAAATAGAGTTCGTGTTGCCGTCCGGTTTCTTCATTGTTCAGCACACTTTGCAGTGAAATGCCTTTGGCTGCAAAAGAGAGTCTCCATTGGGTCTTACTACTGCTGTGTTTCAATGAAATGCCAGGCTGCAGCCAATAGTTGCTGCGTGAAAAGAGCGGGCTCAGCGAATCAATCCCTTGATTATCTACATCGGGAATACCCTGCTCACGGTTCAGCGTTTCTGTAGTGCCACCGGTTCTGATTGCCGGAATCAGGTAATACGTGCCGGTAATCTTTCGGTGCACTGCGAAACCTCCGGATACATCAACCAGGCTGTTTCTGTCATCCTGGTATTGATGTGTACTGTTGTTTTCACCCGATATAAAATACTGTGTCAGGTTCTTCCACCCGGTTTCTGATAAGGTACTTTTCGCAGAAACAATAAGGTCAGATTTGAAAACTTTCCAGTTGCTCCTTCCTTTGTGCAGGTAGTTGATTGCTGCATTGCCACGTATTGAACCGGTGCTTTCATAGGTTTCACTTTTCAATGCATTGGTCAGCGCATCGGCAGTATAGTTTTCAGTTAAGGCAGCGGCATCAAAGTTTCCCGTGCTGAAAGCGGCGCTTCCATTCGCAAAAATACGCTGCATGCTGTCCGGTGCATTTCTGAAATTCAGATTGACGCGGTTGCTGAAGTTTTGAATGCTTTGTTCCACACTGTCATCCGTCATAAATGTGTACCCGGGCGCAAAATTTTGTGTATTGGAAGTTTGTTTCAACAACTTATCATACCCATTTCCGAGAAAACTCATATTGATGCGGTTGCCCGGCTTTGCTTCATGCGTAAAATTCAGGCCTCCTGCACCGGAAGTGATCAATCCGTTTACCTGCTGACCGAAATCCAATGGAAGTCCATCATCATTTCCTGTCTCTATGCGCATCGAACCACCACCGCCCATCAGGCTGCTGATGCCTCCATTAAAATCTATATAGTCGTTAAAGCTGAATCCAAATTGATTGATGTTATTCAGCATGCCCAATGCGGCGACCTGGTTGGTATGGGTAAACCGAAAGGCTTTGGCATTGGCCTGGTAATGTTCATTGGTTCCGATGCCGGCCTGTACCTCACCCATCCAGGCACTTTTCTTATCATCTTTCAATAAGAGGTTAATTGTTTTGCTGCGCGATCCGTCATCTATGCCTGTGAAATCTGCTTCATCCGATTTTCTGTCAAAAACCTGCACGCCGCTTACTGCATCAGCCGGCAGATTTTTAGTGGCTACTTTCGGATCACTGCTGAAGAATTCCTTTCCATCCACCAGCACCTGGTTCACAGTTTCACCCTGTGCTTTAATATTCCCGGCCTGGTCTACCTGCAAACCGGGAAGCTTTTTCAGTAGATCTTCAACAGATGCATCGGGTTGTGTTTTGTAGGCACCGGCATTGTATTCAATGGTATCGCCTTTCAGTTGAAGCGGTATGCGCTCTGCTTTTACTTCCACGCCATCCAATAACAGCGGATTGGTTTGCATCACAAAGGCGCCGGGAATATTTGCGTTGGATAATGGAAAGGTTAATGATACATACTGCGTCTGATATCCTATCAATGCCAGTTGGAGCAGGTAACTACCGGAAGAGATATTTCTTATTACAAAGGTTCCATCATCGTTGCTGATGCCGAAACAGGCCAGGGTAGAATCGGCAGGATGCAGCAGGGCAGCGGAAGCATACTCCAAAGGTTCCCCCTTTTCGTCCACTACCATGCCATTGAATGCGGAAGTTTGTGCAAACAAAACAGTACACTCCAACAACATTGCAATCCATAAAATGTACTTCATGGCAAACGTCTAATTATTATTGATCCTGATGATTACATTGTTTCCACCACCATTTTCAATACCCATTTCCTTCATTTTCTCTTCCCTGATTTTAGCAAATTCTGCTTCCGTTACTTTCTTTCCGTCTTTTGGTTTTTCAAACTGAGTAGCAGGCAATTCGCCTTGTTTTATGGAGGTAGCTGTTATTACCTGGTCGCCATCGTTAATACTTACCTGAAGTATCAGTCCAGGCAGGCCTGAAAATGCAGCAGGTCCGGCCGCAACAGGAATGGCAGCAGTAAACCAGGCTGCTACCATACGGTCACCATCCTGCCTCGTAGCTTCCTGGCATGGATAGTTCAGAATCATTTTCTGGTTGCCGGTAAGCTTCCAGTCTGCAGGTTTCAGATCACGCTCGATCAGGAATTTGCGCTGCATAAAATCACGCTGGTCTGTGCATTTTTCATTCTTCAGGTCGCAGTAAAAAACATTTTGCGGTGCATCCATTCGGATATGCACACCACCTCCTTCATCCCCCTCCTGATCCATAACCTGGTCTTGTTCTGATTTTGCGGGATCGTTAATGTAAACCGAAGCATCCGGGGTGAAGTAAAGGACGGTATAAGCATTTCTTTCGGTAGGAAGATTGGCAGGCGGCGGTGCATTACCTTGTATGTTGAAATGCAACTTTGCTTTTTCCTGGTAGGAAACTGTTCCTGATGTTTGCGCCTGAATCAGGGTGCAACAAAAAATCAGGGCGTACAGCAATGAGATTTTTTTCATAGTCTAAAAGTTTTGCTGTAAAAGTATCAGTGGCAACTGTTGCTTTGCGTTAATGTCAGCCCAATTAAGGTTAATTAAGGTTAATGCCTGCAAAATGCAGTGCGCTAACTTTTACCTTTGTATCGCCAACACGAAATGTTTCCTGTGAAGAAAATATCACACATCGCATTCCTCATGATTGTGAGTGAAGCATTGATTGGTGCGTTCTCTGCCCGCTGGCTGTACTCGGAATACAATGCGGAGAAAATGCTTCTTCAGAAAAATTTATTCGAACAGTTTATGTCAGCACGGTCCAGGGTGATGGATTCTGTGATTGCGAAAAATTTTATCAGTCCGCTGCTGACAGAAAACGAAGGGATGCAGATCAGGACCATGCATCATCCGGGCGATACAGCAGGAATTGATTCATTAAGAGTGATTGCGTTCAATACACAGGTTGATACCATCTGGAAGAGCAGGCCATCTCCTGAATTACGACCGGATGAAAACAGCACCAGCATCAGGCAAAACCTGACGCTGGAACTGAAGACGGATTCTATTGATAAAGATCTGTACCGTGGTGTTAAACTTTTTATTTCAAAAGTTGCAGGGCCAGAAGGGGAAGCCGACTACTTCAACCGTCATATTGAAACCAGGGATACGGCTCTTTTACAGTACTACTTCGCTGAAAACCTGCAACGGCAAAACCTGAACGTAAAAACAATATGGGTGAGGCCTCAAAAATCATCTGTGTTTCCGCCACCGCCTTTCTTTTTTGAAAGTAACCTGTTTGCAGAACCCTATGCAGCAAAGATTGCGGAGTACAATCAATACCTGCTAACCGGTATTTTACCACAACTTTTTTTTGCATTGCTGCTCTTGCTGATTACCGGATCTGCATTTGTGGTAACTTTTAAAAGCCTTCGCATTCAGCAGCGGTTGGCTGTTTTAAAAGATGACTTTATCAGCAACATGTCGCATGAATTGAAAACGCCCCTGGCTACCATGAAGCTTGCAGTAGATGCCCTGCGCGACATGGATCCGATAAGTAAAAAAGAAACCATGCAGGAATATCTTGATATGACCTCGCAGGAAATAACCCGGCTTGATTTGCTGATCAACAATATCATGAACAGTCTGCTGGTAGAGAATAACCGGCAGGCCTTGCACAGGAAAACGGTAAACCTGGAGGAGGCAATTGAAAAGGTGTTGCGTTCGTTCAGACTGAATCCTGCGCATGAAAAATTGCAGCTCCGGCTGACTGCTGATTTCGGGCCCATTCTAGTAGAAGCAGATGAGGTGCATGTGCAGGGTATCTTTTATAACCTGATTGATAACAGCCTTAAGTATGGAGGTGAACAGGTTGCTATGGCCGTGCATCTTGATAAAACGCCGAACCAGGTGATTGTAACCTTCAGCGACAACGGCCCGGGCATTCCGCAAGCCTATCTCTCTAAAGTGTTTGACAAATTCTTTCGCGTGCCCACCGGCGACAGGCACAACATAAAAGGATACGGACTTGGATTGAACTATGTGGCGCAGGTAATGAAGCAGCTGGGCGGATCGGTTTCTGCGAAAAATCTGCAGGAAGGCGGTTGCTGTTTTACACTGATATTCCCCAGGGACACATGAAACATAAGATTCTATATGTAGAAGATGAAACCAACCTTGGGCGGATTGTTTCCGAAGCGCTGGAAGCACGTGGCTTTGAAGTAGCCCTGGTGAAGGATGGTGCAAAAGTGATGGATCGTTTGCAGTCTTTCAAACCGGATGTGTGTGTACTGGATGTGATGCTGCCGAATATGGATGGCTTTGAAGCGGGCAGGAAGATCAGGGAACGGTTTATGCGGTTGCCCATCATTTTCCTTACGGCCAAATCACAAACTGCAGATGTGCTGAAAGGCTTTTCCTCCGGTGGAACGGATTATATCCGCAAGCCCTTCAGCATGGAAGAATTAATCGTGCGCATCAACAATCAGTTACAACTGGTTAGTGAGTCGCAAATCACCGAACAGGGTGAAGAAATTGCATTAGGCAGCAGCAGGTTTTATCCTTCGAAGTTTGAACTGCATATTTCAAAAACCGTAATCAAACTTTCCAATCGCGAAACGGAAGTGCTCCGGCTGCTGGCTTCGCATAGTAACCGGCCTATCGACCGCAAGCTGTTGCTGATGGAAGTATGGGGCGACGACTCCTTTTTTCACTCCCGCAATCTCGACGTATACATAAGAAAGCTGCGTGAATACTTTGCCGCTGATGCCGGAGTTGAGATTATTACTTTGAAGGGGAAGGGGTATCAGTTTGTAGTGGGGAAATGATAGAATCACTTTTGCTGGTCCGACTATAACCTATTGAATTTAAATTTACTTTGGGTTTACTTTGATCCTCATGAATCTCAAACTAAACTTCGCCGGGCTATCTACGATTTTCTGCTAACAAGCTTGACAGGCTATTCTACACAGTATTATATCGTTGCTGCGTTGTTTGTTTCTAATTCGTTCCAGGTTTCCTTTTGTGTTTGCTGAATAAACTTTGCTAAATGACTTTCTAAAAAGTAATATTCCTTGTCTGCCAAATCAGATGCAGCAAACATGCGATACCCATAATTTCTTTCAGCTATTGGCAAATAGGGTTATGGAATATTTCTTCTGTCATTATCCCTGATTAGCAATTAAGTTTATCATCAGCTTTATCATCAGTTCTTTTTCTTCGGGATTGCTTTGAGCTACCAGCAATGCCAATGCCACCAAACCATTGTCATTTATTTTTACTTCGCCCGATTTTTTAAAACGGTGTTTGTTTTTCTCAAGAAACCAAACCAGCAGAAAGGCACCAATGCGCTTATTGCCATCATTGAACGAATGATTTTTTATTATAAAGTAAAGCAGGTGTGCCGCCTGTTCTTCAATGCTCGGGTAAAGATAATTGCCGCCAAAGGTTTGCACAATGCTCTTAAGTGAACTTTTGAACCCTTCATCTTTTTCTTTGCCAAACAAATCAGTGGCTTCATTTTTAGCGATAAGTTGTTTTTTCAGTTCCGCTATAGCGGATTTTGCTTCATCATATTGTATTTCGTAGGTAATGTTTTCGTTGAGATTGCCCGTTGCGATGTTGTTGCTGTCGTATTGGTTGAGCAGCACAAAACTTTGCGTGTAGTTGCTTAGAATATCCAAAAGGCCTCTGGCCTCTTGTAATTGCAGATTTTCAACTTTTCCTGATTGTTCAATAAGCTGAACCATTTTGCCAAATTCATCCAATCGCTTTTGGTTAATGGCATAACCCAGGACCAAATAATCTTTGAGCCGTTGGGTGGCCCATTGCCGGAATTGAATGCCTCGTGCCGTATTTACTCTGTAACCAACCGAAATGATTGCATCAAGGTTGTAATGCTCAATCTCTCTTGTTACCTGTCTTTTTCCCTCCATTCGAACTGTTCGGAAATTCCGAACAGTTGCCCCTGATTCAAGTTCTCCGGAAGCAAAAATGCCTTTAATATGTTCACTGATGTTGGCTTTGCTCGATTGGAATAAATCCACCAACTGAGCTTGCGACAGCCAAACTGTATCGACATCAAACCGAACTTGCAATTCGGTTTTGCCATCCGGTGTTGTATAAATTTCTATTTCATTCATCTTATAAGAATAGCTGAATTATAATGTATTTCCTTAAGTTAATTCCATTTGGGAACATACCACTTTCTTCTCTCATTTTATCTCTTTATTGAAGATTGGAGAGGGTTTGTGAGCATTTTCGCTATCATTTAGTTTACGAATTTAAAACAAATTAGACCCCTCCTTCTTGTTTCCAATAGCCCCAAGCTCATTGACTTATCAAAGTCGAAAAATATAGCGCCCATTTCGTGAATTCTTAAAACGAAGTTTCGCTTCATTTCCATTGGCAAGGCAGGAGTGCGCTGCAGCGACGCAACCAGTCTCAGCTTAGTTCACAATTTGCTTTTCAGAAATACGAAGCAAACCCAAACTGTATAACCCCTGTTTTTGCGGGTGGGTTGCCCAGCAGGTCCTGTTGCCATTCATAACGGTAGTTGAAACGGAACACCGTGGCTCCTGCAGGCCGGAAGGAGATGGCGGGAACAAGGGCCCAGATATCATCGGCAATATTATCTCCGGTATCTTCGAAATTTCCCTGGTTGTAGTCGGCATATTCAAAACGCATGGCCACATTAACTTTTGCCTTTTCCCATCCCAGGATCTTTTGCTGCAGAATGGTGCCGGTAATATCTGCAAATACGCCAAATTGCCGGGTGCCATACGATTGCGTATAGGTATCAGGAACATCTACAAACACTTTCGCAAATTCTGTAACAATATTTAAACGGTTTTTCAGCAACGAACTATTGAAATCAAAAGCCAGTGCGCTGGCACTTCTTTTATCTTCCAATACGATACCATCTGTTTTCCATTTGTTATAAACTCCGGTAAGAAAGGAGAGGCCGGCTTCACCAAGCTTCCTGTTCCGGACTGCGATCTTTCCGGTGAACATCGGCACACCGTTAAAACTTTCTTCAAACTTAGCGGGATTGGTTTTTCCTGCAGCCAGCGAAGTACGGTCCAGGCTGTTGGAGATAACCTGGTCATCAAAACCATTACTGAGGTATGCTTCATATCCCAGCACCCAGTCTTGTACTGCTTGTTTTCCGTGTAAACCAAATCCCGCAGTGGAGAGTGTGGCAGGCAAAATGGTGGTAGAAGAAACAGGCCGGTCGATAAATTCCCATTTGGGGCCATCATGATTCTGATTGAAGGTACCTATCGGGTTCAGAATAATGCCTCCCCTTAGGTTAATCAACGGGTGAAACTCCACATCCATTGATGCATATTCGAGGTTAATTTCCGTTGTACCGTCTTCGAATTCCAGTTCAGCCAGAAATTTTATCCGTTGCCCGATCGTAGAGGAAAAAAATAGTGACATCCTGCGGAACTGAAAAGAAAGGCCGTCTGATACTCCATCGGTGGAAGCATATTGGGTATTGGCTTCGAGGTAGCCGCCTAAGGCAACCGGGAATTTTCCGGCGGTAAGAAATGGCCTGTCGTAGACTGCGTCCATGCTCAGCTTCTCCACGGAGGTATCGGCCGGTATGCGTTGAATGAATGAGCTGTCGGTTTGTGCAGTTGCAGTATTAACAAAAAAGAGTAATAACAACAGTAAACTAAGCCGCACGCAATTGAATATACAGGTGTTCATGATCCTGGGTTATTTGAAAGGTTCTTAAATTTTCTTCGGCCGGCGGATTCTGCACGACTCCCGTATTTGAAAACTCGCTGCCATGGCAAGGGCATACCAGGTAAGCACCCTGCGGCTGCAACTCACAGTTTTTATGGGTGCATTCCATCAGCAATGCCGAATAGGTGCCCTCCGCTAAGCGGTAAACGATTATCGGGTAATTAAACTGTGCAGCCCTGATCAGCACGTACTTTCTGAGTGCAGGTTCAGCCTGGCCCGTTATTTCAAATTCCGATTTTTTAAGGATGAGCCTGTTGTTGTCAGGTGTGGTAGTCGCAAAGTAATTGGAGGTGGCACAACCTGTTGCCAGTGCTGCGAGTGCACCACCACCGAGGCACAGCAGGGAACAGGTTCTGATGAATGATTTGCGGTCCATACTATCAGAGTGATTTTAGAAATACGATCAACTGGTCTTTCTCAGCCTGCGTGAGATCATGGTATTTGTTTACACTTTCTGTTGCTTCTCCGCCATGCCATTGAATCGCTTCCTGAATTGATTTTGCCCTGCCATCGTGCAACAGGTAATACTCGCCGCCCTGCGAATCGGGCGATAATCCAAGCCCCCAAAGCGGTGGTGTGCGCCATTCATAGGTTTTTGCGGAACCTTCGGTATAGCCATCATCAAGGCCGCTTCCCATATCATGCAACAACATATCAGTATAGGGATGAAAGGCCTTATTCGAAAGTGCGGCAATGGGAGAATTTCCCGTATACAATGCTTCTTTATGACAGCCTTCACAACCAATACTTATAAACAGGCTTTTTCCCTGCATAACTTCCGGATCATTTTGATTGCGTTGAATGGGTGCTTTTAATGTCTGCAGGTAGAATACCACATCGCTGATGGTGTTTTCTCCGATCTCCGCTTCCATATCCACACCGCTGTAAACGTCCCTGGGTTCATAGGAGGAAGTGATGCCCATATCCTGGTTGTAGGCGTTCACGGTCTGATGCAGTAGATTATAGGCCCCTGCCTTTTTTCCGAAACGGAAAATGTACTTACCATTCTGTGGAATAGCGTTAGTGGAAGGCGTGATGTACCAGGGCAGTGAACCGAAGCCTGGAACACCGGTGATGCCATCGCCATTCAGATCGTAAGGATCAGCCATATTGAGAATATCTTCATCACTCACTAACTCAAGGTACCCAAGTCCGGTATTCGCCGGAGGCAGAAATTTAGACGAGGTGGCACCCGCAGGAATCTCTTCCGGCATATACCCGGGAATAGCACGGTGCTGCAACTGAGGTCCACCCTGGTTGAGAAATTTATTGCCGGTGCTGTCGGTTTGTCCAAAACGCGTGAGCGTGGTAAATGGATGGCCCTTGCCATCGCCGGCATGGCAACTGCCGCAACTGCTTGCGACAAAGATGGGCCCGAGTCCCGTTGCAGCGGTAAATACTTCCTCATTAAAAGCGACATCGCCATTCAGGAACCGGATGGATTCCGCCGTGGTAAGGCCTTCTACCGGGCCGTCGAGGATTGCATCTGCTGCCGGAGTTGCGGGTACGAGTTTCTCGCAGGCCTGGAAAAAAAATGCCAGCAAGGCACAGGTTACGCTCAGTACGGCTATGTGGTGGTTTCTCATATTTTAAGGGAAAGGAATGTAAAAGTATAAAGTTAGATGAATCTAACAAATTTTATTCTTGTATCTTTGGCGCGCTCATGTAAACGGTGATCGTAAACCTTCCAGGCATCATGCACTCATTAACAGAAGAAAACTACCTGAAAACACTGTATAACTTATCCGCTGATTCAGATACAGTAACGGTGAATGAACTCTCAAAACAACTCCGGATTAAAATGCCTACGGTTACCAGCATGATGAAAAAGCTGTCGGAGAAAAAGTTGGTTCATTATAAACGCTACCAGCCTTTGCGGCTAACGGAAAAAGGAAAGAAAGCGGCCAGCGGCATCATCCGCAAGCACCGGCTTACGGAAATGTTCCTGGTAGAAAAAATGGGGATAGGATGGGAAGATGTGCATCCCATTGCCGAACAGGTAGAACACATCCAGTCGCCCCGTTTTTTTGAAAAGATGGATGAGTTGCTGGGCTACCCGAAAATAGATCCGCATGGTTCTCCCATTCCTGATAAGCATGGAAAGATTGAACATAAGTTGTACCGAAGGCTGCATGAATGCAAAGCCGGTGATGCCGTCAAACTGGCCGCAGTGAATAATACCTCCGTCGAGTTCCTGAAATTCCTGAACAGCCGTGAATTGAAACTGGGAAGTATATTGAAAGTAAAGTCGGTGGAGCCATTCGACAAAACAATGATCGTAAGTTATGGTAAACGTACTTCGGAAACATTCAGCCTGGCCGTTAGCGGTCGATTGTTGGTAGAGACTGCATAATGGTTGAACTGCAGTAATGCAAAGCAAATTGAATATTGGATATTGGATATTGAGTGTTGAATATTTATATATTAAATATTCAACACTCAATATTCAACACTCAATTTCCATTTTATTGTCATCCCTTTTGAATGACCGCCTGGCCAATCTAAAATAATCTTCTACATTTGTCAAGTGAAGATGTGGTGTTACATATGGAGTATTTACCTTTTTGCCCTTGCGGTATTACCCTGCACCGACAATAGTGAATGTGCAGATACCAATCGTCAGGTCTTAACGACAACAACGCACAGTGACCATGAACATGAAGAAGAATCCTGTACTCCGCTTTGTTTATGTTCCTGTTGCGGAACTCAGTCTATTTCACAGTTTTTTAATTACGACAACCAACTTTTTTTTGATACCGGTTTAATATCCCGGTCCGTATATTCATCCGTTTTACTGCAAGATTATCCTGCCACTATCTGGCAACCTCCCAAATCAGCCTGAGCATTCTTACTGGAAGCATTCCCTGCTTCTATGGGTTACGTGTGTTACCCCCGTCTCTACTGTAGTTTTCATTTTCAGCATCTCAATACATTTTATTGATGATCCATTCTATTATTACGTTCTCCATCCGGAACAAACTCGCCATTGGCATTTTCACTATTGCACTTATCGTGTATGGCAGCTATTCTGCCACGCAACTGCCTATTGATGCGGTGCCAGACATCACCAATAACCAGGTGCAGGTCTATACGTTGTCGCCATCACTGGCCGCGCAGGAGGTAGAACAGTTTGTTACTGCACCCATCGAGCGCAGCCTGGCCTCGCTGCCTGATTTGGTGGAGGTTCGAAGCATTTCACGATTCGGCCTATCGGTAATAACCATTGTATTTAAGGATAAGGTTGACATCTACTTTGCGCGCACACTGGTAGACCAAAGAATAAAAGAAGCGCAGGAAGAGATCCCATCCGGCATGGGCAAACCGGAGATGGGCCCTTTAAGTACAGGCCTGGGAGAAATATACCAATATGTTTTGCATGTGCAGCCCGGCTTTGAAGAAAAATATACCGACATGCAACTGCGCGAAATGCAGGACTGGATTGTTGCTCGGCAGATTATCGGCACGCCCGGCGTTGCCGAAGTAATCAGTTTTGGCGGACACCTGAAGCAATATGAAGTGGCAGTTGATCCGCTGCGGTTAAAGAGCATGAATGTTACGATACCGGAAGTTTTTGCCGCATTACAGAAAAACAATGAGAACACCGGCGGCGCTTACATTGAAAAAAGTTCAACGGCTTATTATATCCGAGGTATTGGACTGGTTAAGTCGCTGGATGATATCGGGAAGATTGTGGTAAAGACCTCGAGCAACAGCATTCCGGTTCTTATACGGGATATTGCCATACTCCAGTTTGGTTCGGCTAACCGCTATGGAGCAATGACACGCAATGGAGAAGGGGAGGTGTCGGGAGGCGTGGTAATGATGCTCAAAGGGGCTAACAGTGCACAAGTGGTAAATGCTATTAAGGAAAAAATCCCGGTCATTCAAAAATCATTACCTGAGGGCGTAGTTATTGAACCGTTCCTCGACAGAAGTTCCCTGGTGGACAGGGCCATCGGCACCGTTGAAACCAATCTTATTGAAGGTGCCTTGATCGTCATTTTTATACTGGTACTGTTTCTTGGAAACCTGCGGGCCGGTTTGATCGTGGCTTCGGTGATCCCGCTTTCTATGCTGTTTGCCATTATCCTCATGAATTTTTTCGGAGTCACCGGCAACCTCATGAGCCTGGGCGCCATTGATTTCGGACTATTAGTGGATGGTGCGGTTATTATCGTAGAGGCTGTACTTTTTAAAGTATTGCATAGCCGGTATCATGAAAAGGGGATCATCAAGCTGAACCAGGAACAAATGGATCATGAAGTAAGGCAGAGTGCATCACAGATGATGAATTCGGCCACATTCGGACAGATTATTATTTTGATCGTTTACATTCCCATTCTCACCCTGGTAGGTATAGAAGGAAAAATGTTCAAGCCAATGGCTATGACGGTTTCCTTTGCCATTATTGGGGCACTTCTGCTTTCACTCACCTATGTTCCCATGATGAGTGCCTTATTTCTTCCAACAAAAACTTCCGGCAAAAGGAACTTCAGCGACCGCATGATGGATTTTTTTCAACGCATGTACAAGCCTGCGATTGAGTTCGCTATCCATCGCAGGCTCACAGTCATCATTATTTCCCTGTTCCTTTTCATCGGTGCGATGGGTTTATTCAGTCGTATGGGGGCCGAATTTCTGCCTACCCTGGAAGAAGGTGATTTTGCTTTTCACTCTATGCTTCCGGAAGGAAGCACGGTAGATATGAGTGTCACCAACAATGCAGCGGTTGAGCGGATTATCATGCAGTTTCCTGAAGTAAAACAGGTGGTTTGCAAAACCGGCACCACGGAAATTCCCGCCGATCCCATGGCACCTTTTGATACGGATGTGGTAATTGTATTAAAAGAAAAAGGAGACTGGACTACCACAAAAAGTTATCAGGGACTGATGGATACGATGCTTGCATCATTGGTTGCCAATATTCCCGGAGTAGGATTTGAAGCCATTCAACCGATAGAAATGCGCTTTAATGAATTGATGACAGGAGTAAGGCAGGATGTTGCAATAAAAATTTTCGGAGAGCATATGGATACCCTTGCACACTACGCCAACCTTGCAGCCGCTGTTGTAAATACAGTAAACGGTGCACAGGCTCCAAAAGTAGAACGCACCTCCGGCATGCCGCAGGTCTCTGTTCATTACGACCGAAGCCGTATAGCGCAGTATGGCTTAAACATTGAAGAGTTGAACCGTATCGTACGCACCGCATTTGCCGGTGAGGCGGCAGGGGTGGTTTATGAGAATGAAAGAAAGTTTGACCTGGTCGTTCGTCTTCCAAAACAAAACCGCCAGGACCTGGATGATGTAAAGAATCTTTTTGTGCCGTTGCCCACTGGGGGCCAGATTCCATTACTGCAGGTTGCAGATATTGACTACAGTGTTGGTGCAAACCAGATCAGCCGCGAAGATGCGAAGAGAAGGATTGTGGTTGGTTTCAATGTTTCAGGCCGTGATGTAAAGAGTGTTGTATCTGAGTTGCAGGTTAAGCTTGACCGGGAAGTGAAGCTTCCCGCAGGTTACTATTTTACCTATGGTGGTTCATTTCAGAACCTGGAAGAAGCAACGCAACGATTGATGATTGCTGTTCCGGTAGCTTTGTTGCTGATCTTTATTCTGCTGTTTTTCACTTTCAGTTCCATACGGGAAGCAATGCTCATCTTCACCGCTATTCCCATGAGCGCTATTGGCGGAATCATCGCCTTGTGGCTGCGCGATATGCCCTTTAGCATATCGGCCGGTATTGGTTTTATTGCTTTGTTTGGTGTGGCAGTATTGAATGGCATAGTACTGCTATCTACATTTAACCAGCTGGAAAAAGATGGCATCACCGATATTTTTGACAGAGTTCGAAGAGGGACACAAATCCGGCTACGTCCGGTTTTGCTGACTGCCAGTGTTGCATCACTCGGCTTTCTTCCGATGGCACTCTCTACTTCGGCCGGCGCGGAAGTACAGCGGCCACTGGCAACGGTCGTGATCGGCGGCCTGATAACAGCAACTGCATTGACCCTTGTAGTATTGCCTGCATTGTATATCATATTCTCTCAAAAGAAAAAACATCGGGTTTCCGTCGCAATGATAACCACCGGTGTATTGATGTTTTCACAAAATGCAGGTGCACAAACTGCCTTGCCGAAAGTATTAAGCCTGGACAGTTGCATTGCAATCGCATTAGCCGGAAATCCTGCTTTGCAGTCTTCACAACTGAAGGTCATTCAACAGGAGAAATTACAAAAGACATCCATTGACCTGGGAAAGACCGGAATCTTCTTTGAAAATGAAGAACTGATAAAAGACAACAGCAGCGATGGAATTCTGAAGATCGGGTTTTCACAGACTATAGAATTCCCAACAACCTACATTGCGCAAAGTAAGCTGAACAAACAACAGACAAGAATTGCAGAAGCCGGATTATCACTGAATGAGAAGGAACTGATTCGTGATGTCCATTTTGCGTATGCAGATTTATGGCTGGCGGTTGAAAAACAAAAACTGTGGCAACAACAGGATAGCATTTTTGCAACATTTGAGCATGCCGCAGCGCTGCGTTACCATACAGGAGAAACCAATAAACTCGGACTGCTTTCCACGCAAGCAAGGCATCAGGAAATACAACTTGCATTGCAGTCTGCGATAAGCGAAGTTGCTATAGTACAACAGGAATTGATGAAGCTGCTGCATACTGCGGATTTAATATTGCCTGCCGGTCCGTTGCAAAAACTAGAGGCCATCATTACACCGGATACTTCCATCCATCCTTACCTAAATGTTTACCAGCAGCGTATATCCCTGGCAGATTATCAAAAAAGCCTGGAAGTAAATAAGCTCTTTCCTGATCTGTCCATTCGCTACTTCAACCAAAACTGGTATGGCACAGAACCCGGCTACTATGGCTACAGTTTTGCCATCGGTATCCCGCTCTTCTTTTGGGCACAGCAGGGCCGCATACAGGGTGCTAAGATGCAACGGGAGATTGCACAGAAAGATTTTGAAAGTGCCCGTCTTGCATTTAATACAGCTTATCAGCAAACATTGCGTGAGTACCTCAAGCAGCAGCAGTTGTTGCAGTATTATGAAACAGCAGGCATTCCGCAGGCAGATGAATTGCTGAATAGCGGAACACTTGCCTTTAATAAAGGTGCAATAGATTACCTCGAATACACAGCGCTGCTTGCACAGAGCGGTAACATCCGAAACAATTACCTCAATACCCTGGGCAATTACAATACGTCTGTCATTAAAATAAACTACTTCACCAACAAATAAAATGAAGCATACCATGACCCGAATAAAAAAAACCACTCATAACATAACAGGCAATACAATGTTATTCAGAATAATGCTGGCAGTGATGGTAACAGCATACCTATCCGGTTGCAGGCATACACAGGATGCCGGTTCAGAAGAAAATGTGCCGGAACAACATGTTGACCATACAGTGGCAGGCAATACCGTCGAACTCTCGCCGCAGCAATACAAAGCCATAGGTATCGAACTGGGTTCCGTTGAACAAAAGAACCTGAGTGCTACGCTGAAGACAACAGGCTTCTTAAAAGTGCCTCCACAGAACAAGGCAAATATTTCCGCTCCGATTGGAGGCATGGTGCAAAATATTCTGGTGCATGAAGGAGAGTATGTGCAGAAAGGGCAACCGGTACTCAGTATTATGAATCCTGAGTTTGTAAAAATGCAGCAGGAATACCTCATTGCCAAAGAACAGTTGACTTATGCCGCAGCAGATTTTACCAGGCAAAAGGAATTGAGTGAACAGCAGGTTGCTTCGCAAAAAATCTATCAGCAGGTAACGGCAGATTTCAATTCATTAAAAGCAAAAGTAAACTCGCTGCAGCAACAACTGGCTATACTCCATATTAATACGGCCAGCCTGACGGCCGAAAATATTTCTGCCGTTGTTTCTCTGAGGAGTCCCATCAGCGGAAGCATTTCGCATATTGACATTAATATCGGCAGCAATGTAGAAAGCAGCCGGCCCTTGATGGATGTAGTTGATAACAAACAATTGCACGTTGACCTGTTTGTATTTGAACAGGACCTGCCTAAAATAAAGGAAGGGCAGCAGGTTGATCTTACACTCATCAACATGCCAGGCACAAACTATACGGCTACCATCTTCGCAGTCGGGAATGCCTTTGAAAATGAAACTAAAACCATACCTGTGCATGCAGAAATAACCGGTAACAAAGAAGGATTAATTGAAGGAATGAATGTTACAGCTTTCATCAATACAGAGCGCCGGCTGATGCCGGCTGTACCTTCCACTTCCATAATCAACAATGGCGGAAATGATTTCATATTCATTGAATTAATAAACGATCATGCGGTAAAATCCGGCAACGCTGCACAGGGAACTGAAAATAAACTGCAGGATGCCGGTGAAACCAAAATCTTTGAAAGAATACAGGTAAAAAGAGGCATTACCAATGGAAACTATACTGGCATAACCTCTCTTTCGGACAGTCTGACGGAGAACACGAAAGTAGTTACGAATGGTGCATTTTACCTGATGGCCATGCTTACCAATGCCGGGGAAGAAGGGCATGATCATTAGCAAATTCTTCCGGTAACCCATTTTCATTAAAGTGGCAACCTGATTTTTAAGGTAAACTACGCGATAGCGACTTAACCATCCGCAAGCTGTTTGAAGCTATCCGGAACACCTTTCCGGAGCAGGAAGGGCAATCAGGTTACCTCTCCAATAAACGCAGGTATGCTTCGGTGAATTATGATAGTCATTTTGGTACGTGTGTGGGAATTTCCTTCAGATATCAGATGATACCTGCAAGGAAACCACAGCGCAAAAAGAAAATTATTGATATAGCCTGAGCTTGAAACAATACCAGCACCGTTTGGTAGTTGGAAAAAAGAAACCCGCCATTCCCTCTACTGCAATTCCTTCTCAAAGCAAACACTGTTTTCTATACCTTGATACTTTCCGAAGTTGTCAATTTTGATATAACCACTTCTGTTGTATAACTTAATTGCAGCAATCTGTTTGTTGCCGGTTTCCAGAATGCATTTTTTGTATTGCAGCTCTGCAGCCCACTTTTCCAGTTCAGACAGTATCCTGGAAGCAATTCCTTTTCCGCGATGACCCGTTTGCACAAACATGCGTTTCACTTCCATGATGTATTCGCCATATTCCCGTATAGCTCCGCAACCCACGGCTTCATTATCTACATAGGCAACAATAGCATGCCTGATCCCATCGGTTTTGTTTAGCTGCGCATAGAACAAATGGTCTTCACCGTCAATTATCCGCAACTCTGCATCAAGTGCTGCGACAAGTTTTTGAAAATCTTCATTATCTGAGTTTGTTCGGATACAGCCGCTCCTGTTTATTTGAATTGTCATTGCTGATAGGTAAATTTTTTCAGCCAGCTTTGTTCATCGGATGAAGTAGGGTCTTTGACTTTCACCGTAAGCATATACATTCCTTCCGCAAGAGAAGAAGGTAACTGGAAAATGGTTCCCACTTCACCGCTTTTTATAACAGTAACTTGTTCCGATAGCATTTGTCCCTGCAGGTTGTGCAGGATAATACTTACATCGCCATTCCATCCATTATCCAGCTTTAACTGAATATTTAAAATACCGGTTGTTGGATTTGGCCATAAGCAGAAACCGGCCTCAATGCCAATTTGTGATCCGATATCGGTGGTAGTTTCATCCACCATTCCATCACAATCATCATCAATGTTATTACCGGGTATTTCATCTTCACCGGGATTAATGTCAGCATTGTTATCATCACAATCCTGATTATTGGAAACATATCCAACAGGCTGCAAGCATGCGACAACAAGGTTGATTTCAGGTTGTCCATACAAATCTCCATCAGCATCCAGGAACCAGGTGGAAGGTGCATTAACGTTTGGATCAGCATCGTTGCAATCGGTGCTGTCGCTTACATATCCTGTTGGTGCCGTGCAGGCAGTTATGGTTACCGATGCATCTCCATAAGTGTCATTATCAGCATCAGCATAATATACATTGCTGCAATTCGAGCTGCCATAACGGGCAATAAACATATCGCTTGCTCCCGCAAAAGTAGTTAGGGTAATAGCACCCAGGGTCAGTGATTCATTTCCAAAAAGGCCGGTTACGTATACATTGCCTGACGGATCTGCTCCGCAACCTCTTCCAAAAGTATAATCGGAGCCGGAACCATGCTGAGCCCATTGCGGAACACCCTCCGGATCATATTTTACCACATAAAAATCCGCATAGGTGGTGGAGTTGGTTAATGAGATGCTTCCGAATGAGATGCTGGGAGACTGAAAGTTTCCCGTAACAAAAACATTTCCATCACCATTAACGGAAACATCGTAGCCATAATCATAGCTACTGCCTCCCGCCTTTTGCGCCCACTGTGCATTACCATCCGTATCATATTTAGCTACATAGATATCATCGACGCCGCCATTGGTGATAGTCGAACTTCCAAATGTAAGCTGAAAGGAAGAGAAATGCCCGGTGATATACGTATTACCCTCCAAATCCATCTCCATCGAAAAATTAAAATCATACCCTGATCCCGATGGATTCTCCGTCCAAAGCAGGTTTCCGTTTTCATCATACTTAACCAAAAAGATATCGAAGCCACCGCTGTTAAACAATGACTGGCTTCCGAAATTAAGCGTGCCGGAAATGAAGTGTCCGCTCACCACCACATTGCCATCGGCATCTGCTGCAATGCCAAAGGCTTTATCGTTACCGGGGCCGGATGCATCCTTTGCCCACAATGCATTGCCGGATGCATCGTATTTGGCTACAAACATTTCCTCTGTATTTGCCTGCGAATTGGAGATGGAAATACCACCGAAGTTCAGTGTATTGGAGATATAACTTCCGGTGATATATACATTGCCTGCAAGGTCTACTGCAACAGCATTGCTCTTATCTTCATCCACACCGCTGGCACTTTTGGCCCAAAGCACATTACCATCAGCATCATATTTTACCAGGAATATATCGGCACTACCGGAGTTGGTGATGGTATAACTTCCGAAGGTGACCGATGGTGACCAGAACTCACCTGAAAAATAGATATTGCCTGCATCATCTGTGGCTACGGTATATCCTTCTTCCGCATAATCACCGCCGGCGCTTTTTGCCCAAAGCACGTTTCCGGCAGTATCCATTTTCACCAGGAACAAATCATCGCCTCCGTTATTTTCCAAAGTAATACTTCCAAAAGTGATTTCCGGACAGGAGTAGGTACCTGCTACAATCACGTGTCCGTTATTATCCGTCACTACCCGTTCCCCTCTTGCTTCATTAAAAATTCCACCGGCGCTTTGCGCCCACACCCACTCTTCGGTTTGGGCAGAAGCTGGTTTCAGAAAAAGGAATTGCGATATTATTGAAAAGAGCATCCAACTGTTTATGGATTTACCATGGATAGTTCCACGCAATGTCTTTAGTATTAATGTTTTCATAAATTATTTGTTTCAGAGGTGGTAGTAAGGGAAATTGATTTGCTTCATCTAATAGTATGTTAAGAAGCACAATCAGATATGAAAGTTAAGATGTTTTTGCCAGTACGGCCCAATCAATTTATCAGGCTTTATTCACCAATAAATTTTTATTGTATTGCGAGAATGGTCATGGAAAAAACGTGTTAAATTTATGCTTGCCTGATAACAGCACAGAAATAATTCAACGCAACATAATTTTCCAGATTGCAACTTGTTTACTGCCTGTTAAGCAAGGTTAACTGTCACAGAAAAATCACATTTTAATTCAGTCGAATAAACAACTTTTATTTTCAGAATTAAGAAACCGAAAACAAATTATCAGATGGAAAAGACATTCAAGAATTGCCAGAGTTGCGGAATGCCGTTGAAAAAATCACCAAATGGCGGTGGTAGCAATGCAGACCAAAGTATCAGTAAGATGTATTGTGCTTACTGCTATGAAAATGGTAAATTCAAACAACCGGATTGGACGGCAGCACAAATGCAGGAGTTCTCAAAAGGTAAGATGAAAGAGATGGGATTCCCCGGTTTCCTAGCCGGGCTTTTCACCAAAGGCATTCCAAAACTTGAGAGATGGAGGAAACAATGACACTTCATGGAATCTATAGAACACCTTTCTTATGCTTTAGTCTTATGACTAACCCCTCATGAAAACCCGAAGATAATCTCCAAGTCGTGTACTCCGGATCGTGCCCCGACTATGAACTACGGAGCATAGAACAAATCATATTCTTAGGGCCGTGGCACGACTAACACTATGAGCTCAACCTGAAATCAGATTCTTAGCATAAGCCTTAAGAGCCTGGCCCGACCAGCCGTGCCACGACTTGAGCTGATTTATCAAAACTTAGACTATTCGCTTTGATCTGGGGCAAGGCTGTCATCCATGCACTCCGAAGCGGCAGCTGCCTCTATTCTATCAAAATCTATTGCTGATATACAACCATTTTCTGATAGGTTTTTTCTGATACTACAAGCCGCACCCAATAAATTCCGGGAGACAAGTTACCGGTAAGGTTGACAAGGTGTTTTAAGTCGCCATTTTGCATCACCACTTTTTGATCATATACCAGCTTGCCCAGTACATCCCTGATTTCCAGCTGTAAGATGTCTTCTTCAAAAGATCGCTGATCAGGTAGTAGTTCACTCTTCAGCGAAATAATCAACCTGCCATCAGTTGGATTAGGATAACAGCTGAATGTGGTAATTTGCTGCGAGGTTGTTTCCGATGATTCCTTACAACTTTTGATAACCTTGGTTCCAGTGGAAATTTTGCTGCACCCGTTGCTATTGGTAACCGTTACCTTATACGTACCAACTGCAGTGGCTGTATACTGCTGATTGGTGGCTCCGGCAATCAGGTTGACTCCCTTTTGCCATTGATAATGTAAACCGGATCCGGCATTTGCCTGTAGCACAACTGAGCCACTTACGCAAATATTAAGATCACCCATTGGTGTGATGACAGCAGCAGGCAATGAATAGACCACAATAGTTACTCCTGCAGATTTTCCTGTACATCCAAGAGTATTGGTTTCACTTACCTGGAATGTTGCTGCAACTTTAGCGAGATACGTCTGATTGGTGGCACCGGATATGTTTTTGTTATTTTTTAGCCATTGATAAGTAATGCCTGTGCCGCCGCTGGCCGTAAGCGTTATAGAAGCATTGCTGCATATTCCAAGTGTTCCTGATGGGGTGATGGTTGGCAATAATGCATTATCATCAATAACATCATTGCAGTTATCATCTATGCTATTACATATCTCCATGGCACCCGGATAGATGGTTGCGCCAATACCCGGAAGATCATTACAGTCTGTGTTATCGCTTACATATCCTGCCGGAGGTGAGCAGGCAGTGAAAGGGAAAGCGGCATTTCCAAATGAATCACCGTCTGCATCGGAATAATATGTCGAAGTTAAGCCTTCATCAATTGCTGCATCGCAATCATCATCTATGCCATTGCAGACTTCCTCCCAGCCGGGCGATTGCAAGTAGGGCAATTCAATTTCGATGATTCCATAAGGAGGTATCAGAATATTTTGTAATGGTACCCTGTCATGCGAGACGGCCTGGTTTGTTTCGCTAAAGGGTGCCAGCGCTGCCAGCACCGAAGTATCGGCAACGGAGGTTTCCAGGTAGTCGAAACGGGCACCGGTTGTATAGCTGTCGGCATTAACCAACATGCTATTGATGGTAAAAGCGGTATCAGAATAGTTGATGATAAACATCTTTTGACTGTTGCAGTTGAAGAAATAATAGGCTTCCAGGTTTCGAGACGGGCCATTTTCAATTTCAGCACGTCGGAATTTATAACCTGCCAATGTATTCACCTGGTGGATGGCATACTTTGAAATATTTTCCACAGACCAGCATCCACTGTCCGGATCCAAATCAATCGGATTGTAACTGCTATTGGATCCAAGGCGTTGAAAAAATGCATTGGTATAGGTGAGACCGTTGGAAGCTGACGGATTGTACTTCACATTAAAATTATTCTCCAGCATATTAAGTATCCGCTTAACGATATACAATTGGGTAATGAATTTATTTTCATATCCGGCTCCCACACAGCTTGCTGTATTCCTTTTCACACCCCATTGTACAATCATGATCTCATCGAAGCCGGTAACTTCACCTTGCGGATCGGTGCCGGGATATTTGTAGCACTTAGCAAGTCCATTCCCGGAAAGTCCTGTTTCAAAAAATGCATTCATATCATTGATGGCTATTGCAGAGGATGGATTCAGGGTATCATTATCCATGGGCACCCACCACCAGTTTACGGCAGCGGCATAGGTAAGTTGACTGCTATGAGTTTGATTGTAGTATTCAATAGCATCGTGAATCTGCCGGTTCCACAATGACTTTGTTCCCATCGTATCGTCGCATTCATAGGTTCGCTCATTACATCCGCCTTGTCCTCCATGTTGTATTCCGGCCGCAAAATAAAGCGGAAGAGGGGCATAGGATGGATGGGATTTTATAGAATCAATAAATACATGCTGCACCCGTTTGAAATAGCTGCCTCCGGAAGTAAATGGAATCGTATCACCATCGTTCAGTATCATGGAAGGCACATTGTCCTGATCGTGTTCGATCTCTGTGCCGAATACAATGGCATCTACGATCACCCCATTTCCGGCACAATATTCCAGTATATTTTTTAGCTCTTGCCACGATCCGAAGTAGACATTGGCAGATATCACCATGTGCATGGATTCAGAAGGATTGCTTTCATTCACGGCCACTTCAATATTCTTTTCAAAGAAATTAGCATAGCCATAGGTGTTTTCATTACAATATCTCTTCCAGACTTCCGGAACTGTTTTTCCGGAATTGATTGCCCATTGACTTAAGAGATCCGCTTCCAGGGGATTAATGCAGAATCCATGACCGCCCGGTGTATAGTGGTAATACCTGGAAACAACACCTTCCGGGAAATACATTGATTTATAGTGAAGCTCATCCACATCTTCCTGAAGCCGGGCAGGCAAATCGGTCCGCCATGTTCCTGCACAGTTTGTTGTGTCGTCGCAGGCTAATCCTGTCGGATCTACACAGGGCGTATCCGTATTTAATGTTTCACATTTGCTGCAGGGAGGAGTGGGTTCAAGAAAATCGGGAAGGAGGAGGGTATTGACACCCAATAACTCGTTGGGCACAACGTAGTATTGCTGACTGTTAACAGTTATATTCAGTTGAGCAATTGCTGCGCTGCATAGCAGCAACAGCGTTATGACAAGTTTCGTTTTCATAGTCTGAATAATTATATGTTGTGAAAACTTTATTCATAGGTCTGTTCATGGTTCACCTATTCTGAAACAAAATTCATATCCTGCAATCTTCATCATATCAATTTTACCAGTGTAAAATTAAGACGGGAAGCAAACGGTATCAATCGCCAGAAATGGTTAGGATGTCAAGATCAATGAGAGGTGATCAGGAGGGTTTCCTGGCCTAATTCTTCTCAAAAGGTATTCGGAACTAGAAAGATCGAAGCATAACTTACTGTTTGGTATCAGTAATGTTTTGAAAAAAGTATGGGGATTCATCCAACCAGCTATCAATAAATTTAAAGGCATCTTCTTCGTCTTGTGTCCCGGCTATTACCAACAAACTAAATATGGAGACCTGCGCTTAGAGTCGTGCCACTACCCAATCCGGTAAATTAAATTCCTGGTGATTCGCTTTGAGTCGGGGCACGACGGCTATGCGCTAAACTGATTTCAATAATTGATTTGGAGGTTAGAAAAGTCAAAGTTGTTAAAGTATACTGCTGAAGTATCAGGCAAAATCAGGCGCTTCATCTGCAAACAAACTTCACATGCAGCTTACTGACATCCACGCTAAAAAAAAGAAATCGAAATGCGCATGGTCTTACAACCCATTAATGTTGATATACTACCCTTCCTTCATAAACCTTTTCAGGAAGTATCAATCTCACCCAATACATGCCCTGAGATAAATGATCCCCCAACCTGATTTCTCTGTTGAACTGACCATTATGCATCACTTCCTTTTTGTAATACACTAACTGTCCGAGGGCATCTCTCAATTCGATCACTACAGGTACCTCTTGATTATGAAATGGATCACCGGTTATATGGTGCTGCTCCAGCACTATCATAAACCTGCCGTCTGTGGGATTGGGATAGCAGTTAAAGTAAGAAAGATCTGCATCTGCCAAACCCTGTTCTTCCCTGCACGACTTGGTAACCTTGGTTCCTGTGGAAGTTTTAGTACAACCATTACTTGTTGTTACTATTACTTTATAGGTGCCTGTAGTAGTTGCCGTATATTGCTGACTTGTGGCTCCGGCAATGTTACTGCTTCCCTTAATCCATTGATAGGTGTATCCACTTCCGGCATTTGCCTGCAACACCACAGAACCGGCAGCACAGATATTCAGGTTGCCTAATGGAGTGATAGTAGCCGGTGGCAAGGGCCATACAACTGCAACCACCCCTGCAGAGGTAGCTGTGCAGCCAAAAGCATTGGACTCTTTAACCTGGAATGTGCCGGCTACTTTTGCAAGATACGTTTGACTGGTGGCGCCTCCTATGTTTTTATTATTCTTCAACCATTGATAAGTGATACCCGCACCGGCATTTGCCGTTAACAAAACAGATCCATTCGTGCACATGCCTACGTTGCCCGATGGCGTGATTGCGGGAAACAATGCATTTTCATCAATTACTGTGTTACAGTTATCATCAATCAGGTTACAAAGGTCAGGCGCGCCCGGATGAACAGCAGCACCTCCGGCAGCAGCATCGTTGCAGTCCGTATTGTTGGTAACATAACCGGATGGCAGAGCGCAGGCGGCCGTCGTACCCAATGGTGAACCATAGGTATCATGATCTTCGTCTATGTAAAAAGTGATCAGCACGCCTTCGTCAATCTGAGCGTTACAATTGTCATCATGGCCATTGCAAACCTCAGTAATTCCGGGATGAACCAATGAACCGGATACAGGAGTATCATTGCAATCAAGATTATTGCTGCTGAAGCCGGCCGGCAAGGAACAGGCAAGAGTTGTAACGGCAATATTTCCATAGGTGTCGCCATCAGCATCTTCAAAGTACGTTGTTAATACCCCTTCATCTGTTAAAGAATTGCAATTATCATCGATACTGTTACAGATTTCGGTTGCTGAAGGATGAATGGCAGCACCGTTATTGGCATCATCATTACAATCTGTATCATTGGTAACATAACCCTGTGGTGCAGTGCAGGCAAGCAGAGTTATTGCAGCATTGCCAAAACCATCCGCATCGGCATCAGCATAGCATATTATTTGTACTCCTTCATCCACTTCAGCATCACAGTTGTCATCCGTTTCATTACACACTTCAACGGCTCCGGGATAGATGGAGCTTCCAGTAGCACCGTTATCATTACAATCCGAGTGATCAGGAACATATCCGGTCGGAGCAGTACATGCCGCCACCGTGATTAATTCATTCCCAAACAAATCATGATCGGCATCTTCATAAAATACCGAAAGCACGCCTTCATCAATGATTATATTGCAGTTATCATCAATGCCATTGCAAACTTCAGTCGCGGCAGGATTTATCAAGCTGCCACCACCGGGCATATCATTGCAATCATCGCTGTCGGATACGAAGCCCGCCGGTGCACTGCACGCGGTAACAGTGCTAAAAGGATTTCCATAGAAATCATTGTCAGCATCTTCATAGAATGTGAGCAGAACTCCTTCATCTGTTGCTCCATTGCAATTATCATCCAGGTTATTACAGCTTTCTATTGCTTCCGGGTGAATCAAAAAGCCATTCAGAAGTTCATCATTGCAATCACTGCTGTCTGTTACATAACCATCCGGAAGCATGCATGCCTGCATCAGGTTTGAAGCATTTCCAAAACCATCACCATCTGCATCCGCATAAAAAGTTGTTTTTACACCTTCATCTATGTTGCCATCGCAATTATCGTCCGCTTCATTACAAATTTCCAGGGCAACCGGGTTGATTGCTGCGCCACTGCTCAGGCTATCATTGCAATCCATATTATTATCCGAATATCCTTCAAGCAGAGAACAAGCCATAATGCTGATTGATGGATTTCCGTAACTGTCTCCGTCTGCATCTTCAAAAAATATTAACTGCAGTCCTTCATCTACAAGGGTATTGCAATTGTCGTCAATATAGTTGCAACTCTCAGTGGCCTGAGGATGAATGGAACTACCGGCTGACGGCAGGTCATTACAATCTTCATTGTTGTCAACATAACCTGCAGGAACAGTACAGGACATTATAGGAATGAGCACATTTCCAAAACCGTCCGCATCTTCATCGGCATAGAAAACCAACTGCACTCCTTCATCAATGGTGATGTTGCAGTTATCATCAAGGCCGTTGCAGATCTCTATTGCCAACGGATGGATCATGCTGCCTGTGGTTGAATCATCATTACAGTCTGTATTGTTAATTACATAACCGAGTGGCAACAAACAGGCAACGGTGGTCTTGTTATCATTTCCAAAACCATCTTCATCCTCATCAGCATAGAAGACGGACAATACGTCTTCATCTGTAAAACCGTTGCAGTTGTCATCAAGACCATTGCAGGTTTCATTTACGCCGGGGTTGATATTGCTGCCAACACCTGTTGTATCATTACAATCCTGGTTATCGGCCGTGAATCCGCCTGGCGCAGTGCAGGCAAAAACTACGACCAGCGCATTCCCGTAACTGTCATTGTCTGCGTCTTCATAGAATGCAAGTTGCACCCCTTCATCAATTGCCGCATTGCAGTTATCATCCGTTTCATTGCATGCTTCAACTGCTCCGGGATATATGTTGGCCCCGTCACCGGGATTATCGTTACAGTCCATATTATCTGTAACATAACCGGACGGTGCAGAACAGGCAAAAACTACGACTGCAGCATTTCCATAGCCGTCATTATCGGCATCATCATAAAAGGAAAACTGCACGCCTTCATCAATTACTGCATTGCAATTATCATCCAGGCTGTTGCAGGTTTCCAATGCCATTGGATGAACCATGATTCCCGTCAGAGGCGTATCATCGCAATCAGTACTATCTGCTACAAAACCCACGGGAAGCAAACAGGCAAGAGTGGTTACGAAAATGTTTCCAAATCCGTCACCGTCCTCATCGACAAAAAATACGGTTTGAACGCCTTCATCCAGCTGTCCGTCACAATCATCGTCCGTTTCATTACAAGTTTCTGCCGCATTCGGGTAAATGAATGCGCCTGTCTCGGCATGGTCGTTACAGTCAGTGCTATCCGCTGAAAAACCAGCCGGGACCGCACAGGCAAGAGTAGTTATGAGTGCGTTTCCGTAACTGTCGCCATCCGCATCTTCGTAGAAAACAGTTTGCACCGATTCATCTACGCTGCCATTGCAATTATCATCCAATGTATTACAGAGTTCCTCTGCAGAAGGATGTATCAAAATTCCTTCCGGCATTTCATCATTGCAGTCGCCGGCAGTGTTTACATATCCGCCGGGCAATGCACAGCCCGCTATGGTCACTGATTCATTTCCATAACCGTCACCGTCAGCATCTTCATAAAAAACAGATTGCACCCCCTCGTCTGCACTAGCATTACAGTTATCATCAATGTGATTACACGATTCCAATGCTTCAGGATGAATGGCGGGTACGCTATCGTTGCAATCGGTGCTATCAGCTACATAACCATCAGGAACAGAACAACTGTAAAGTTTAATGGAAACATCACCATATAGATCATTATCCGAATCAGAGAAAAATGCAAGTTGTACGCCTTCATCAATTATACTGTTACAATTATCATCAAGTCCATTACACTCCTCCAAAATATCCGGATTAAACAGGGGCCCGATAATCAGACTGTCGTTACAATCCAGGTTATTTGCTACAAAACCCGGAGGTGGCGTGCAGGCAAGTGTACTTATCGCCGGGTTTCCATAGGTATCATTATCGGCATCTTCATAAAACAATGTTTCAACGCCTTCATCAATTAATGCATTACAATTGTCATCAATGTAGTTGCAACTTTCCGGTGCTCCGGGAAATACCGGATTGCCAGTTGTTATGTTGTCATCACAATCCGTGTGATCATTTACAAAACCAACCGGCTGCGTGCAGGCAAGCATGTTCTCGGCAGCATCTCCGAATCCATCACCATCTGCATCAGCATAAAAGACAGTTTGTACCTCTTCATCGGTGAGGCCATCACAATCATCATCCTGCAAATTGCAGAATTCAGTCATGGCCGGATTTATCAGCGTGCCTTCGACAGGCGTATCATTACAGTCTGTACTATCTGTTGAGAAACCGTCAGGGATAATACAAGCGGTCACGCTGAACAGGTTAGTCCCATAACCATCCCCATCGGCATCTTCGAAGAAGATCTCCTGCAAACCTTCATCAATCAGTGTATCACAGTTGTCATCCAGGTAATTGCAGGTTTCAGTTGCTTGCGGATGAATAGTTCCGCCTGAACCAGGCAGATCATTACAGTCTTCGCTATTTGAAACATAACCTGCCGGAAGGGAACAGGCATCAACTGTACTAAGCGCGTTTCCAAAACCATCGCCATCTTCATCAGCATAAAAGACCAATTGTACTCCTTCATCTATGGTTCCATTACAGTTATCATCCATCATGTTACACCATTCAATCGCATCCGGATGAATCAGTGCTCCTGAACCGGGTTCATCATTGCAATCACCGTTTGTATATACATATCCCGCTGGTAACAGGCAGCTAACCACGGAATCCGCTTTATTGCCATAGCTGTCTCCGTCATCATCAGCATAGAAGGTGGTAAGTACCCCCTCATCAATTGATCCGTTGCAATTTTCATCCATGCCATTGCATAGTTCTGTTGCTGCCGGGTTAATACCCATACCTGTGGAAATACTGTCGTTGCAATCTGTGCTGTCTGAAACAAATCCTAGAGGTGGCAGGCAGGCAATTACAGCATCAGAGGCATTTCCATAGCTGTCTCCGTCAACATCGGCAAAGAATGTTAGTTGTACTCCTTCATCAATAGCACCGTTGCAGTTGTCGTCATATGTATTGCAGAGTTCTGTTGCCCCGGGATGAATCAATGCGCCCGTTAATACCTGGTCATCACAATCCAAACTGTCAGCAACAAAACCAGGAGGTGCCGTGCAACCTTCTGAACTTACTGCAATATTTCCGTAAAAATCATTGTCAGCATCTTCGTAGAAGGTGACTTGAACTCCCTCATCTGTTAGTCCATTACAGTTATCATCGATTCCATTGCAGACTTCAGTAGCTGATGGATACACACTGCTGCCTGAAGCCATCGTATCGTTGCAGTCCGTGTTATCGGAAACGTACCCTTGCGGGGCAAAACAGGCATAGGTTGTGACCGTGCTATTTCCAAATCCGTCTTCATCTTCGTCCGCATAAAAAATCAGTTGCACGCCTTCATCAATAGTAACGTTGCAATTATCATCTGTTTCATTGCAAAGTTCGGAAGCTCCCGGGTATACCAGAGTACCTGCACCGGGAGTATCATTGCAATCAGTACTGTCTGTTACGTAACCGGAAGGAAGTGAGCAGGCAGGCAATACTACAAGCACATCTCCGTAGCCGTCACTGTCTGCATCTGCAAAATAAAGAGATTGAACTCCTTCATCAATGCTTCCATTGCAGTTGTCATCAATGGCATTACAGGTTTCAGAAGCAGCCGGAGATACCGTGAAACCGGTAGCAGGATTATCATCACAATCTGTGTTGTCTGCAACATACCCGGCAGGAGCGGTGCAGGCCATTACGGTCATTTCAAAAAATCCGAACCCGTCACCATCGGTATCAGCATAGAATACCAATAGTACATTCTCGTCAACCTGGCCGTTGCAATTGTCATCAATGGCATTGCAGCTCTCTGAAGCGGATGGATGTATGGCTGCACCGGTTAATAAATCGTCGTTGCAATCTTCATCACTTATCACATAGCCCGCTGGTGCTGAGCATGCCATAAGGCTATTCGCAGGATTGCCATAGGAATCTCCGTCTTCATCGTAATAGAAAACGGTGAGTACGCCCTCATCAATAAGTGTATTGCAGTTTTCATCAAGACCATTGCATATTTCCGGGTTACCCGGATTGATCATCGCAAGGGTATCGTTGCAGTCAGTGCTGTCGGCCACAAATCCGGATGGAGCAGAACAACCGGTTGCCTGAATGAATACATTGCCATACTGGTCCCCGTCTGTGTCTGCATAAAAAGTGATATGGGTACCTTCATCAATTTCAGTATTGCAATTATCATCTATACCGTTACAAAACTCTGCGGCACCCGGATGTATCAATAAACCGGAAGCTACGGAATCGTTGCAGTCAGTATTGTTATCAGCGTATCCTTGCGGAGCCGTACAGGCCATTGCCGTATTCTCGGCATTTCCAAACAAGTCACCATCTGCATCTTCATAAAAAATCAGCTGCACTCCTTCATCAATGGCATTATCGCAATTATCATCCGTTGCATTACACACTTCTGCGGCTCCGGGATAAATCAGGCTACCCGTAAGGAGACTGTCATTGCAGTCCAGGCTGTTATCTGTGAAACCGGGCGGAGCGGAGCAGGCTAGAACAGTGACGGTTTCATTTCCATACGTGTCCCCATCAGCATCCTCATAGTAAGCTTGCTGCAACCCTTCATCAATAGTACTGTTGCAGTTATCATCCAGGTAATTGCAGATCTCTGTTGCCCCGGGATAGAAAAACTGGCCGGAGCTACTATTATCATCACAGTCTGTTGAATCCAGGGTATATCCCGTAGGAACAGAACAAGCCAGCACGGTTGCTGCTGGATTACCGAATGAATCTCCATCAGCATCTGCAAAGAATGTTGACTGAAGCCCTTCATCAACCACTGTATCGCAGTTATCATCGATGTTGTTGCAAACCTCAATGGACAATGGATGGATATTTTCTCCCCCAATTTGCTGATCATTACAATCAGCTGCATTAGCAACATATCCTGCAGGAGCAGAGCAGGACGCAGTCGTCAACATGGGATTTCCAAAGCTGTCACCATCTTCATCTGCATAAAAAATCAATTGTACTCCTTCATCTGTTACTCCATTGCAGTTGTCATCCATTCCGTTACATAACTCCATAGCGGACGGGTGGATTGCTCCCCCTGTTAATGAATCATCATTGCAGTCACCATCATTTTGCACATAGCCGACCGGCATCGAACAGGCCGGAAACGTTACTGTAGATTTTCCATAGCCATCGCCATCTTCATCTTCATAAAAGACAGTCTGCACACCTTCATCTGTTAAGCTGTCGCAGTCATCGTCCAGTTCATTACAGGTTTCAATAGCTCCCGGATGCACCGATCCGTAGGAGTCATTGCAATCCGTACTGTCTGCAACAAATCCCGGAGGAGCTTCACAGGATGCGATTGTCTGTTCCGGATTGCCAAATGAATCATCGTCTGCATCTTCATAGAAAACAGTTAATAGATTCTCATCAATGTTGCCATCACAATTGTCATCGGTGGTGTTACATATTTCATTTGCTCCGGGATAAATGTCTTTCCCGGCAACCGGATCATCTTGGCAATCGGAACTGTCGGCAACATATCCCGGCGGTGGAGCACAAACAGAAATCAGTAAAGGGACACCGGCATCACCATATCCATCCTCATCTGCATCAGCGTAATAGGTTGCCTGGATTTCATCAATTTCTGAATCGCAATCGTCATCCATACCATTGCACACTTCCGTTGAACCCGGCGATTGAAGAAAAGGCAGCTCAATCTCCAGGATGCCATAAGCGGGAATGAGGATATCCTGCAATGGTATATTATGATGGGACAGGTTTTGATTTGTTTCGTTCAGCGGCGCCAATACTGAGTTGCCCGAAGTATCGGCCACAGACGTTTCGAGATAGCTGAACAGGCTGTCTGCATTGTAAGAAAGGGAATCCACCATCAGGTTGCTGATGGTAAATGCCGTGTCGGAATAGTTAATGATGAAAAGCCTTTGCTTCGAGCAATTGTGGAGGTAATATGCTTCCAGGTTTTTTGCCGGGCCATTATCGATTACAGCAGGTTTGAATTTAAATCCGCTTATACTGTTGATTTGCCTGAATGCATAATTCGAAATATTATCTGTAATCCATGTATTGGTTTCAGGATCAAAGTCAAGCGGATTATACCCGTTGTTAGAGCCAAGCCGCTGAAAAAAAGCATTGGTATACCTGATACCGTTGGAAGCTGCCGGATTGTACAGCAGGTTGTAATTATTTTCCAGCATATTCAGTATCCGCTTCAAAATGAAAAGCTGCGTGATGAATTTATTTTCATATCCCGCGCCATTACAGGTATTGGTGAATTTCTTAATACCCCATTGTACCATCATAATTTCATCAAACCCGGTAAAGGCCCCGCCCGGTGCACCGCCCGGATACTTATAACACAGCGGATGTCCGCTTGCCGATACGCCCACCTCAAAAAATTCATTCATATCGTTGATTGCGACTTCTGGTGAGCTGTTTATGGTATCGTTGAAGATCGGGAACCACCACCAGTTTACGGCTCCGGCAAAGGCAAGAGGCCGGTCATGTGTTTGGTTGTAGTCTGCAATGGCATCGTGAATCTGACGGTTCCACAGTGATTTCTTGCCCAAGGTATCATCGCATCCGTATGTACGCTCCATACATCCGCCCTGCCCGCCATGCTGTATGCCGGCAGCAAAATGCAGCGGGATGTCTGCATACAAAGGATTTGCTTTAATTGAATCAATAAATACATGCTGTACGCGCCGGAAGTAGCTGCCACCGCTGGAGAAGGGAATGGTATCACCGCCACTGACAATCAATGAGGGTGTATTCGACTGATCGTGCTCTATCTCCGTTCCAAACACAATGGCATCTACCGTTACATTATTTGCAGCACAATATTCAAGCGTGTATTTCAGTTCATTCCAGCTTCCGAAGTAAACATTTGCCGAAATAACCATATGCTTTGATTGCAATGGATTGCTTTCATTTCGACACAACTGAATATTCCTTTCAAAAAAGTTGGTATAGTTGTATGCATTTTCATTACAATGCCGTCTCCAGGGTTCGGGATTCGTTTTGCCAGAGTTAATTGCCCATTGATTAATGTAGGCTGCTTCTGCAGGATCGGTGCAAAATCCTTTGCCGCCGGGAACATAATGATAGTACCGGGAAACAACACCCTCCGGATAATACATCGCTTTGAAATTCAGCGCATCAGCGTCCGATTCCAGCTGAGCAGGTAAATCAGTTCTCCAACTACCTGTACAACTGCTGCTGGTGTCAGGGCAGGCAATGCTTCCGACATCCGTACACGGTGAAATATTATTTGATTTCTCGCATTTCGTGCATGGAGGTGCCGGCATAAGAAAATCAGGAAACAATGCCGTATTGACGCCCAGTAACTGATCGGGAATAGTATAATATTGTTCACTACCCACGGAAATATTCAGTTGCGCAAACGTAATCTTACTGATCAGCAGGAAGAGAAAAATGGCCAGGTATTTCATACAGGGAAAGATTAATATGTGAAGGTGCAGAAGATCGCTTTTTACGCTTCGCAGGCCGGCAACAGTCAGGAAGGCTGCAAATTCTCCCGGTTGCAAATTTTCTTGCCGCGACCGGAATTCAGTTACCGCTCTGATTACACTGTATCAATCAACAGCCAAAACCCATTGAATACAGCATCAGCTTTGCAATCGGATAATACTTCACGTAACCGCCCTTTTATGATAGCTGGTAAACATAATTGCAGAAAAAATGTGCTGCTTTACATCTGTCATCGGCCGGTAACTCATAACCTGGTACATGAGGCAGTAATCCGTTTAGGTGAATTTGCTCTGAATACTATACTTCAATGAAAATTTTCGCCGCCCGGCAAAAAGTTTATACTGATCCATACCAAAAAAACCTTACTACTGATATCCTTCA
>CAZGBP010000002.1:0-105124 GCA_964524035.1 uncultured Bifidobacteriaceae bacterium
AATATGATCGCTCAAACAGGATTATGTATAGCTGAATCGGGTAATTGAAGTCCTGAACGGGTTTTGCCGTGTTATTTGTGTCAAAAGGACACTAAGAGGTACAGGTTGGCATAATCCGGACACCCGCTAGAGCATTCTTTTGCTTGCGGTCACAAATGCCGGCTTTATATAGTTTGGTTCAAAGGTAGGGTAGTGAGCAAATCGCTTTTCCAGCATGCTCGCTGTAGCCGGCTTAATCAGCCATTTGGCCGACGCTATTGTCGTATAGTCAAATATCCTGTTCGGGTAGTTTCCGAGTTTCCTGCATTTTATTGCACCATCCCCCCCTATTACTATTCTTTGTTCTGTTGGCAAATTTTCCAGGAATGAATTGTTGAGAATGATATTACCGGAAGGGTGAACCACTTGCCCGTTGTGATCAAACAAACCATAATAGATTTCATCTCTTCTGGCATCAATTGTCGGACAGAATAGAGTAGTTGGTTCGCGGCAATTTTGACTCATTCCAAAAGCCATGGATTGGAGAGAATCAACATCTATCAAAGGTATGGAGAGCGAATAACACAACCCCTTAGCGGTTGCTGTGCCAATTCTCAAACCGGTATAGGAGCCCGGTCCGGCACTGATGGCCACGGCTTCGAGATCTTTACTGGTTACATTTGCTGACTTCATTACATCGGCAAGCAACACTGTAAGCATAGATGCATGGTTCGCACTTTCCTGTAACTCTTGCAAGGCGAGCAGCGCACCGTCGCGGCTAAGTGCCACAGAACATACAGTTGATGAAGTTTCGATGAGCAGAAGTAATGGTGCCGGCATACATTCCTGTAAATGTTACGTTGATTTGTACAGTTGGTGAAGAATTCTAAATTAAACAGCGGATTGAGTATTAATTCAAGAATGCAGGCAATACAATCGGCTGGCAGACTAATTTATGTTTAGCATAACAGGTCAAAAGGTTGCATTCATTTCCACATTTGTATCACCTCTTTTAACGATAATCGTAGTTGTATCACCTTTTTGAAAAGCAGCAAGGGCTTTCATATATGCCATTATGTCTGAAACAACAAAGTCGCCGATTGCTATAATGATATCTCCTTTCTTTATGCCTGCTAAGGCGGCCGGTTTTCCGTCATCTACCCCATCTACTCTTAAGCCATATCCATCATACAGATAATCCGGAATGATACCTAACCTGACCTTAAACCGGGGCACATTACTAGTATCGGTTTCCTTTGTGCGATAGAAAGGTAACTGTCCATCATCATCGAGTTGCATTGTAATTGATTCAATAAGCTGAATAATGGAAGCTTCCGCCGTATAATTTATTTTAGCCGCATCATCACTCGGTTTGTGGTAATCTTCATGAGTGCCGGTAAAGAAATTTAAAACCGGAATATTCGCATAATAGAATGATGCATGATCTGTAGGCCCGGTTCCGCTTTCACCCAGTTTAAACTTTAGTCCATCATAAGAGATGGTACGAATAAAGTTAAAAGCCTCAGATGAAGTGCCTAGTCCGCTGATTTCCATACCTTTATCAACATCGTAACGTCCTATCATGTCCATGTTTATCATGAAATTGATTTTGGACGTGTCAATAGTTGCATGCTCCAGCCAGTATTTTGAACCAATAAGGCCTAATTCTTCTCCTGAAAAATTCAGGAACAGGTAGTTGTTATTTTCTTTAATCCCGTTGTTTTGAAAATGGCGCGCAAGTTCAATGACGGCGGCAGTTCCACTTGCATTATCATCCGCACCATTGTGAATATCCGGTTCGCCACGGTAAAGTGAATTACCATATTCACCATAACCAAGATGATCATAGTGCGCTCCTATAACTACCGTTAAGGGAGCACCATTATCAATAAAGGCTGCAACATTATGCCCGGTTAAGGATATTTTCTCAAGGTTGGTGGTAATGGATGCGGTATTAAATTCAGTTTGCCGGTACTGTTTCAGGGCACTTGCCTTTAAGAAAATAACCGGAATTTCTTCGGTAGCGGAATTAATTTCAAGATTAGCTTTCAGGTCTTCTGCATCCGGAGATGTATTGGTGAAAATCACCGCCACTGCACCTTTGCCTTTTGCCTGTTGTATTCTCGTTTTGATATCAGCAAACGGACTGTACTTTGAATGCGGGCTGTCACCCTCCGGGGTACTGCATTCAATCAGGAAGATATTGCCTTTAAGGTTGGAGAGATTCTGGTAGCTGTCATATGCAATGGATGGTGCGACAATTCCAAATCCGACATCAACTATTTTGCCCTGAACTTTTCCGTTTGCAGAGGAATTCAACGGATAAAAATCCTCATCAGGTTTAAGCGATACGCCATTGAGCGTAAGTTGATTTTTGCCAGTCATCACCTTACCATAGGTGAAGTTGAAGGGCTGCAGGAATCCGCTTTCTCCTTTAGGCTGGAGTCCTATTTTTTTATACTCCCCGATTATATATGCGTAGGATTTCTTCTCTCCTTTAGAACCGGTATTCCTGCCACTGAGCTTGTCAGAAGCAAGGTAGTAGATATGAGCTTTAAGTTGGTCCACCAACCCTGAATCGGGAGGGCTTGCAAATGCTGACGGCAGAATTCCTGCAAATAGCAGAAAGAGGGCAACTATTTTCTTGTGCATAGATGCTTTGTGTTTAGTTTTTTGCTCTGGTCTTTGGTGAAGGTGCAATTGAACCTTACTTGAGCTGGCTTCGGGCAAATTTATGGTTTAAGTATCACAAAGTAGGAGAGAGGTCATTTTTCGCGGATATGTAAAAAAAAAGGCTGTAAACTTTTAGTAAACAGCCTGGACCTTCTTACATGGTGCTGCTATTTTTGTGCAGTCAGCACTTTGGTATAAGCCTCCTGGTTGCTTAACACTTCAATGGCTTTTTGCACTTCTGCATCATCCTTCAGGCTGGCTTCGAGTCGGCCGTTCCTGTAATAGTACCTGCTGGCAATTTCTTCTTCAAGCAGGCTCCGGATTTGTTCTTTGTTTTTTATAAGATCCTGTTCTTTATCATGCATCATAGAGTTCTTTAAAGCCAGAAATTGGTCTTTGATACCATCCCAATAGGCTTCTTTTTCAGCTGCTTCCTGGAGCGCCTTCAGTTTCTCTTCACTTTTTGTAGTATAATCATATTCCTTATCACTAATGAAAGAGATAAAGTCATTATACGCCGCATCATCCAGCCGGAATGTTTTTGCCGGGGCAATTTGATCATGTTTCATTCTGTAGTTTGTTGCATAATCAAAAATGAGCCCTTTTTCAACCAGGCTAAATGCTATCGGAGTCAGTTTTTCCGTTTCGGTGATAAAATCAGGATCTACCCCGCCGCCATCATATACGGTTCTCCCGTTTTTTGTCTTAAACTCAGTTTTCAATGAATCCGGAATCTTACCAACGCTTCCATCTTCATTTCTTTGTGCATAGTTAATAGCCTGTATGCATCTTCCGCTTGGGGTATAATAGTGGGCAGTAGTTACTTTTAATTGGGTACCGTAACTTAATTGCCGTGTTGTTTGAACCAATCCTTTTCCAAATGTTTTTTGGCCTACGATTATACCACGGTCATAATCCTGAACCGTACCCGATACAATTTCTGAAGCCGACGCAGAACTGCTGTTGGTGAGTATAGCTAATGGCATTTTCGTATCCACGGCCGCATCAATGGCATAAAACACTTTGTCCCATTCTTTTACCTTGCCGCGTGTACTTACGATCTCATTACCTTTCTCAACAAAAATATTTGTCACATTCACTGCTTCATTCAGTAAACCGCCCGGATTACTTCTCAGGTCGAGTATTATGCCATTTAACGGATATTTACTTTGCAATTGTTTCAGAGCATTCTTGACTTCCTGTCCGCACCCTTCTGTAAACTGTTCAAGTCTTATGTAGCCGATGTCCTCATTGATCATTCCTGAATAGGATACACTGCTGATCTTAATTTCTTCTCTGATCAGCGATTTATAAAAGTCACTTTTTTCTCCCGGGCGTTGTATTTGCAGTTTAACCTCCGTTCCCGGTGTGCCTTTCAGGATTTTGCTGATATCATCAACATTTTTTCCTTTAGTAGATTTTCCGTCTACTGCCAGGATAATATCACCCGCCAACAAACCTGCTTTGCTTGCAGGATATTGCTCATATGGTTCGGAAATGACAATAAGATCACCCGTTTTTCTGATTAAAGCCCCTATACCGCCATACTTACCGGTTGTCTGAAAACGATAGCCTTCCATATCTGCTTCTGAGATGTAATTGGTATATGGATCCAATGATTCCAACATGGCATCAATGCCGCTTCTCATAAATTTGGCGGGCTCCACATCATCTACATAGTAAGTATTGACTTCTTTGTAGAGTGTAGCGAATATGTCGAGGTTCTTGGATATCTCAAAATAATTGTTTGTTACAGCTGCAATAGGAACCATCGATATCAATGCAATGACTGCAATGAAGAGAGGACGTTTGATTCTGTGTAAGCTCATTTTTTTGATTGAATTTGAAATGATTTGAATTGTTGCAACAACCGGGTTTTACGAAAGATTCAAGCAGTAACGAAATTATAGGAAAAATATTAATCGGCCGGAGTGTTAGTCGAATTGCATGCCCTGTTGGTCGAAAAGCTTTAACAGGCCAGTATAGCTTATATGCCAGCTAAATTTTGTACACGGTGCGCTTTAACCGCTTTCTCCGTGGTTTAATTATGTTAGCCCGATCCTGTTTTATATAAACAAGCGTGATTATGGAACAGGGTCATGTCCGTGGCCACCCCAGGGATGGCATCGCAGGATTCTTTTTATTCCCAGCCAACTTCCTTTGGCCGCGCCGTATTTTTTAATCGCTTCTATTGTGTATTGTGAACAAGTTGGTGTATACCTGCAGGAAGGTGATAGCCATGGTGAGATTGCCTGCTGGTAGAAACGTACCAATGTTAAAAGCACATTACTCGCTATTTTTTGAAGCAGGCGCATGGTTTTCTGCAAGTCGCTTGAGGATGATTTTCATTTTCATCGAAATCAGGTCATATGACTCTGATTGTTTACCTGTATATATCAATGCAACTAAAAAATTGACTTGATTCCTGCCAAGCGAATCATAGAGTTCTTGCTTATTGACCCGGTAAGCCTCCCGCATCCTCCTCCTGATCCGGTTTCTGTCTACGGCATGCGGAAAATTCTTACTGGATACGGCCATTAATATCTGAACGGGTTTCTTTCTATTTCCATCAACCGACAGGAACTGTACTTTAAACGGGTATAAATAAAAAAACGAACCATCCTTAAACAGTTCGTCTATCAACTTTTTTCCGGTCAGCCTTTCATCCTTTTTAAAGGTATGCCCAGGTTGGTATGAAGTTACATCTTTAACCATATGCCCATAACCGGCAGAATCTTAAGGAAATCGCATTTTCCAGGGCGATCCTTTAATGCACTTTACTTCAGCCTTTTTTCGTCTGAAACGGTCAGCTTTTTTCTGCCCTGTTTTCTTCGGTTGCTCAAAACTGCACGTCCATCATTGCTTTTCATGCGTTCCCGGAATCCATGCTTGTTCTTTCGTTTGGTGGTGGAGGGTTGATAAGTTCTCTTCATGACACTGTTTAATTTTCTAAAGGTTGCAAAAGTAACTCTTTAATCCTTTTGTTGATAACTTGTTTTGCCGGAAAAGATGATCCTCCAACGACCCGGTTTTCACCGGACTTTTTATGCGTTCATAGAAATCAGAAATTCCTCATTGGATTTAGTACCCTTCATTCGGTCGAGCAGGAACTTCATCGCCTCCTCGCTGGTCATATCAGCAAGGTGATTGCGCAAAATCCACATGCGCTGCAGCATTTCGCGGTCGAGCAGCAGGTCTTCTCTTCTTGTGCTTGAGGCGGTTACATCTACTGCGGGGAACACACGCTTGTTGGAAAGTTTACGATCCAGCTGTAATTCCATATTACCCGTTCCTTTGAACTCTTCGAAGATAACTTCATCCATTTTAGAACCGGTATCGATCAGTGCCGTAGCTAAAATAGTCAGGGAACCGCCATTCTCAATATTTCGGGCAGCACCGAAAAACTGCTTTGGTTTATGTAAGGCATTGGCTTCTACGCCACCGGATAGCACCTTACCTGAAGCAGGAGATACCGTATTATGGGCACGGGCAAGCCTTGTAATAGAGTCAAGAAGGATAACTACATCGTTACCGCATTCTACCATTCTTTTCGCCTTTTCCAGAACGATAGCAGCAACTTTCACATGTTTTTCAGCAGGTTCATCAAAAGTAGAAGCGATTACCTCAGCCCTCACGCTGCGTTCCATATCTGTTACTTCTTCCGGCCTTTCATCAACCAATAATACAATCAGGTAAACTTCAGGATGATTCTTAGCTATAGCGTTGGCGACAGCTTTCAACAACATCGTTTTACCGGTTTTCGGTTGGGAAACAATCAATCCCCGTTGACCTTTTCCAATCGGGGTAAACAGGTCTATTACTCTCGTGGAATAATCATTTGGTTCCAGAAACAGGTCTAATTTCTCATTTGGGAAGAGCGGAGTAAGGTAATCAAAGGGCACCCGGTCACGTATTTCTTCCGGCTTCTTGCCATTGATCGATTCAACTTTTAACAGTGCGAAATACTTCTCTCCTTCTTTTGGGGGGCGAACAGAACCGGTAACGGTATCGCCGGTTTTAATTCCGAATAATTTTATCTGTGACGGAGAAACATAAATGTCATCCGGTGAAGAAAGGTAATTGTAGTCAGAAGAGCGCAAAAAGCCATAACCATCGCTCATAATTTCCAATACCCCTTCTCCATCTACCATTCCATCAAGGTCAACATTAAAGGCTACTTCTTTCCGAAAGGGTAAGCGTTGAAACTGGCCATTTTTTTCATACCGGATCGCTTCTTCTGCTTTTTCTTCCTTGCTCATGGCCGACTCTTCAACAGTGATTGGCGGAGTTTCTGCAACCGGTTCCGGCAATGTGGCTACTTCAGGTTCAGCAACCACTTTTTCCTCTGTATGAGTAGCTATTTTTCTCTTCCTTGATTTGGGTTTGGCATCTTCTGCCGCTTCTTTGGTAAGTTCAGGAGCAATAGCCTGCTTGTCGAGGATTTTATATACCAGTTCTTGCTTGGGTAGCTTTTGGTAATTGTCAATTTTCAGACTCTCGGCAATATCCTTAAGTTCTGGAACGAGCATCTCGTTCAATTGCAGAATGTCGTACATAAAAAGGGTTGAATGGTGTGAGCTATTACGTTAAATGCAGTGGTTTTGCATTGTATGCAAGAAAGTAAGCCTTGTCCTGCGAAAATGAATGGTTAAAAAAAATAACTGTTTGTTTTGATAAATCGAAATCTCAGAATGGAGAAAAACGAAGAGATGGAGCAAATGTAGGTAAAGAATTTTAAACTGCAAATTTGAAGTTATTTTGGCTGAATGTCCGAGACTGGCAGGTTTCAAATCGTAATATCATATTGACTGCACGGTCTTAATAAAAATGCAGAGACGGCTGCCGTCTGTAAGGTTGCAGGGCTTTTTTAATGGCCCGACGGGCAGTTGCCACTGTAGATGGCTCCTGTTTCTATCAAATAATTAGGTGTATAGGTTGCAGTATGCCTTTCTTTGAAAGCTTCCTTTTGAATTAGTCTATTTTTGCCCGCCTGAAAGCAGCCATGAAAGCATATAACCATGTATTTTTTGATCTTGATGAGACGTTGTGGGATTTTAAAACCAACTCATACAATACGATCCTGGAGGTATTTGAGATGTACCGGCTGGAAAGCCTTGGCCTGAAGCAGGAAGAATTTTATTCCAGGTATTGCATCCACAATAATTATTATTGGGAACTCTTCAGGCAGGGGACAATACGGAGAGAAGAATTGAGAATCATACGATTTATTAAAACATTGCAGGAGTTTAACATAAATGATGTGTTGTTGGCGAAAGGTTTGTCTGAGTCGTATCTGAAGATCCTCCCTACAAAAACAAGATTGCATGACGATGCGGTGGATGTCTTGAAATACCTGCATCAAAAGTATCCTTTACACATCATCACCAATGGGTTTGAGGAAGTTCAGTTTATGAAGTTGCATTATTCGGGTATCATAAAGTTCTTCAGCTATGTTATTACTTCTGAAATGGCGGGCAGTCAAAAGCCAAACCGGGCAATTTTTAAGTATGCATTTGACAGAACCAATGCAACGGCATATGACAGCATTTTTATTGGCGACAGCATAGAAGCAGATATACAAGGTGCGAAAGCTGTTGGAATGGATCATATTCTGTTTAACCCGGAAAGAAGCACGCATCATGAAACAGTGATGCATGAAATTGTTTCGTTGTCAGAATTAAAACTGCTCTTGTAAAGTAGCACGCCAACCTGCGTTCGTCCTGTTAGTATAAGATAAAGCCAATGGGATCAGACCATGAAAAGGTTCACCAATAAGAAAATGGCTCCTGAAAAAATCAACACGAAAAAATACACGAAAATCAATGAGAAAAATTTGCGGAAGGTCTTAAAGTAAGTCTGTTTGTAGAAATTCTTCATAGCAAAATACAGGTAGGCCAGCAGAATAATGAACAACCAGTTTGCCGGCAGTATAAACCCTGTAAGCAGGTAAATAATCAGCAACAACAAAAATATCAGAAATGCGAAAGCATGAATGTGCAAAGTGAATACGGCATGGTCAACAAAGTAGATCCGCTTCCTGATAAATATCAATTTTAATATTAAAGCAAATATCGGGATCAAGACAAAAAGTAACTTTGGCAGATTGTGAATGCTATTTTCACTAAAGCGTTCAATAATTTCCATTTTGCTCATGCCGGAGAGTCGAATGGCCATGCGATCAAATCCTTTTTGAAAGGATCCGGGTTGTGATTCCACCGGTAGCCGGTTAATGGAATCTTCATATTCCTGTATGGTGGAAGGCAGCCGGTTAAAATTCAATTCAAAAGGAGCATCCGAATCTTCGGTATCGCCTTTAGTTGTTTCGGATATGAACCGCGAAGTACTATCAAAAGCCACAACAGTATTCGCTACCGGGATGAGTTTTTCTGAAAGGCTGTCAAATTTTGCTAAGGCAGATGTGTCGCTTGCGGCAATTTCCTTTTTCACCTGATCAATGGCTGTATTTACAGAATCCTTGGATATTGCAGATACATTTTCCAGCGTCAAATTCAGTTGTTTGGAACCTAACGTTCCAAACAGTATAAAGAAGAGAATACTCAGAAAAAAGTATAACTGAACCGGGTGAACATATCGGACCCGTTTACCGGCAATGAACTCATTTGTAAGAAACCCCGGTCTGTAAAGCAAAGGGCCGAGGGTACTCAGAAACTTGCTGTCGAAGTGCCAGTAGTGTGCAAAGGCATGAGCAGCCATACTGTAGAATGGTTCATGCAGGTGCTCATCCCTTTGACCACATACGTAACAGTAGCGCCCTTTCAGAATGGTTCCGCAATTTAAGCAAGCTTTATTTTCAAAATTGCCTGCTGTTTCCAGCCGGTCTATTGGAATTGCTTTAATCAATTTGGAGATCTCGGCATTGGCATACATGCCATAAGAGTCAATAAGTGTTCCTCTTAATCCGCTCGATGTTCTGATTAAGTAAAGTATCGCACTTTCCTCCGGATCCGACGCACCTTCCACACGGTTAAATGCTTCAATGACCAACTGGCTGCTGGTAAAAAGAGCATTGGTTTCAATGCAGCGAAGCTGGTTGCCTTCAACAATAAATTGGTGTGTATAAGTCTTAGCGGCAGCATCCTTTAATGCATCAAGTAACGTATCATATTGATTGTCTAAAATCATGCAACAAGGGGCAGGGATCGAACTTCAAAATACAACGTTTTCGCATAGAACAGGCTGATCTTTAACACCGCTCCCTTTTCACAGCAGCAAGATGCTGATGCCCCTGCATTGTAAATTTTGAAACAGCTATTCTTCAAAAACCTCAATTTCTTTTTGAGCCCTTACCAGTTCACCGAATTTACCAATATATCTTGTTGCCCGTACGATGTGATTGTCTATCCAGTGATAATTGCCACCACGTGGTTTGCCCAGCAACAATCCATGATACTTAAAACCATATTTATTTAACCAGGTTTCTGTGATTTCACGTAACTCTTCTGTTCTTGAGGAAAAAAAATAGATCACATGCCCTTCACCATACCATTTGTTAATGGTTTCCAATGCATCGGGAAATGGCTTACAGGTAACCATTCGGTCAGGTTGCTCATTGGGAATGTCGTCTGTAATGGTGCCGTCAATATCAATTAGAAAATTCTTTGTTTCTTGTTTGAGCACCGGGCTGACCGGTTCACCATTTCCGTCATATGCCTGCTGCAAATTAAGCTCCGGTTGATTCATGCTTAAAAGTTTTGGTAAAATTAGAAACTTTGTGTGCCAATGAAAAAAGCAATCACAACTTTTGCAAAAATTAAACCACTATCCTTGATCTTCCTTGAAGATGTTACCGATAAACCTGTTTACCTGTGAATAAACAAGAACGTATTCTCCTGTTGGTATTGGCACTGGTTCAGTTTACCAACATTATGGATTTTATGATTATGATGCCATTAGGACCGCAGCTGATGCGATTGTTTGATATTTCACCTCAGCAGTTTAGTATCCTTGTTTCCTCATACACTTTTACCGCCGGCATGGTTGGTTTTTTATTTTCATTTTATATTGATCGTTTTGACCGCAAGAAGGCATTGCAGGTGGCTTATATCGGGTTTACGCTGGGTACTTTTGCCTGTGCCGGTTCCCCTTCGTACCAGGTGCTTATTCTGGCGCGAATATTTACAGGTATGTTTGGCGGAATATTAGGAGCAATCACACTGTCTATTGTTGGTGATGCTTTTTCTTTTGAGCGCAGGGCCGCAGCCATGGGTATTGTCATGTCGGCTTTTGCTGCTGCTTCGGTATTCGGTGTGCCGTTCGGATTGTTTCTTGCAACAGCTTTCTCCTGGCACATGCCATTCATTGCACTTGGCGTTGCAGGTACAGTCATTTCAGTGCTTGTTTACCAGTATGTACCGCAAATGAGAATGCATATTGCAGAGCTGAACCCTGATTCACGAAGATTTGATGCTCTCAGGAAAATTCTAAACAACAGGAATCAATTAACCGCTCTTTGTATGATGATGCTTATCATGCTCGGCCAGTTTACGATCATACCTTTTATTGCACCTTACATGGTTTCGAATGTGGGATTCGGTGAAAACCAGTTAACATACATCTATTTATTAGGCGGAGCAGCCACACTCATCACTTCACCTTATGTAGGCAAAGCATCAGATAAGTATGGAAAGCCTCTGGTATTTACCATATTCGCATTCCTGTCAGTAATTCCCCTTTTCCTGATTACCAATATGCCGGCAATGCCCATCGTTTGGGTCCTCGTAGTTACCACCTCGTTCTTTATTTTTATTTCAGGAAGAGGCATACCTGCAACCACCATGATATCGGGTACCGTTGAACCCGGCAACAGAGGTAGCTTTATGAGTATTAATTCATGTGTTCAGCAACTATCATCTGCTTTTGCTTCATTTATCGCCGGCACTATTGTAATTAAGGACGGAACAGGCAGGTTATTGCATTATCAGTATGTGGGGTACATTGCAATAGCCGCTACTTTTATGGCTATTGTATTGTCCAGAAAACTGAAAGTAATGGATCATGTAACTGCGGCGCCTGTTGTGGTGATCGAATAATGCAGGGGCTGATTTGAATTGCAGGCCCGGTTCTTCATACATTCTTAAATTTGGTGTATCGATCTGGTATTTATTAAAGCGCAACAACCCGAAGGTTATGGAATATCCATTTATACCATACACAAAAGAAGTGTATGAGTCAGAAGACCTGCAGGCCCGAAGCAGGTCGTATTATGAGTTTATGAATCAGCGACGTACGGTACGGGATTTTTCCGACAGAGAGGTTCCGCTCAGCGTAATGGAAAACATCATTCTTACGGCATCTACGGCGCCTTCCGGTGCGCATAAGCAGCCATGGATATTTTGCCTGATTGGTGATCCTGATATCAAGAAACAGATTCGCCTGGCGGCTGAAAAGGAAGAGCAGGAAAGCTATACGCACCGGATGTCAGATGAATGGCTGCAGGACCTTGCACCTTTGGGTACCGACTGGCATAAGCCTTTTCTTGAAATCGCTCCCTGGCTGATCGTGGTTTTTAAGCGCGTATATGAGCAAGCCGATACCGGAAAAAAGCATAATTACTATGTAACAGAGTCTGTTGGATTGGCTGCCGGCTTTCTTTTGTCAGCCATTCACCATGCAGGTCTTGTTGCCTTAACGCATACACCTAGTCCCATGAATTTTTTATCTTCTATATTAAGAAGACCGGAAAATGAACGGCCATTTTTGTTAATTCCGGTCGGTTATCCTGCAAAAGATTGTATGGTACCTGATTTAAAGCGTAAGCGTTTATCAGAAGTGATGGTTCGATATTAGAAGACAGTGATCTGCCCGATTTTATGCAGTGTTCTGTCAAACAACGGAATTAGTTTCGGTTCTTGGCTACCTTAGCCGCATAATTTTTGTATATGGATTTGAATCCACCCGTCCGGTTGTCAGTGGTAAACAGGCTTATCGGAGCAGTCATAAATGGCGATGAAAATTATGAGTTGAGTGGCATCAATGAAATTCATATGGTGCGCAGCGGCGACCTGACTTTTGTAGATCATCCCAAGTACTATGATAAGGCCCTGAAGTCTGCAGCCACCGTCATCCTGATCAATAAAGCGGTTACCCCGCCATTGGGAAAGCACCTGCTGATTTCGGATGATCCGTTCCGGGATTACAACTTCCTGACTCGCTATTTCCGTCCATTCGAAGAAGCAAAACAATCAATAAGTGCAACAGCGCAAATTGGACAAGGGACAATAATTCAACCGGGAGCTTTTATCGGCAACCACGTTAGGATCGGCAACAATAGCCTGATCCATTCCAATGTGAGCATTTACGATCATTGTGAGATTGGGAATGATTGTATAATTCATGCCAATACGGTTATAGGAAGCGATGCTTTTTACTTTAAGAAGTATCCCGACAAAGGATACGTAAAAATGCATTCATGCGGCCGTGTGGTATTGCACGACCGTGTCGAAATCGGTGCCAGTTGTACTATAGACAAGGGGGTATCCGGAGATACCATAATTGGCGAGGGAACTAAACTGGACAATCATGTGCATATTGGCCACGATACCGTTGTTGGCAGAAATTGTCTCTTTGCAGCGCAGGTAGGCATTGCCGGGGTAACCCGAATCGAAGACAATGTGATTTTATGGGGACAGGTAGGCGTGAACAAGGATCTTGTAATTGGAAAAGGGGCAGTGGTGTATGCGCAATCAGGTGTTCCTTCCTCATTGGAAGGTGGCAAAGTGTATTTCGGTTCTCCAGTTCAGGAAGCGAAGGAAACCATGAAACAAATTGCCCTGTTAAAGCGGCTAAAGGAATTATTTTCAAGGCAATGACGGAGCAGGGGCTTTGCCGGTTGTTGTTCTTTGTTAAAAGACCAGTACCAATGGATGCAAAAAGGACGTGACGGCGAAAACCTGTTCGCATTTGCTTACGATATTATTTCTTAACATCAAATCATTAGATTCAGTATCATGAAAAAGGTAACCGTTTTAGGAGCTGGCATGGTAGGCCGTTCCATGGCTATTGATCTTGCAAGAAATTACGAGGTAACATCTGTTGATGTTAGTGAAGGGAATCTCGCATTGCTGCCGGCAGGTATTAAAAAAACGAAGGCCGATCTATCCGTTGCCAGTCAAATTAAAAAAGTGGTCGCCAATGCTGACCTTGTTGTGGGTGCCGTGCCCGGATTTATGGGATACCAGCTGGTGGAAACGGTTATCCGGAATAACAAATCTATCGTTGACATTTCATTTTTCCCGGAAGATCCCTTCACACTTGACAAACTGGCGAAAAAAAACGGCGTTACGGCTATTGTTGATTGTGGCGTGGCTCCGGGTATGGACAATGTCATTCTAGGCTATCACAATGAGCGGATGGTAGTAGAGCAGTTTGTATGCCTGGTGGGCGGCCTGCCGTTCAGAAGATCATTGCCTTTCCAGTATAAGGCACCCTTTTCTCCCATTGATGTTCTCGAGGAATATACCCGTCCGGCGCGAATTGTGGAAAATGGCAAGGTGGTAACACGCAAGGCACTTTCAGAATTAGAAGAAATAGAGTTTGATCATATTGGAACGTTGGAATCTTTTAATTCAGATGGATTGCGCTCTCTTGTAAAAACCATGAAACACATCCCGAATATGAAAGAAAAAACGCTGCGCTATCCGGGTCACACGAAACTGATGGAAGCAATGCGCGAAATGGGCTTGTTTAGTAAAGAAGAAATTGATGTAAAGGGTAAGAAGGTGAGTCCGCTCGATCTGACGGCTGCATTGTTGTTTCCGAAATGGAAGTACGAAGAAGATGAGGAGGAGTTTACCGTTATGCGCGTGATCCTGGAGGGTAAGGAACAGGGAAGAAAGAAAACATACCGGTATGACTTGTTTGATCGGTATGATCTCACTTCTCATACTTCTTCTATGGCACGCACCACCGGCTATACCTGTACTTCAGCAGCAGTTATGGTATTGGAGGGTTTGTACAAACGCAAAGGCATCATTCCACCGGAGTATCTTGGCAAAGAGGAAGCCTGTTTCTGGTTTATGCTTTCTTATCTGGAAGAGCGTGGGGTGATCTATAGAAAATATTAACGAAGGCAACAGCCTCGTAATACGCGCAGGATAAATAGATCACCGGGTTGCTGCACCATCGGTTTTAATCATCATGTACCTGAGTCTGAGTTCCTTTCCCGATTGCCTGTAAGCTAAATCTGTTTAGTCCAAATAACACCGGAGTTCTTTTGTTGTATTGTTTTTAGCAGCCGGGGTATTCTCCCACTGCCGGTAGCATGAGAAAATTTTGTTTCGTCGAAAGCGTTTGATGCTGTGTGGAATAATTCATAATTTGACATTTTCATCCCGGATAAGGGCACTGCTATCTGACAACCATGCAAGGGTTTACTGACAATTATCAACTGCTGCTTACCAAGCTGGATCAATTTACAAGAAAATTCTATGTAAACCAGCTCCTGCGCGGTGCAATTTATGCCAGTGCGTTATTGCTCGCTGCATTCCTCGTCATCAGTGTGCTTGAATATTTCGTCTATTTTCCTTCTGTTGTACGCTCGATACTTTTTTTTGGCTTTTTAGCCGGGGCAACTTTTGTGATCATCAAATGGATTGCACTGCCGTTACTCCATTACTTTCGCCTTGGCCGCATTATTTCACATGAACAGGCGGCTCTTATTGTCGGTGCCCACTTTAACGAAATTCAGGACCGGTTGCTCAATGTATTACAGTTGCGCAGGCAGGCGGTATCTGTTGAAGATACTTCCCTGATTGAAGCTAGCATAAATCAGAAAATTGCCAAACTTCAGCCTATACCTTTCACGGCTGCCATTAACCTGAAGCTAAACCGGCTGCACTTACGATACCTGCTAGTACCCGTGCTTGCTTTGGTTTTTATACTTTTTGCTTCGCCGGATATTATTCGTGACAGCACATTACGACTGATACATCACAGTGAATATTTTGAACGGCAGGCACCATTCCGGTTTTCCGTAACGAATATGCCGCTTCAAACCATTCAGTTTCAGGACTTTGAACTGAATATCGGGGTTGAAGGAAAGATGTTGCCGGATGAAGCGATGATCAGCATCAATGGATTTGAATATCCGCTAATCAGAAAATCACCTTCAGCCTATGCCTATGTTTTTGTAAAACCGCAGAAGAATATTGTTTTTCACATTGCGGCAGCGGGCTTCAGGTCCAGGGATTTCGAATTAAAGGTATTGCCTAAACCCATCATTGTAAAATTCGGTGCCAACCTCAGGTACCCACTGTACCTTGGCAAGACGCAAGAAACCGTGCAGAACATAGGAGATATGACCGTTCCGGAAGGTACGCGGATAGACTGGAGTTTTTATGCTCAAAATACTTCGCAAATACTGGTTGCGTTGGACGATTCTGTTTTCGACACCCGCAGCCAGCAAGATGGTACATTTACTTTTTCCCGTCAGTTCAGGCAGGATGCCGGGTATACCGTTTTTGTTTCAGGCGACCAATTGCCCAAAGCCGATTCAATTCATTATACGATAACGGTACTCCCTGACCGGTATCCGGCTATACAGGTTTCACAGGTCAATGACAGTGCCAACAAGAAATACCTTTATTTCATAGGAGAAGCCTCCGATGATTATGGTCTTAAAACGATGCAGTTGAAGTATAAACTAAGAAAAGCTGGAGACAGTGAATTGCCAGATCACCCTGAAACCATGCCTTTAAAGCTTGCAAGTGGCCGGTATGCGCAATTCTCCCACTTTTGGGACCTCCATTCCCTTGGCCTGGAACCAGGTGATGAATTGCTGTATTATTTTGAAGTATGGGATAACGATGGGGTGAATGGAAGCAAGTCAACCCGTTCTTCTTTAATGACCTATGAAATGCCAACTATCGAAGAAATGGATGCAAAGACGGAAGAGAACAATGCATTTATAAAAGATGAGCTTGAATCTTCTATTAAGGAAGCAAAGGAGTTGAAGGACGAGTTTGACAAGATGGAACGGGAATTACTGAACAAGAGAAATCCAAACTGGGAGGATAAAAAGAAAATTGACGATTTGTTGCAGCGTCAGAAGGAATTGAATGCCAGGATAGAGCAGGTGCAGAAAACGTTCAAAGAAAACCTATCTAATCAGTCGGATTACAAAGAGTATGAACCGGAGTTGGAGCAGAAGCAGCAAGAGTTGGAAAAATTGTTTGAGGAAGTATTAAGCCCTGAGATGAAGGAGATGATGGAAAAACTCGAGCAAATGTTGGATCAGCTAAACAAGGATAAAACACTCGATCAGTTGCAAGAGAAAAAGCTGACGAACGAAGAGCTCGAGAAGGAACTCGACAGGATGCTGGCACTTTTCAAACAGCTGGAGTTCGAGCAAAAATTCAGTGATACAAAGGAAGAACTGGAAAAACTGGCGGAGAAGCAGGATGAACTTTCAAAAGAGACCACGGGTCAAAAGGACAGCAAATCCCCAAAGGATTCATTGGTAAAGCAGCAGGATGACCTGAAGGAATCGTTCGAAGATATACAGAAGGAGCTGGAAGAACTTGATTCTTTAAACAGGGAACTGGAGCAACCGAATGAAATGCCCGACCTAGATGAAGAACAGCAACAGACTGAACAGCAAATGAATGAGTCGAAAGAAAATATGCAAAAGAGTAATATGAAGAAGGCTGGCGAGAATCAGAAAAAGGCTGCCGAGCAGATGAGTCAGATGGCTCAGCAAATGGATCAGGCAATGCAGAGTATGGAGATGCAGCAAATGGAAATGGATATGCAATCGACCAGGCAAATATTGGAAAACCTGATCAAGGTTTCCTTTGACCAGGAAGATCTTTTAACCCGTTCGAAGGGTGTTAATGTTTATAATCCTCAGTATCTGCAGCTGATGAAGGATCAGTATAAGCTGATTGATGACTTGAAAATGGTGGAAGACAGTATTCAGGAATTGAGCAAACGTGTTTTCCAGATCGAGAGTTTTGTGAATGAGCAGGTAGGTGAAATCAATAAGAACCTGGAGCAGGCTGTAAAATCACTGGAAGCACGTCAACCTGCCGCTGCCGCTTCGGCGCAGCAATATGTGATGACCTCGGTAAATAATCTGGCATTGATGTTCCAGGAGATTATGCAACAAATGCAGGCTCAGATGGCTAAGCAAATGCCGGGTAGCCAAATGTGTCAGAAGCCCGGTGGTCAGCGTCAAAGCATGAGTTCATTGAGACAGATGCAAAAACAACTCAATGACAAGATGAGCGAAATGAGTCAGCAGATGAAAGAAGGCAAGAACCCACGTGGCGAAAACGGTATGAGCAAAGAGCTTGCACAAATGGCAGCGCAGCAGGCAGCTTTGCGGGAAGCCTTAAGGAAACTGAATGATGAATTGAATAAGGATGGAAAGAAGGGTATGGGTAACCTGGAGCAGTTGCAGAAACAAATGGAGCAGACAGAAACTGAGCTTGTCAATAAACAATTGACGAATGAGATGTTGAAGCGGCAGCAGGAGATACTGACCCGGCTGCTGGAGGCAGAGAATGCAGAACGCCAACGCGAAACCGATAATAAGCGCGAATCAAATGCTGCCAATGATATGGTAAAGCAATTGCCACCTGAAATTGAAGAATATATCAGAAAGAAGCAGGCTGAATTAGAACTATATAAAACTGTTCCACCGAATTTGAAACCTTTTTACCGTGATTTGGTAGAAGACTATTTTAATTCACTCCAGCAATAAAACACCAATTATTGTTGCTTATGGTTGAGCCAGTCACACTGCGTGAAATTAAATTCCCGTCAGTTCCCGAAAATATTAAGCTAATTGAAGTATTAGTCGAAGAATTGAAAGCTGAGTTAAATCTGACTGATGAAGCGGAGGCCAATATCCTGGTTTCACTCAGTGAAGCGGTTAACAATGCCATTTACCATGGCAATCAGTCAGATCCTTCCAAGGAGGTAAGAATCAGTGTAGAAAAACTTGAAACTGAGTTGAATTTCACAATTGAAGATGAGGGCAAAGGTTTTGATGTTGCCAAGGTAAAAGATCCTACTGCTATTGAAAACCTTGATCAACCTACTGGCAGGGGGATCTTCCTGATGCGCAATCTGGCTGACAAAGTAGAGTACTTGTTTGAAGGTAGAAAAGTGATTATTACCTTTCTTGGTGTTTAACATGGGTATTTCTTTCAGCCATCAAGCGCAACATTTTAAACTTACGGGAAAGAAAAAGCTGATTGAATGGATTTTATTGGTTTGTTTCCTTGAAAAGAAAGTATTGGAAGACATCAGTTATATATTTTGCGATGATGCATTCCTTTTAACACTGAACAAACGATACCTGAAGCACAATACCCTAACGGATATCATCACTTTCGACTATTCATCACGTAAAAAATTGCAAGCTGAAATTTATATAAGCATAGATAGCGTGCGTGCCAATGCAGTGATATACAAGGTTTCATTCATGGAAGAACTTCGAAGGGTTATAATTCATGGTGTATTGCATTGCATTGGTTTTACGGACAAGACCCACCGAAAACGTGCCCTGATGAGGAAAATGGAAGACCGGTATCTCCAATTATATAGAGAAATGTTTCAGGTTTCACGTGAAACATAGATGCGTTAGGAAGTTTAAGACCAGCATTTTTCAATATCGACGTGCCAGAAGCTAGCTGCATATTTTGGTAGGTGGCTGTTTCTTATCTTTGCAATTCCTTTTTCAGGATCATCGATGCCAGGGCGTCGGTTTTTGTTTACTTAATACGCGAACAATTTGTTTTCCAGTTATGATTTAATTGTGGTTGGGGCCGGACATGCCGGTTGCGAAGCTGCTGCTGCAGCTGCTAACCTGGGTTCTAAGGTGCTGTTGATTACCATGAACTTACAGACCATTGCTCAGATGAGCTGCAATCCTGCTATGGGAGGCGTGGCAAAAGGTCAGATTGTGCGTGAAATCGACGCAATGGGAGGGTATTCGGGAATTGTAACCGATAAGAGTGCCATTCAGTTTAGAATGCTAAATCGGTCAAAGGGCCCTGCTATGTGGAGTCCCAGGGCTCAATGCGACCGGATGCTTTTTGCCCATCATTGGAGGATGATGCTTGAAAACACTCCTAATGTTGATTTTTTTCAGGACATGGTGAGGGCATTGGTACTAAAGGATAAAAGGGTAACCGGAGTAATTACCGGCATGGGTATGGAAATTTCAGCGAAGTCAGTTGTACTTACGAATGGTACGTTTCTTAATGGGATTATTCATATTGGGGAAAAGCAATTTGGCGGAGGGCGAATGGCCGAAAGCGCATCTTCAGGAATTACTGAACAGCTGGTTTCGCTTGGTTTTGAAAGCGGCAGAATGAAAACAGGAACTCCTCCCCGTGTTGACGGCAGGTCATTGGATTACTCGTTGATGGAAGAACAGAAGGGGGATGAAATGCCGGGTAAGTTCTCCTATAGCAATACAGAATCATTGAGCAGGCAAAAGTCTTGCTTCATCACCTATACTGATCATCAAGTACATGAAATATTAAAAACGGGTTTTGAAAAGTCGCCAATGTTTTCCGGCAGAATAAAAGGAATTGGCCCCAGGTATTGCCCCTCTATTGAGGATAAGATCAATCGCTTCGCCGATAAAGAGCGACATCAACTTTTTGTGGAGCCTGAAGGCTGGGAAACTATCGAAATCTACCTGAATGGCTTCTCTACATCATTACCGGAAGAAATTCAATATAAGGCCCTGACGAAGATACCGGGCTTTGCTAATGTTAAAATGTTCCGGCCTGGCTATGCTATTGAATACGATTATTTTCCTCCCCATCAATTAAGCATGAGCCTGGAGACGCAACTGGTTGAAAATCTATTTTTTGCGGGTCAAATCAATGGAACAACCGGCTATGAGGAAGCAGCCTGCCAGGGTTTAATGGCTGGAATAAACGCACACCGGAAGATGAAAGAGCTGGAACCGGTTGTGCTGAAAAGATCCGATGCTTATATTGGTGTATTGATAGATGACCTGATTAATAAGGGTACCGATGAACCCTACCGGATGTTCACTTCCCGTGCAGAATACAGGATCTTATTACGCCAGGATAATGCTGACCTCCGGTTAACACCTTTGGCACATGTAATTGGATTGGCAGATGAACAGCGGTTGGTTCGCATGGAAGAAAAACAAGCCGGCATTGAGCACATAATCTCAGGATTTAAACAAACAAAAGTAGAACCAGCTGAAATTAATGATTACCTGGTTTCACGTGAAACAGCGGGGTTGAGGGAACGCAATTCACTTTTCTCCCTCCTCAGCCGACCGCAAATTGACCTGGCCTCTTTATCGGAGGCTACAGAAACCATATCCTCGATTACAGCAGGATATGATGCAGAAACAATTGCTGAGGCAGAAATACTCATGAAATATGAAGGGTATATTGCAAAAGAGCAAGAGATTGTCTCTAAGATTAATCGCCTCGAAGATGTTCCGATTGTCGCGCATTTTAATTATGCCGAGATCAAGTCACTTTCTATGGAAGCCCGGCAGAAACTCACAAAAGTGAAACCCACCACACTCGGTCAGGCCAGCAGAATCAGTGGCGTTTCTCCAAGTGACGTTGCAGTATTATTGGTTTTTTTGGGAAGGTGATTTAAATTTTACAGTTTGCAATTATCACTATGTGTTAATAATGAATGTTTTATGCCAAAATAACCTAATAATTGAGAACCAATTTATATATGTTTCCTTGCTATAAGGTTATGTTGAATGAATATCTGAATTCAATGTTTCTAAATCACAGATCATCATGAACCGTTTCAAGTTTAAGCGATCTCTTCCTATTCGCTTTGTTGACTTCGACCAGCTTGGCCATGTAAACAATGCGAATTACCTGACCTATTTTGAAATTGCGCGGATAAAGTACTTCGAAGAGGTTGTAGCTTCAGGCAGGGTTGACTGGAAGAAAGAAGGTATTATTCTCGCCAGGGCAACCATAGACTTCAGGCAGCCGATTAATGGATATGAGCATTACTACGTTTCCATTTGCTGTTCAAGGATTGGAACGAAAAGTTTTGATCTTTCCTATCTTATAACATTAGAAACGGATGAACAGGTAACAACCGTTGCAGAGGGTACTACCGTTATGGTTTGTTTTGACTACCACTCTCAAAAAACCGTAAAAATGAATGCAGGTTGGATTTCTTCGATAGAAAAGTATGAAGGAAGAAAACTTCAAACCACCTGATATGGACAAGGTGTAATCCTGAACGGACTTATGCCATAAACAAAGCGGGGTAATGTTTTTTCCTGTAAAAATTACCGGCTTAAATACTATCTTCAATTTTGCTTTTCATAGTTTAAAAATCAAAAACAGATGGACAAGCTACTGCTCCTGTTTCTCCTGGCTATTGCATTGTCAGCAGGTTGTGCCAGAATTCCAGCCGAATCGGTGCAACTGAACAGTGCCATCATGATGGAAGGCGAACGCATGCATAATCTGAATATCAGTTTGGTAAATGAATTGTTCGCGGAAAAACAAAGAGCGGTAAGTGAGTTTATCGAACGGGATTATATACCGGCCATCGTAAAAAATTTTACCGGCCTGGTAAAACCGGAAGATATCAATGCCGAGAACCTGCCTGATATTTTACTGGCAATTATTCCGGAGATAACCAGCCGGCGCGATGGCATGATACAAACATTGGAAGAGCAACGACTGAAGCTGGTGACGAAAATGGATGCTGACTACCAGGTGTATTACGATGCTTCCGTTACCATCAATAATTTACTGCAGTCTGCAGTGGAGGTAGATAAAGAACGGGCCGCCTTCAATGATCGGATCAAACAACTGAGCGGACAGAAAATTGACCTTAACAAAGTGGAAATGTCTGTAGATGCTTTTATCTCAAAAGCCGGAAGCAGTGGAAGCATTGAGGATGCGATCGCTGAGCTGGACAACTCCATTACTGAAATCATTAACCAACAAAAATGATGTTATGCCGGACTTTAAAAAGTTAGCTGAAACAGCCGCTTATAAGACAGATGAGCAATTTGCCGAAAAAATGGCCAGTCTTACCAGGTTGCATGGTGAGGAGTTGCTTGCCATTATGAAAGCAACCGGTATTGACAGGCCCGGATTAACCCAACTGTTGAATGTGGTGCAGAAAACTACATTAACCAATCAGCAGAAAGCCGAAGCAATAAAGAAAGTCAACAATGGACTTGGATTCCTGATTGGGGTGGCTGAAAAATTATTGATCTGAAGCAGTAAGTCAGACGGTACTATAAGTCAAATAAAGATTCGATACACAGCAGCGTTAAATTACTTCAATGCCTGATTTTTGTGAACAAGCCTGCTTAAAAAACTAAAACTATTCATGGGCAAAACAAGATTGGAAGCATTCAGCGACGGGGTAATTGCCATCATCATTACCATCATGGTACTGGAAATGAAAGTACCGCATGGAGATCAGTTGAATAACCTGACACCACTTCTGCCGGTTATTATCAGTTACATTCTCAGCTTTATAAATGTGGCCATTTACTGGAATAATCATCATCACATGCTGCATGCGGCGAGTAAAGTAAATGGAAAAGTTATGTGGGCCAATATGCACCTCCTCTTCTGGCTGTCACTCTTCCCTTTTGTAACAGGATGGATGGGTGAAAACCATTTTACCACATTGCCCATTGCACTATACGGTACCGTATTGCTAATGGCAGGTATATCTTATTATATTTTGTCCCGGGCACTTATCCGCTTGCATGGTGAACATTCCACCCTGGCCAAGGCAGTAGGCAAGGACAAAAAGGGCATTGTTTCCGTAGTCATCTATGCGCTGGCCATACCACTTTCTTTTATTAACGGATATATCGGATTGGCTTTGTATGCTTTGGTGGCTGCTATGTGGCTGATTCCGGATCAACGGATTGAGAAGAAAATGGAAACCAATTAGAATTGCGATCTGTTTTTCAATATCAATTGGCATTTATGCCGGATTGCTGTAAGCAGGATGTCTAAAGGAAGCTATTGGTACTTATCAGATAAATTATCTGCAATTCCATAGAATATTATATCACTATTTTGATTCATAAATCAATCGGGGCCCTGCTAATTTATACTGTTGCAGCTGATAATATTCAGTGATGCCAGCTATTGACTTATACAATAGCCTGTTACATAAAAATCTGATCTGTTTCGAAAATCATCAAATTGGATGATTGACAAAGGGTTTTGCGCAATTTATCTTTGATCAATATTCAACCTTTAGATTGCTGTATTGGTATTACCATATTGAACAGCTATTTATCAGGTTAACATTAATTGTTCCTATTGCCTGACGGGACAATTAAAAATATTTATTTATATTATTATATAATGTTCTATGAAAAGGATTATTTTTCTTTCCATTGTATTGATTCTCGTATGCAGTAAATTGATGCTTGGCCAGCTGTCGAATGCACCGAATGTAACTATCATTCCTCCTTCACCCACGGCAGCAGCACTTGGGAAGTATGCTGATATTCCGGTTTCGCTAAGTACCGGTATACCACAAATAAGTGTACCGATTTACACCGTGCAGTCGAATGGTTTGCAGGTACCCGTTTCGCTCAGCTACCATGCCGGAGGTATTAAGGTAGAGGAAATCGCATCCTATGTCGGTTTAGGCTGGAGTCTTTTAGCAGGCGGCATGATAAGCCGGACTGTGATTGGAAAGCCCGATGAGCAACCGAATGTCGGATATTTAAGTACCCATGCACTTCTTCCCGCAGATCACCTGCTGAGTAACTATGTGGAGGATGAGTTTAATATGATGGTGAATATAGCCTACTGGAATACACTGGATAGCGAACCGGATGAATTCTATTATAACTTCAATGGACATTCCGGAAAGTTCGTACTCAGCGGAATTGATGATAAGGGTTTTGTGATCCCTCAACTGATCCCTTATTCAAACATAAAAATTATTGCCGGCGCGGGGCTTGCCAGTTTTGAAGCAATTACTGAGGATGGCACCAGGTATATTTTTGGCAGATATGATCCTGAATACCTTATTGATCCTGACTTTGATCCCGCTGCAAGTGCCGCTCCGATAGAACAGACAACCTCTGAATCTACTTGTTGTGGCCAATCATCGGTAACACCAATATTTACCTCAAGCTGGCTTCTTACCACTATTATCAGTATGGGTGGTGAAGTGATTAATTGTGAGTATGAACCCTACTTTGAAAGCTATTGGACAAGCACCTCTGAAACACAAATAAAACCTAATACCACCCTGATACTTTGCGAAGAAAGTTTTTGTGATTGCTTTTCCTATGTTGATGTATTGGGGTATCGCTTAAAATCAATCCGATCCGGGAATTGTATTGTTGAATTTAAAAATGATTTCAATCGTGAAGACCTGACTGACAGCAAAGCACTTGGCAAAATTGAAATCAACAGTGTGGAATATCTTAATGACGAGGAAGTGATACAGTATGTGAAAGGATTCAATCTTGCCTATGATTATTATGTTGGAACAGGTAATACCACAATGCCCGATGCCAAGAAAAGACTGCGGCTTACTGCTGTTACAGAAGAAAGTAAAGACGGGACATTGTTGCCTCCCACAAAAATGATATATAATGAAACGCCAATTGCTATTAGAAATTCCAAAGGGCAAGACTATTGGGGCTACTACAACGGCAAGAATTCCAACCAAACACTGATTCCACCTGAAGAGGAAGAATGCTTTTTGTATGATGATACCAGGTCTACGGTACCTGAATTTACTAAAGCCGGGGTTATTACGGAGATTCAATATCCAACCGGAGGATCGCATGTTTTTGAATATGAAGTGAATGACTATGGAGAAAGCAATACCGGGGCAATGATAAATAACTATGAAAAGGAGAATACCTCAGCATTTGCTTTCGTAGCAACCGATGAGATTACCTATAAGGTTGTTGAATTTTCAATTGACCATGATCAATTTGCAGAAATAGTTATCGATTACACGTACCCTTGTAATTGTGATATTTTTTATCAGATAAAAAAAGTTGAGAATAACCAGGAAGTAACAGCTAATAAAGGTACCAGTTGCAATTATTTTACTGAAGGAAATTATACCATTGAAGTTCAGATAACCGGAAATGTAATTTTTCATCACTACCTGTCTATACATATTAACTTCAGGAAATTTACAGGTACCGTATTTAAAAGTAAGGTTGCAAGCGGTTTGCGTATTAAATCCATAACATCGAGAACTGTTGCAGGCAGTACAAGCATATCTGATCAGGTAATTCAATACCGTTATCATCTTTCTTCAGATGCTGAAAGATCAAGCGGCGTGTTGATTTCAAAAATGAAGATGGAATACCCTTCTACCTCCTTTGCTTATGATGACATTGGGAACAGAACAGAATGTTATTTTCAAAACAGGTCGTCTATTAGTCATGCTGCCATATCTACTGCAAACGGGAACCCGGTTAGTTACCGGGAAGTAAAGGTGATAAGGGGTGTCAGCATTCCGGGTACTATTGCAGAGAATGGCGAATATGGATATACCCTTCACAAGTTTAGTTATGTACCCAACAGTGGTGATTTCGTATTTCCATTTGCAATGCCTTTATCTCCGGATTGGAAAAGAGGGCTTGAACTGGAACAAAGCGAATATGATAAGAACAGTGTGCTGGTTGCTAAGACGGTCAACGAATGGGAAGTGGACGATCAGGTAAATAACTACGCAGAAGTATGGGGAATTAAGGTGTGTCAGTATCAGTCAGACCCTGCCACAGGGCCGACATTCAATAATGGTGCCCCACAAAATTTGTTTGCAGCGGAAGCCTATATGTACGTGAGCCAATGGGTGCGGCTGTCTTCATCAACCCGTACAGACTTTTTCTACGATGGTTCAGTCGTTTCCAATACCACCCAATACCAGTATGATAATCCTGAACATGCTCAGCTCACCAGAACCATTATAACCCGATCAGATGGTATTACAGAAGTGAATAGGAAGAGGTACCCACTTGACTACAATATCAACGGGTATGCCGGTACTGATCCAATGCTGATTAGCTTGGATACCATGGCAAACCATCGGCACATGCAAAGCAATGTAATTGAAGAACTCACGTACATCATAAAAAATAAGAGCACCATTAAATCAACCAATATAAACGGTACTATTGGCAACATTGACGGTATTTTGAACGGCAGTATCATTAACAGCAGCTACAATTCTGCGGGAGTAATTGAAAATGGTTCCAAGGGTAAAGTTGCCCAGGATACATTTATTGTGGCAGGTTCATTAGTAAGGTTCCGCACGGAAAATCACAATATCGTGATTGATACAGTCTTCACACTTGATCTGAATGAACCCATTCTGAAGTCCTCATTTTCAGTTTCAAAGTCATCAGACAATTTATTCAGTCATGATGTAAGATACAGGGCCACACAAAAATTTGATTTCTACAATGAAAAAGCACAACCTGTTCAGTTTCATGAACCTTATGGTAAAGCAACTGCCGTTGTTTACGATAATAAGTCCGGCCTGGTCAGTGCTGTCTTCAATAATGCAGCTATTTCATCAGTCGCTTATACAGGATTTGAAAATGACAATCAGGGTCAGTTCGTGTATGCTACTACTAATGTTGGTGTTGAAAGTGCATCCGGACCAATTATGAAAACCATTGCCGGGAACAACTATTACAAGTCAGGAACGGTGTCGCATTCGGTATCATCACAGGGAAACTACCTGTTGAGCTATTGGGCTACAGAAACTGTAAACCTAACAGGAACCGGATTTACGATCCTCAGTAGTTATACAGGAGAAACCATTCATGGATTTACTTTTTATGAATCTGCTGTTGCATTCAATGTTCCGGGTTCCATATCACTTACCTGCGAAGGTGAAATGGATGAGCTGCGTTTTTATCCTTGCGATGCAACAGCAACATCCTATAACTACAGCCCTGCCATTGGAATTTCAGAAGTGCTGGATGAGAACAACTACCTGACCTACTTTGAGTATGATGCATTCAGCCGGCTTCAATATGCTGAAGATCATTTTGGTAATGGAGTAAGCTATACCGACTATCATTTTCGGTCTGTAAGTGATCCATCAGATCAAAATGTTGTACGTACGGAGCAGGCCACGATACCTGGCTTGTCAAAAGCATCGCTGGCATCTGCAACATTGCCAAATACCCAAAGCCGTCGTTCTATAGCATTTATTGATGGGCTGGCAAGACCAATTCAGCAAGTACAAGTTGGGCAGAGTTATTCCGGCAAAGACCTTGTTACCTACCTGGAATATGATGAATATGGCAAACAACCCAGGATCTACCTGCCATATACAACAACACAGACACCGGGTGGATACAAGAGTAATGCAAAGTCAGATCAATTGAATTTTTATTCGACAGGTTTTGAATGCGAGCAAACAGCATATCCGTTTAAGGAAACAGCATATGAGAATACACCTGCCGGCAGAGTCAGTATAGAAGCTAATCCGGGTGAAACCTGGAAAATGGGAAGCCATAATGTTCGATACAATTATCGGGGAAACTACGCAAATGAAGTCAGGCTTTTTACTGCGAATACAAATGCTGCGGGTTGGAAAGGAACCACTTATTATGCAGCAGGTTCATTAAGAGTAACAGAATTAACCGATGAAAATGAAAATCTTCGAATCACTTATTTTGACAACAAAGACAGAGTTGTGCTGGAGAAGCGACCTAAGAGTGTAAGTACAGGTGCCGGACAGAAGGAATTTGTTTTCACCAGTACATACTACCTATATGATGATCTTGGAAGGTTGGCTTTGGTAATTACACCGGAAGGCTTTAACAAACTGGTGACGGACGGCAATTTTATGGTAACTGCTTCCAACGATCTTTGGAACTATTTCTATATGTATAATAAGCGCGGATTAATTAGTGCAAAGAAATTACCGGGCATTAACTGGAGTTATTTAGTTTAGGATCAACTGAATCGTGCAGTATTAACACAAGATCCCAACCAGGCAGTTTCCAACAGTTGGTCCTATCAGAAGTTTGACGTATTGGGAAGATCCATCATTACCGGCCTGGTATCTTTATCAGGAAAAACACCTTCTCAGTTGCAGGATGAGCTTTGGCTTTCCACAGCGGTCTGCGGCGAGGCAAGAAGTGAATCGCTTAATGGCTATACCAATCAGGCCTTTCCGACCACCTCACCGGAAGAATTCACGCTGGTTTATTATGACGACTATGATTTCAATAGAGATGGCAATGCAGATTTTTCTTCAGGCAGCAGTAACGCGGCAAGGGCGAGAAACAAACCTACCGGGAATTACACGAAAGTGTTGGGCAGTATGCCTGCTCTTTTTGAAAAAAAAGTATCATTCTATGATTACAAGGGAAGGGTTATTGAAACAAAGGGGAATAATCATGAGGGTCAGGAAGAAACGGAGTTATTCATTTATGATTTTTCCGGTGCTGTACTCGAGAGTACGCGCATACATCACTTCACTTACTATCCGCCGGGAGGTGGCCTTGGTTATAGTGGTGATCTCATCCGAAAAGTGAGAAATGAATACGATCATGCCGGCCGGCTAAAAAATACCTGGTTACAGGTAGATGAACAGCCTGAAATATGGACGGGCAGCAATACCTACAATGAACTTGGGCAGTTATTGACATTGAGGCTACACAACCGGCTTTCCGGCAATGGAGCAATACCTGTGCAAAAGGCAGCACAGACATTAAATTACAGGTATAATATCAGAGGCTGGCTTACCGGAATAAATGACCTGGAAGATGTAAAAGAGCGTGGCGACCATTGGGGATTGGAGCTGCATTATGATGATGGTTATTCATTGATTAATGCACCTTCACAGTTTTCAGGAAGTATTTCCTGGATGGCCTGGAAGAGCGGTATGGACGAAGTTACCCGTGTTTATGGTTACACTTATGATCCGATGAATCGTTTGCAGAAGGCAGTATATGGTACCATTGCCGGTCCCGGAATTACTGAAGCGGATCAGTACACGGTTGATGAACTGACCTACGATGACAATGGCAATATAAAATCCATGCGCGTTCATGGTGCACTGACCTATAACGAGGAAACAGAAGTATTTACTTATGGTGTAAATGATGATTTATCGTACACCTACAACGGCAATCAGCTCGCTGCAGTTTCTGATGCCGGCTCTTTGGTGACATGGAACAACAGTAGTGATTTCAAAGACATTGCCAATGCAACCGATTATAGTTATGATGGGAATGGTAACATGATAGCTGATGCAAATAAATCTATCTATGTAAACTACAACCATTTAAACCTTCCTTCACACATTCAGAAATCCGCTGAGGAATTGAAAATAACCTATTCAGCAGATGGTATAAAGCGGAAGGAGGAAATCACAGGGAACCTTCAACAGAAAACAACCGGTTACTTCGGAGATATCATCCATGAAAAAGGTAAACCAGGGCGTATCCTTTTCGATAACGGATACTTGTTGGTTGATACGCTTGGTAACTGGAAACCATACTACTTCATTAAAGATCACCTCGGTAATGTAAGAGTGGTGTTTAGAGGTGATGACATCGAATGGATACCAAGTAAGTTGACCTTTGAATTAAATGAAGATGAAGAGGGTAATGAATTTCCGAAGTTTACCAACGTAAGCGCAGTACGGAACAATGAAGTAGCTATGCAGGGGGAATCTTCCGGAAAACTTACAAACGAAGAGGGTCCGTATACGGAGATACCCGTAAAATCGGGAGACACACTGGAAGTATCACTTTACTATTTTTATGTAGCAGAGAGCCCGCAGAAAACATTACCTGCAGAAGTTAACAGGAAGGATCCGTTGCCGGGTTCGGTAAGCCTTGAGTTGAAACCCCTTCCTGTACAGCCCCTTCAAAATGATCTGCACTACGCAGGTAGTAAACCGGTGTATGGCTTGCAATTGAATATTGCCGGGTTGTTTGAGGCGTTGTCAGGTAAAAAGCGGTATCCGGGAACAGCGTTACCTGACGAATTATTGGATGATGCACCGGAAGCCTATCTTGAGTTATCGTTGCGCGATACTTCAGGTGAAGAGATCAACCAATGGCGGCTGGAGACAGATACGGCAAATAGCTGGAGCCGCCTGACAGATTCCATTGGTATTCACGTGCCTGATACATTACAGCAGTATATACTCAGGGTATCCCTGCACAATGAAAGTGAATGTGATACGTGGTTTGATACGTTGTTTCTGAAACTTGGTCAGGCCGGCAATCCGGTAGTGCAGGTAAATCACTATTATCCTTATGGAAACCTCATAGCTGACCTCAGCTGGCAGGAAGAAAATTCAGATACAAACAATTATCTTTATAATGGTAAAGAGTTTCATCGTTCTTTGAATTTGAGCTGGTTTGATTATGGAGCGAGGTGGTATGATCCGCAGGTGGGGAGGTGGTGGGTCGTGGATCCGATGGCGGAGAAGGGAATGTCATGGTCGATGTATAACTATGTTTTTGATAATCCGGTTGTTCATATTGATCCTGATGGAAAATGGCCTGATCCCCCAATAGCTAGCGGTAATCCAATGTATTATATGGCTGAAGGATTTAGACAATATCTTCAAGCAGGCGGGTCAATGGTAGACAAAGCATATGTTAGTTTTTCAGCAATGACAAGTGAAACATATAGTAAGATAGTTAAAACGATTGGGTTGATTGAGACGGAGATATCAACTTCAAAGAATGTTTCAAATACGACAACTATAAGGACCAATCTTGGAGAATTCTATTCTCTTGCCATAAACAACAAACCAGAAGCCCCATTATTGAAAGTAACAAATGAAACAGAGGTAACCATCAGTAACAATGTAACATCAAAATATATAGTAAATGGCATTGATGTTAACATGAAGAATACAACTTCAATTAATCTATTAAATAATGAACTTAAAAACACATCGGAAATGACTATTGGCAAGGCAGGTAATGGAGTTTTTATTTCAAATAGTAATACAAATGATGGTACTAAAACAGATGCAGGATTAAAACTAAATGTAAAATACAAATCGGGTAACTCAACAGTATCATTTGGTATGAAAGCAGGAATGACAGTTTCAGACAATAAAAAATAGTCTATGAAATTATATTCAAACAAATGTTCTGCAATCATTTTAATGTTGCTAATAGTAAATGCTTGTAATGTAAGGAATAGTTCAAATCAAAAATCAGTAGAAAATGATTTGAGTACTCATGGTCTACAAATACGGAGTGGGCGATCCATTGATTCAAATGAATGGAAATGTTATGCTTTGCAGTATGATAAAATTTGCTGCCCATTGATTTGGAAGCCGGAGAAGCAAAGCAACTACTTGTTCTATACACAGCTGGAAGATTCTGATTTGAATACTTTTTTTGTCGTGCTCCGGCATGATACATCGATGAATAAACTAAACCTCGACAATTATCTTAGAGAATTGTATCTTCAATTAAGAGATGATACGATAGAATTGTTTAAGGAGTATACCCTGAATGAATTAGTTTTTGACGACAAAAAAGCATTCTATGGAGAGTTTACTACAATAATTGATGGATCTTTATTTCTTTCCTTTGTCATGTATACTGAAGTAAACGGACTCGTTTATGATCTGACACTAAAAACACCTTTAAAATCAAGGGAATTATATCGGGAATTATTTCAAGACGTATTGTACAACTATAAAGCAAATGGAAAATATCTATTTAGTGAGAAAGACGAGTTGGCATCTGTGAAGAAAATTGATATTACTACGTTCTAAGTCTCTTCTTTCTAGAGTTATTTCACTAACCGGCCTTGATGATATAATATTCAATTAAATTCATGAGATTGGTATTATTTGTTTCACTTTTTACTGAAATGAATTTGTGAATGATAGGAATTCTGTTTTTTTCCAAATGCTGTTAGCCTTTTATCTGGCATCAGCTCTTTGATTATTTTTTTGTCAATGTATTCCAATAAAATAAGAGGACTTGACAAGAACTAATCTGACTAGGCACTTTTTAAGATCCGGTTTAGGCTATTACAAGTAAAACGAAAATTGTTGATACAGCATACTTCTTGAAACTAGAAAATATTAATATGGGTTTTAGAATTATAGGGATGTATCAGATCCTTTGTGCTTTATGGGCAGTGAAAGCCCTGATAAGCGCTTTTTCATTACTGAATATTATATTATTTGTTCCATTTACACTTTTACTTTTATTAGCAGATTTGAATCTGCTTCTTCTAAAAGGAAAGAAACCGTATCGATTGACAATTACTAATCAGCTATTAAAAATTGTACAATTCCAAATTGGTGGATTGGGTTTTTTGTATTCAGCTGGTGTATACTTATCACTTGGAATGGATGCTCCTGATATTGGTCATGTATTTGTTAGTGTGAGATCCTGGACTTTTACATGCCTTCTACGTTTGAATGCAATAGAACCTGCGTTTTATCTTGCTATTAATTTTATACCCATGCTTATCATTCTGATTGTTGTCTTATTGAAAAACTACAAGAGAGCACCTGAAAAGGATCATCCGCCAATCAAGTTGGTAACTTAGTATTGAATGTTGCATGGAGAATTGAGTTTGAAAAGATTTAATTATCTGGAAGCATTTTAACCAGCTATATGAATATATTGTATCAGGTATAATGAAAAAAGAATATACAACATTCTTCTTTAAATCATTAGGTTTCTATCAAGTCTTCGGGGCCTTGTATGGAATTTACGCGCTATTTTCCTCATTTAGTTTTCTTAATATGTTCACTTCTTTACCATTTATTTTATTGCTTTTAGTTTCTGGTATCTGGTTATTGGTTGACTTAAGCCATAAATCATACAAATTAGCATTCTACAATCAATTAATTCAAACGATACAATTCGAATTCTTAGGATTTGGATTGATGTATGCTGCGGGATTTTATGTATCAATTGTTTCAGATGTAAGGTCATTGGAAAGGATTTACCTGGATATCAGATCATGGACATTTATCTTTCATATTTTCCTTAACACAAGTAGGGATGAATTCTACCTGGCAATAAACTTTGTGCCTATACTTATTTTGATACTCATGATTTTATTTAAAGATGCCATTTTTCAGCGATTGCGAAGTAGGTCAATAGAGGGTCCCGACTGAAAATTTGATATCCGGGCTATTTAATTCCAGCTATCTGATTATAGCAAATCTTGTTGTAGAGTTATAAGTGGTCAACCTGTCAGATGAACATATATGCCATTAGCAAGGGTTATAAAATTGTTGGAATCTATCAGATCATGTGTGCCTCCTGGGGGCTGCACCTGCTGTTTACCAATTTTACCTTCTTGAGTTTACTCCTTTTACTCCCATTTTTGACTTTGCTTGCTTACGCAGGTATGGAGTTGATCCTTCAAAAGGATGAAGGGCCATATCGTTTGACAATCATCAACCAGGCATTGCAGGTTGTGCAATTCCAATCAGGTGGTTATGGTTTTTTGTATTCAGGTTTACACTTCAAACGATAGCCATATAAAACGGTAGCAATTAAACCTGTGTTTAATTGCTACCGTTTTATTATTTGGCATTCGTGAGCAGGACTGTTATTCTTTTACAAACTTCACCGTTTTGCTTCCTGATTTTGTAGCGGCTTCGGCGATATATATTCCGGGTGTCAGGTGGCTGAGATCAAAAGAAGCAGTCTGATTATCGATAGCAGGGAGTTGTTCTGAACGGGCCATTAGTTTTCCTGACAGGTCAAATATTGAAAAAGTTACCTGTTCTTCCAGGGCCGTTTCAAACACAATATTCAATATACCTGCCGTTGGATTGGGATGTACCCGGAAGGAAAGCAGCGGTAATTCTTCATCAGCTAAACGCAATGGCAATGTCGTGAAGGTCTTTATCGGTGACCAGTCAGAGCTGAATCCATTCATGCAATTGGCGCGCACCTGGTATTCGTAGGTTTTGTTTGGATTGAGGTTGCTGAGTTGTTTCTTCGGATCAGTAACATTTTTTACTTTCCAGGTTGTACTACCCGATTTACGGTATTGAATATCATAGGAAGTGGCATTGCTTACCACCGTCCAGGTTACTTTGGCTGAATGGTCAGTAATATTTTTCACTTTTATCTTAGCGGTATTTACCGGTGCGCAGGGATTCCAGTTATATTTTGCGGCACGGTAGCCAACCAGGCTTTTTGAATTGTTGAGTGCCAGTTCCCATACCACGGTACCGGCGGGGGTTACTTCAAAAATATTTGACTGATTAGAAGAATTGTCCCATCCACCCATAATCAATGTATTACCATTGTCGAGCCTCCGGGCACATCCCATGGCATAAAAATAGGCATTGGTATTACTGTACGTTTTGGGTTGAAAACTCCATGCCAGGGTCGCCGTCATGTTTACTTCGTCTAACTGATACTCCTTTGCCATTGAATGGGTGGGTACGTGTTGATTTCCATTGTCCCAAACGGTGATGTTGCCATTGCTCACCCTCCGGGCATCGTGCTGATAGTTGAAAGGTTGCGGTTCATTAATAAACGTAAACTCATTCATAACACCACCCAGGCGCCAGATGAATTCGCCCGTATTGCGATCAATCTTGGTTACCTGGTTCAGGTGCCGGTGAGAAGAGATGATGTTTCCATCAGTATCCAGATCGATGGAATTGGTATGAATGGCATCAATGTATCCGAATGCCAGGTTCTGGTTGGATTCTGTAACGATCACATGATCCCATGCGCGCCATTCGAAGATTACATTTTTACTCTGATCAAATTCCTGAATGGTTGTCGTCATTACCGTTGCGTTCGAACTATAGTTTGGATTATATATCTTCATATTCACAACATGTGTTTCTTCAGTTACCATGAAGGCATGCCCGTCTTCATAGATCGTAAATTCATGCGGATCGGCAGTGCGGCCATTTCCGGGATAATAAGAATCTATCATCACGTAGTTGGAATCAAAAACATCAAACCTACCCTGGCTGTTATTGTAGACAGAAAGATAGCCATTGGGATTGAGGCTGAAATCGAAACAAACACTGGCATTGCCGCTGGCATAAACGGAGTCGCCATCTGTCGTGATAATATTATATCCATCATAGGTATTACTTCCAAATCCACCATTCCAGGCATCATAAAAAACGGAACCGGGAGAAGGGTCAGTATTATTCACGATTGTGAAACTGCCAAGCAGGGCGCGTTCCTGGGATTCATTCGACGGTTCATTCTCATAATAGGGAGCCCATTTTTTTTCTTCTTCTTTCTGTAAAATGGATTTCAGCATTTTGAAATTTTCCTTTTCCGCCTGAGTATACTCACGATGGGTTGTAAAACTGAAGGAATACGGATTGATTGCTCTTCCTTCAGCCGTGCGCAATCCCGCGTTAATGGAAACCGTCACCGTTTCATCAAAGCCAAAGGGTTGATGGGGGTATAACAGAATGGTTTTCTGATCGTCTGATAACACGATCCTGAAAGCATGCGCACCGCTTTTCGAACCAAGCAACGAAAAGAGCTCATTCGCTACAGAAGTGGCATCGAGGAAACTGCCCTCGCGGATAATGATATGACTTGCCGGGTTGTTTAGTTCAGATCCGGGCATGGGAGAAACGTACTGGAATTTTCCCATTGCTGTAAAAGAAATGAGCGAAAAAAGGAGTGTGCAGATTTTCATAAGTTTTGTTTATGGTGGAGAATGAATAGTTAAAGATGTAAAAAAATCCGCAAATAATTATTGCAGATGTATGACCGGCTCCCGTATGCGGAACTTAGCTGTTATCACATATTGCGATGCTTGTTTCCGGAGCAAGCATCAGGGTATGCTGATCAGTAGTGCTGAGTTTATGTGCTGCCATTCAGCATATAACCAGGTCTGTTCATTAACAGGCTTCCTAAATGTTCTCCTGAACTTAGGTCAACTTTTTTTAAGGAGGTTGCTCAATGACGAAACGGTGCAATTTTGCTTCAGCCTTTCCATTTTGGTTTCCGGGTTTTTGCAGGGCTTAAAAGCTATAGCCGGCGCAGGACTTAGCCTGATGATATTTTACCCGGAAACATACCGGAGATTAGTTGCAGCAACTTGTTCACGGGGTTGGGAGGATGTGCTTTAATATGAATTAAGCGTATTTTCTATATGAATTAATGCGAAGCCGTATTTTCAACACATTAAAGCGCACATAATCTGTAAATAATTCTAAACACGTCAACTTGCGCATTAGATTAAGAATTATTTGACAGACTAGTTTGAATATGGTAACTATGGGTTGAATCTTCCGTTAAGATTTGCGGTGTTTATTTGGAAAGCGTGTTTGATTTGAACTTATTTTGTTAAAATATTCTTTACAGCGATTGTGTTCTGTAAAATGAGATCAAGTAATTGTGAAGCCCTGGTAACCGGCTCAGGCCTTATCTCAGCGGCACGAAGGCCGAGTGATAATGAGGTAGCTGATTCTGCAATTACAGCAGTCTTTTTTCTTTGATCAGGATATATTGCAATAACTATTATATAGTCAGCCTGATAACAAAAGCATGACGGAATAGAGTATGTACCGGTGCATTTATGTACAAGTGGATTGATGGGTGCAATACTGAATGGAGTGGCATGGGACTGTGTTAAAACAATTTTGAATTCGTAATACCTGACCTTTTGATAAAAACAGCTTTCGGATTTTCTGAAAGTACTCATAATAAAATTTTTTTAACTGTCAAATCCAAAACGCGCTACCCATGAATACACTCACCAGCATTTTACGACAATCTGTTACCATTTGTACTTTGATCATTTTGGCATTGGCTTCTGCTTATGCCGGTGATATAAATGGCAGCATGATGTATGGCGGAAAGAACAGGACCTACCTGCTACATATACCGACAGGATACAATGCCAATTCACCAACACCGCTGGTATTTGTTTTTCACGGACTCACAGGAACCGGATCGATGATGGCGGATATTACCAAGTTCAGTCCATTGGCTGATCAGGAAAATTTCATTGTCGTATATCCGGATGGAATCAGCAAAAAATGGGCATCACCGGGAGGCAATATTGACGATGTAGGTTTTATTGATGCGCTGATTGATGCACTCAGCAGCAGCTATAATGTTGATGCTGATCGTATTTTTGCCACAGGCGCATCAAACGGCGGAATGTTTACTTACAGGTTAGGTATAGAACTCACCGATCGTTTTGCGGCAATTGCCGGTGTTGCAGGATTTCTGCCCAACTACCCTGCACCTGCACCGGTGCCTGCCAAGGCAATTCCAATTATTCATTTTCATGGCACTGCTGATGGAATCATACCATTTTCCGCTGCTGAAAATGTTGTTGACTATTGGGTTGATTTCAATGGCTGCAGCACCGTTCCGTCAACCATACAGATGCCGGATGCAGATCCCGGAGATGGCACTACGGTTGATGAAATGAGTTATCCAAATGGATTGAATAATACTGAAGTGAAATTATACAAGATATACGGTGGCGGGCATACCTGGCCCGGAACAAGCAGTAATGCGATGCCCGGAAAAGTGACAAAGGATATTGTTGCCAGTGAAATCATCTGGGAGTTTTTTAAAAGCAGCGTACCTTCTGCCAATACTCCTCCTGTTGTTACATTCACCAAACCGGCAACAGGGGTGGAATTTACCGCGCCTGCTTCTATAGTTATGAAGGCTACAGCCGTTGATGCAGATGGCACCATAAAACATGTGAAGTTCTATAACGGAGCCAGTATTTTAAAGACAGATCTCACAGCACAGTATAGTTATAACTGGAATAATGTTCCTGCAGGCATCTACACCATTATTGCAGAAGCTTCCGATGATCAGGATGCTAAGACTTCAGATACATTGCTAGTTACAGTGAATCCTCCTAAAAGAGCGAATGAACAGATACAACACGATTTAATTGAAGCTGCTTATAATCCGATCTATCAGCAACTGGTAATTAACAAGTTGGATGATCAGGTTTCGTATGACTTTTTTCTTTATGATGCCGGAGGAAAGTTGGCCTACGCTATACAGCATGTAAATGATTCGCAAAAGACCATTTCAACCGGTGGACTGGAAGGAGGCCTTTATCTGTACACCATTAGCATGAACCAGGGAATAGTTACCGGAAAGCTTATTGTAATGAAGTGAGTCCTGCCCTGGAGTACATTGAATTGATTACCATACAACTTGCGCAGAGGGTAAGCACTTCTAAATGCAGGAATTAGTTACCGATAGCATACAGCGAACCCGGATGTTTACATCTTAACATCCGGGTTCGCTACTGTCTGAATAGTGACAGCATGCTATGATACAGCTTGCAGGGTTAATGGGCAACTACAATTTTGTTTGATGTTACACCCTGCATTTCAAGTATATAAACCAGGTAGGTTCCTGATACTACATTTTTAAGATCAATACTCACTTCATTCGTTCCCTGAACAATTTGTACGGGGAATGAAAACAGTACTTTTCCTGCCAGATCTTCAAACATAAGGGTCACCTCCTGATCAGTTGCTGAAGCAACCGTAAGGGTTGCTGTTTCGCTGGCAGGATTTGGATAAAGTGTTATTCCGGATTCCTTTTCCTCCAATGCGGCAGGCGAAATCATCCGGAAATGATCGGCAGGAAACCGGGCTACTAATGCATCCAATTCAGTTGCTGAGGTATCAGCGTTGTAAGCGTTGAGTGCATTGGGAATATCGGGACTATTAGTTCCAAATGCCAGATAAACATTGCCGGCAGGATCTATATCGATACTTGGACCATAACCAATTTCATATGGTTCGCTACCTGAACCTCCATAATAGGTACCGGTTATCAGGTTACCATCAGCATTAAATTCTGCAATGTAGGCGTCGCTGCTTAATGATTTTTTAGTTTGAAATCCATCTGGCGTAGCGATACCTGATTTGCTTACCGTATTTCCGGAGATCAATATCGTATTCCAGGGTGTTATCCGAAGTCCTCTTCCATATTCCTTCTTTGTACCTCCATAATAGGTTCCCCAGAGGCGTTGTCCATCCCTGTCGAACTTGATCAGAAAGGCATCAAATGCATCAAGCAACTCGTCGGATAAACTAAGTGCCGGTTGTTGCGCATTGTCAGTAGCTATGCCATCCGGGCTGTTGGTGAATCCGGTTAAATAAATGTTTCCATCCGCATCCGGATACATTTCACGTGCACGATCATCACCCTTACCTCCAATATAAGTTGACCAAAGCATTGATCCACTGGGCGCATATTTCGTGAGAGCCATATCTAACCTGCCGGCTGATTCTTCCTGGTAGGCGCCCGGTGTAACCATGTTAGTAAGGCTTGGAGTGGTTGTGAAGAGATAAATATTACCTTCCGCATCCACCTGGATATCATGCGGGCGATCTTCTCCTTCTCCTCCATAGTAAGTGCAGAAAATACGTCTGCCTTCCGCATCCATTTTAAGTACGAAGCAATCCATCTGGCCGCCATGAATGGTTTGTTGGGCACCGGCAGTAACAATACCGCTAGTGCTGCCGGTATAGCCGGTAACATAAAGGTTACCGGATGGATCTGTAGTTAGACCAAGCACCCAATCTCCACTCATACCACCATAATAGGTGCTCCAAAGCAGGGCACCGCCGGGAGAAAATTTTGCTATGAACCCGTCATTCGGGCCGCCGCCATAAACAGGTTGATGTGAACCGGAAGTAGTCATACCGGAAGTGCTTTCCGCCCTTCCGCCTATATAAATATTTCCATTCATGTCAACAGTGTTTACGTAAGCGTAATCCAGTTTCTTACCACCGAGGTAGGTCGACCACAACAGCGTTCCTGCCAAATCAAATTTTGAGACGAAGGCATCTGCACCTCCGCCACCATACTTGGTTTGATAGGCTCCCGGAGTAGCTACACCTGACGTTGATTTTGTTTTGCCTGTTATGATGGCGTTACCATCAAAATCTACAGCCACTTCTTCAACATAATCATATGCGGTTCCACCAAGATAAACAGCCCAGTCATTCTGGGTACATTGGGCAAAGAGCGGAGACTGAATAAGTCCCATCAGTGCCATTGTAATAAATAACAGTAGCGTTTTCATTTTGAATAGTTTTAATAGTTAACAATATGATAGGTGTTTGAGCCAGGGATGCCCGGATTATTAACTTTACTATTCTTTAATCACGTAGCAAAATTATCTGCATAATTTAACTGCATCAATAGCCAAAATTGGCGATGCTGCCTTTTACGAGATCCATTCTGCATTCCGTGTAAGAAAATCATCATTTTCATTGATCAAAGACTTGACCTTTTCCTTTATGAATTCATTCGTTTTGTGTATCTCTGAATAATCAACTTATCCCCCACGTTTATTGATGTAAAGTTACAGCCAGGTAAGGCAACTTATCATGACTGCCGTCAATGCTGTGGGTGACAGTCATCAAAAGCGCTCATTCTGATGATGAAAAGAAGGTTAAACTGCAGTACCGGTGAAGGCATTTCAACGTTATTGAATTGCGAATGGATCCTATATGTCTTACATAAATCGGACTGTACAACAAAGAAATAAAAGGCAGCCGGAAGGAATGCCGGGATGAATTGCCTGTCAGGAAATTACAGAAACAAGTTGATTGTGCGATGGTAAACCCAACACATTTTGTGGAAAGCCAAAGAGTGGGTTTGCAAGCTGCCCCGGAACTATGATCGCAGGGTATAAAGGATGGAGCCACAAGAAGAGTTCATATTGGTTTCATATCATATATACTCCGGATGTCTGAGAAATGCTGGTTCAAATTCACATTCAGGTCTTTTATATATCCGGTTCGTAAGTCGTATACCCATGCATGTATTTTAGGGAAACCGGTTTTATACCAAATGCGTTGCACATGGTCAATCTTAACAACGTTGATGCACTGTTCTATCACGTTCAGTTCAACGAACCTATCCAGTTTGCGTTTTGCATCATCAATGGCGTCCAGTTCTTTCTTATGAAGCCGGTACACATCACGAATAGACTGCATCCACGTGTTCAACTGTCCCATATCTTCAGGTTGCAGTGCTGCATTTACCCCACCGCAGCCATAGTGTCCACAAACAATAATATGCTTTATTTTAAGATACTCTACAGCATATTGTACTACGGCATTTACATTATTATCGTTGTTGATGACGAGATTAGCCACGTTGCGGTGTACAAAAACTTCACCAGGCTTGATGCCCATAATTACATTGGCAGAAACACGACTGTTAGAACAGCCGATATACAGGTAGTCCGGCTTTTGCTCTGAAGACAACTTTTCAAAGTATTCCTTATCGGCATTTAGCATTTCAGCCACCCACTTTTTGTTGTTTTTAAATATTTGGTCGTACGGTACCATTTTGTCAAGCCGGTATTTATGATAAGTTGATTACTGTAGTCCGACTAATGTGTGCTTTAGCCCAACACGAGGGGGCTTCAACTAAAACCTGCTGTTCAGCCGGCATGTAAATTTATGTATTTGGATTCTTACCGAACCGGATGATATAAAATTGATTCAATAACAACATAGTCCGTCCACCCGGACTGAATATAATTGACACTTATGCTATGGAGTTGCTTGCTTAACTTTTTCCACAAGGTCATTAACGGAAATGGAATGGCTGATATGGCCAATCTGTGATTCAAGGCCCACAGCACGGAGGAGATCACGAACTTCAGACAGTGCTTCTGCAATGTAGATGGAAATACCCCTGGCTTTCAAATCCAGGCACATTCTATTTAATAACCTTGCACCGGCAATGTCCATGTAAGGAGTTGAGCTCATATCAAATATTACCGATTTCAGGGAACTGCCTTCTTTTTCAATCTTAGCCCAGACCTGGTTGCGAACATAGTCTGCATTAAAGTACAACAGAGAAGCTTCCACTCTAATGATCAATATGCCAGGAACGGTTTCATTTTCCGGATGCCTTAACACGTCAGAGTAAAGCGGTGTTCCTTTAATGCGGCCAAGGTAGGCAACCCTGGGGCTTGATGCTGCTTTTATCAGCAGGACTAACGTGACAATTGCAGCGAGCAACACCCCCTTAAGAATTCCAAACAAAATGACGCCGAGTAGTGCAATAAATGCAATGATGAATTCTCTTTTATCTATTTTATAGAGTTGTTTAAATTCTTTTAAGTCTACAAGGCCTCTTATAGCAACCAGGACAATTGCGGCAAGAATTACCGTAGGCAAATTTTTAATAGTTCCGGTGAGAAACAGCAGGCAGATGCCGATTGTTATGGAGGCAAAAACCAGTGACAAAGGAGTCCGGGCACCGGCGGTATCATTAACAGAAGATTGCGACAAGCCGCCTGCAACCGGATAACTCTGTCCGAATGCGGCGCCGGCATTGGCAAAGCCCAAAGCAAGCAATTCCTGGCGCGGATCAATTTCATAACCATTTTTCTGTGCTAAGGCTTTTGCAGCAGATACGCTTTCGATATAAGAGAGCAGGAAGCAGGCAAATGCAAGCGGGATTACGCCATCTACATCACTGAGGCGCAACGATGGAAGGTGAAAAGATGGCAGACCTGATGGTATTATGCCAACCGTTTTAAAACCGAGTGATCCCAGCGGGGTGGCTGCAATGAGCAGAATCGAAACAATGACTACAATAATTGCAACCGGGCGGCCCGGGAGCAGTTTTTCACCAATAATCAACACAGCAATTGCTGCAATGCCAAAAATGAATACGGTGCTGTTGGTTTCCGGCAGTTGCAGCATAATGGTTTTCAAACGTTCAAAAAAGTGTTCACCACCTCCTTGTATTCCCAATAACTTAGGTAACTGAGTAAGGCCAATGGTAAGCGCGGCACCTGCCTTAAATCCAACAAGAACTGTTTCACTGATGAAATTGACAATTCCGCTTAACCGGAAAATGAAAGCGATGATGGCCATTACCGCAAAGACCAATGCAGTAAGCGATGCGATATCAGCCCAGCGCTGCAAGTCGCCACCGGCCATTCCGGCAATAGTAGTTCCAATCAAAAGGGAAATGGCCGATGTGGGTCCAATTGCAAGTTGTTTGCCGGTACCCAGCAATGCATAACAAAAACCACCTACCAGGTAACCATAAATACCGTATTGCGGAGGAAGCCCCGCCAGGGTTGCATAGGCCAGTGAAACAGGAATTCCGTATGCTGCCAGGGTAATTCCCGCAACCAGATCTGCTTTTAACAGTTTTGCATTATAGGTTGAGAGCCAGTTAGCAGGGGGGAATATTTTTTTCAGCATAGCTCCATCCTTTTAATAAACCGGTTATTCTTCAGCCAGCAGTGCGGCTTTTATCTCATTCAATTCAGCAAGTTTTTCCTTACTCACTTTCGGGTATTCCAATTCCATTTCATCTAATGCATGAATGATTGCCGAAGCAATCACAATTCGTGCAAAGCTCTTATTATCTGCAGGCACAACATACCAGGGTGATTTTTCGGTTGATGTGTTTTTGATCATGTCTTCATAAGCCTGCATGTAATCCTTCCAGTAAGCACGCTCCTTAGCATCTGCAGAGCTGAATTTCCAGTTTTTATCCGGGTCATCTACACGCTGAATAAAACGCTTCTTCTGTTCTTTTTTAGAAACATTCAGAAATATTTTTATGACGATGGTGCCATTACGCGTAAGGTATTTTTCAAAATTACGGATGTCCTTGAACCGCTCTTCCCAAATGTCTTTTGTGACCAGTTTTGAAGGAATTTTTTGGGATTTCAATATGGCTTCATGCACGCGAACGACTAAAACTTCTTCATAATAAGAACGGTTAAAAATGCCAATTCTGCCACGTTCAGGTAAATGTTTCTGGCAACGCCACAAAAAATCATGATCCAGTTCTTCTGAACTCGGAGATTTGAAAGAGGATACCTGGCAGCCTTGCGGATTAACGCCTGACATGACGTGTTTTATGGCACCATCTTTACCGGCAGCGTCCATTGCCTGAAAAATTACCAGCAACGACCACTTATCCTGCGCATACAATATGTCCTGCAGTGCAGCCAATGCTTCCACACCTATTTCCAATGTTTCCTTAACCAGTGGCTTATCTTCCGGGCCAAGGTCAATACCGGGTTTGGTATCATAATCCTTCAAACGAAAATCTGCTCCATTGCCGACGCAATATTGCTTCGAAAATTTCCTGGCACGTTCGATGATTTCCTTCTTGCTTAATTTGCTGATATCGAAGCGTTGTGGCTCCTGACCAGTTTGTTCTTCATTGGAATTTTTTTCACGTTTCTCTTTTGACATAGGACTATCTGTTTAGGTATGGATAAATTTCATTTGAAAACAGCCTGCAATATCGTTACTTCTTAATCGGCCAACATGTACGGCTTAACCGGTAAGCTAATGCCCTGTTTGTTATTAATTTATGTTTAGCGGGTTACAAATGTAATGATAATTGATAAGGATCAGGCTTTCAAAAGCATGATAGTTAGCAGTTTTCCGGTGGTCTTATCGGGTTACTCCATTAAGGGATGGACATAATTTACCTGCACGCCAGTATTAGGTTTCAGCCTAAATCCCAATATCTTGTTCAGACAATAATGCAGTCAGATCATTTCATTCGGAGGGAGTAATTTCTATATTTATGCACCTGTTTTAAAACGATAACCATATGGATCAGCAAGACACCAAAAATAGCACCTATACATTCGAAAAGATTATTGATATTATAGTACGACTGGCTATACTTTATTTATTAATTAACTGGTGTTATGTCATTCTGCAACCTTTCATTTACATCCTGATCTGGGGTATCATTATTGCCATTTCGATGTATCCTTTTTATAAGTTCCTGTTAAGTAAGTTCCGGGGGTACAGAATACCTGCATCGCTTCTAATAACTGCTCTTCTGCTAAGTATCTTAATTGTGCCGAGTATTTTACTTACTGAATCATTAATAAATGGCATTCAATATATACGGGAAATAGCAGAACAGGGCAAGCCCTTAATACCTCCACCTAATGAATCAACCAAAAACTGGCCAGCCATTCTCAATCCCATTGTTGATTTCTGGAAAATGACATCAGAAAACCTTCAGGAGACTACCCTGAAGTATCAAAGCCAGTTGCTGGTTGTAGGTAAATGGCTGGTAAATGCACTTGCCGGAGCAGGAAAAGGAGTATTGCAATTCCTGGCATCCATCATTCTTGCAGGAGCGCTCCTGATCTATTCAGAACCTGCGGCGAACACGTCGAAGAATATTTTCAGAAAGCTGGCCGGAAACAATGGCGAGAACATTTCAAATTCCATAACGAGCACTATTCGTAGTGTTGTGAAAGGAATACTCGGAGTAGCATTTATACAAACTGGCATGGCTGCCGCCGGATATTTTGTTGCCGGCGTTCCTTATGCCGGCTTATGGTCCATACTCAGTTTGATACTTGCCATCGTGCAACTGGGTGTAGGACCGATTGCCATACCTGTCTGTATCTACATGTTTTCGGTGCTGGACACCTTTCCCGCAACCATGCTTGCATTATGGATGGGTATTGTGCTTGTATCTGACAATATCCTGAAACCCATTCTCCTGGGCCATGGTGCCTCGGTACCCATGCTCGTTGTCTTTCTTGGAGCAATCGGGGGTTTTATCTACATCGGTTTCCTGGGATTGTTTTTGGGTGCAGTAATACTTACAATTGGATATAAGTTGTTTATGGATTGGTTAAAATCGGAGTCGACTCAATGACTTTTGTTGCAGGATGTTGAGCCGTATGAAATAGTTTTGCCATTTATGAATCCGCTTTTCGGCTTTCATACACCAGCAGTAAAAACTTGATTTATTCATCCAGCCTTTCGATTCCAATCAATGTGCGGACATGGCGGTCTTTTTAACATGCATTTTGATGAAGGCACACACCGTGAAAGATTGAAATGCGGCGAAACGGTTAAGGGAAGCGGAGATTAAAAACAGTCTATCAGGCAGGATATTAAAAGTCAATAGCCAATGTTCCGATCAGAAAGTATTCGTCAGCAAAGGGATTAAAATAATGCATGCCTGCCGTAATTTTCCAAAATGAGTACTGTGCAAATACTCCTAGTTGCAATTCGAGTTCGGATTGGAAGAGCCTGGTCCGGTCGGCCGCTAGTCCGGTTCTGAAGTTAGTAAAAGGCGTAACAGCCAATTCTGACCAGCTGTAGAAGTAGTTGTTTTCTTTGCCCTCGAAATCAAAAACATATTCGTTCTCAGAATAGAAATCAAAAATTTTCCAGGTAATATCTATTTCCAATCCCGGTGCAATAGCATTTGTATTACCCAAAACAATTCCTAATAGCGGAGTAGCTCCTAAAACAAGCTTTTTACCGGTTTCAAATCTATAGCCACCAAAGAGTGAAATGGTTTGCTGGTCTTCGTAATTATACCTTGCTTCCATGTGGATTGAATTATAATCAACATATAGAAACAAGGTGGTGGTATTCTGCTCTTCCGGCAGTATATAATAGTATGCAGCGGCAGAAACGGCCCAGGAGGATTCAGATATTGTGCCCGCTTCTTCAGATAATGTATCAACAGAAACCTGCTGGCCTTTTGCCTGAATTGCAAAGAACAAGAGGACAGCAATGATAAAGCTAATATGCATGCCTTATCCTCCTAAAGCGATCGTTATTAATAAAAGCAAGGTGCCGATGGTACACATGGTAATGCCCATCGTGAATTTGTTTCGTCCACTATATTTACCAAGAAACCAACCGCAGAGGAACATCATTACAATAGCCACAAAATTCGAAGTGCGCAATGCGGTATGTATCTCTTCAATAAAGAAAAAAGGAATTGCTACCGGAAAGGTAGACAGGAAAACGAGCAAAAAAATACCTAATGCCATTTTAAAGTCACTTGCCTGAAGCCGGATTATTTTCGGGGCTTCCTTCAGATTCAGCAGTTTTTGCCTGATCACTTCCAGCTCGTCCGGGTTTAATACTTTCGCAATCACAGGTGGTAATGCATTTGCAATAAAGGTGTGTGCTTTTTGAATATTATCTGTGTGACGGATGAAGTTGAATATTTTAAGGTTGTGGCCGTTTTCAGTCAACTTCATCATCAGGCTCATTACGGCATCCACCAAACCCCAGGCAATATTGCAACCGATGGCAGCGACGAGCATTGCTCTAATATCCGTTTTCCCGGAATCGGCTACGCTGATGGTGCAGGTAAACGTGAGTGCCATAATCAAACCAAACAGAATCTCGGAAATCCGGTCAACAGGATCCAGCAGTGATTTACTGATTTTCGGTTCAGGGAAGTCGCTTACTTCTTTTTGCAAGTTTGACTCCTTCTCATATGACTGATTAGCATCCTGCATCACCGGTAAAAATTGCTTTTTGAAACGATGATCAATGTATACTTTTTTAATCAGATTTAAGTGAAAAGGTAAAGGAACCGTTTTTCGCAGACGAATGATTTTTGTCAGGTAAAACTGAAATTGTTTTTATTGTAGTAAGAGCCTGAGCTGGTGAAGTAAAACAAAACAAAGCGCAGCAAATAGCCGGCAGATAATTCCCGGTATTCCTGATTCTGATATTCGTGGACCCCTAGTGTGGCATGGGCTGTTTCGGCAATCAGTATTTTTTCTTGAACTATTTATTTAAAACCAATAACCACCTTCCCATAGTAAGGAATGTACTAGGCAATTTTCACTTACCGGAAAAGGTTCCTGTTTTTCAAAAGGCTTTGATCCTCAATTGATGTATGAATGAGTGAAACTGGCTACGCATAGATGCATGAGCTGTTGCAAGGGGCTTATTACATCAAACACCTATACCAGCAGACAGCATGGGGGAGCAAGAATTGGTATTCTATTGATCATATGTCATAAAATTCACGGGGATATTCTTTTACCTTCGCGAAAAATCAAACTTATGAAAAACATCATTCCCATTCTGTGTGCATTGATGCTGCTTGCATGGGATGCAACGGCACAAAAGCTATCCATTGAAAAGACATATGAAATTACCGGCAAAGCAAACAGGGGGTATCTTGGAAACATTAACATTGACGAACCCAAGAACCTGCTTGAATTAACTTTTGTTACCAAGTCGTCGGACAAACTTGCAAAGTTTGAGACCTATCAGTTCGATCTGGAATTCAATTTCAAAAACCTGATTACCGATGAAATTGAATTTGAGAAAGCCCGTACTAAATACAAGTGGTTTAAATATAAAGGGGAAAGCTATGTGGTTGAAGCGGTGTCTGTAGAGAATAATCTTACCGGCACACTCGTATTGAAGCGGAAACAGATTAACTACGACTGGAGCTGGTTTTGGGGCGGATACGATAAAGATGTTAAACTGCTGGAAAAGCTGAAACCTAAATCAGATGAGGGTAACAAGTATTCATTGATTACTAAAGCGGAAAATGACGCAGACGGAACCGTATTGCTTGTTGCAGGAACAAAAGCGATGAAGGGGGATGATCCGTTATTGCAGAACAAGAAGTTTCTTGCAGCGGTGTACAACAAAGACCTGGACAGGGTAAGTAAAACTGATTTTGAATTTCAGTATCCGCAAAAACTGGTACAATCACAGCTGGTATGGAATCCAAACCTTCCCTTTGAAGAAGATCCGGATGATCTTGCCAACAGCGACCTCGGGTTGTTGTTTGCACCTATTGGCGGTCCGGGGATCGGAAAGGCAGCTGATCCGGAAATCAAGAACTATACTTTCATGCGTTTCGGAAATGATGCTTCACAGAAAGATAAGGTTCTCATAAAAAGTCCAAATACCGTTTGGAACGTGAACAGCATCGCTACGGTAGATAAGGACATCTATATATTTGGCCCTTCGAAAGGAGATGATAAGTATATCAACCAGGTTATTACTGCAGGAGCAGACCTTGACAAAATAAAATGGGAGAGCTTTCAATTGGCGAAACTGGCCAATGGAAAGGTAGCATATGTAAATGCACCCAGCCTGGATGAGTTTGAGGCAAAGCTGCAAACACCGCCATCACAAAAGAAGTCACCTTCCTACTCCGGAAAGAAATTTTATCTCAGCAATTTTGATGTGGATTCCAGGAATAACATCTTTCTGTTCGGGCAGAACTTCACTTTGAAAGATGATGGATCACGGCAGTACAAAGATCTGTTATGCTTCCATTTTGACGATGCAGGTAACCTGAAAGCACAGTACTCCTACGACAAGCAGGAAGGAAATAAGACCAGCGAGCTGGCACCTGCTTACCAGGAGTTGCTTGCCAATGCCGACGGAAATCATATTGACTGGCTGATTGGAGAGGTTGATGGATGGAGAGAGAATAAGGAACTGGGTAATTCCAAATTTAAGGTGTTGATGTATCCTGTTGTTGCCAAGCTGGATGTTGCCACCGGTAAGATTGGCGATCCCGCTGTTTTCGGAGTAAGCAAAGAAGGTAAATACTACCTCAATAATCAGTTTCCATTTCTTCCTATTCAACTTGGCAGTGCAGTGGTTTTCTTTGGCGAATCGAAAGGAGGCAAAACACTCTGGTTTGGTAAAATGGAATTATAGAGACCGGTCAATGCGATCTATGGTTGACGGCATCAAACTATTTGTACTGCTATTGTAGCCGACCCTGGATCTTCCGGCCTGAAACCCTATGGTACTTCAAAATACCATAGGGTTTTTTATGCTATTCAGGCAAGGTGCCATAAGAAAGGGTACCTATAGACAGACATTCCTGTTCTGATTAAGTGCCTGGTTAGCCGGAACTGTTGCTTTCACAGACTGCCTGCTTCTGTTAGATTGGTATTCTCTTTCAGCCAGCAAACAAAGGCTGCGCATCTTAACTCTACTGCCCTTTGCTTCGGTTGCGGGTTAGTTTTAATGGCTCCATTTGTGAGATACGGTCTTAAACAGTGACAATATCACCTGGAATGGCATGTATCTTGTCAAGCCCCGTTTATGAGTGAACCAAAAGGATACTTAATGATTTTTCGCCATCTCTGAACCTTCCTCCGGCCCTTTTTGTTAACTTTGCTTCACGATAAAAAAATAAGGATATGGAAACAACAATTAATGGCAGGATAGTGGACGTGTATACAGAGATGACTCCAAATCCGGAGACGATGAAATTTGTGACCGACGTAATGCTGTTTGCCGGCCATTCCGCAGATTTTGCAGATGAAGCGAGTGCGAAGGATTCTCCACTGGCCACTGAATTGTTCGGATTTCCATTTGTGAAAGGCGTATTCATCATGAACAACTTTGTGACGATTACGAAAACCCCGGATGCCGAGTGGACGGAGATTATTCCAACGTTGCGTGAGTTCGTGAAAAACTACGTAGAATCAGACAAGGAGATTATTGCCAAAGATTTTAAGCCCGTGGCCAATGAAGGGACTCAGCAGGATGAGACGGCCGTGATCAGCAAGATTAAGGAAATGCTGGAAAACTATGTGAAGCCGGCCGTTGAAATGGATGGCGGCGCCATTCAGTTCAAATCATTCCATGAGGGCAAAGTAACGCTCATGTTGCAGGGATCTTGCAGCGGATGCCCTTCTTCCATGATTACACTGAAAGCCGGTATAGAAGGATTGCTTAAACGGATGGTGCCTGAAGTGGAAGAGGTAGTTGCGGAGGCCATCTGACGATCTTCATAAAAAATTTGCATTAAAAGGAAAACCCATGGGAAAAGACCATGGGTTTTTTTCATTATTTTTCGATGAAAAGGTAAACAATGAATTTCTTAAGCGCATACATGGTGTTGCTGCTGCTCATGGCAGGCTGCCAGGGAATAAAGCATGAAAAGGATCCATCGTCAGTGTCAGCAGCAGTAATTACAAATCAAAATGTCGGCGGAAATTGTGATGGCTGCAAGATCATGTTTGAAGGAATGCCTGAACAATTATTCTCAACAGACACTATTGCTGATCCTGCAGAACCTGGAGAAAGGCTGGAGGTGAAGGGTACAGTTTACAAGCCTGATGGCAAAACGCCCGCTGAAGGGGTGATCGTTTACTTCTATCATACGGACGCAACCGGCCGCTATACACCCTCACCGGATCAGGTGATGGGCAGGCAAAACGGGCACCTGCGCGGATGGATCAAAACCAATGGTAACGGTGAGTACCGTATTTATACAATAAAGCCTGCACCATATCCCGGTGCCAAGGCGCCGGCACATATTCATTGTTATGTAAAAGAACCCCGGCTCAATGAGTACTATGTTGACGACCTGGAATTTATGGATGATCCATTGCTGACGGAAGCAATAAAATTGCAGCGGGAAAAACGTGGCGGTTCGGGATTGGTGGTAACTGAAAAAGATAAGCATGGCCGGTTGTCATGCAAAAGAGATATTATTCTTGGGATGAATATTCCGGGGTATCCGGAATGAAGCGATTAAATAAAAATTACACGACTTAAAAACCGGTGAATCTGAATTAAGGCCGTGTTAAGTTTGGTTCTTCGAGCATAAGTTTCATCACTTCCATTGCCTGGTGCATCGTATTTACCGATTGAATGGTAAGCAACATATTTTTCTCCATTTGCCGGATGCTGCACCGTTGGGGATGGCGCAGTACAAAACCCATTACACGGGCAAAGATATCTGAGTCATAATAAGAAGATTCCGGATTCTCAACTGTATAACATTTCAGGATGCCACGGCGTTGCTGTAATCTTTCAAAACCTAACTGCTTTGCCAGCTTACGCAGCCTAACTCCATCAAACAATTCTTTCACTTCTTTCGGAATGGGTCCGAACCTGTCGCGCAGTTTTTGATCAAAGGCTTTGAGTCCCTCTTCCCCTTCAATATTGTCAAGTTCAGTATACAAGGCAAGCCTTTCATTGATGTTGGAAACGTAATTGTCGGGCAAAAGCATTTCAGCATCGGAATCAATGGTGCAATCGCGTACAAATTTTTCTTCCTCCTTCACTTCATTGGCAAACAATTCTTTGAAATCGGTTTGTTTCAGTTCACGGATTGCTTCGTCGAGTATTTTATGATATGTATCGTATCCGATATCGGCAATAAAACCACTTTGTTCGCCACCCAGTAAGTTTCCTGCTCCGCGAATATCCATGTCGCGCATGGAGATCTGGAAACCACTGCCCAGGTCCGCAAATTCTTCGATCGTCTTTAAGCGTTTCCTGGCATCCGTAGTAAGTGTTGATACCGGCGGCGTAACCAGGTAACAAAAGGCTTTCTTATTGGATCTGCCAACCCTGCCGCGAAGCTGATGAAGGTCGCTCAATCCAAAGTTCTGTGCATCGTTTATGATGATGGTATTGGCATTTGGAATGTCGAGCCCCGATTCGACGATATTGGTACACACCAATACATCATACCTTCGTTCGATGAAACCGATCATTTTTTCTTCCAGCACATGACCTTCCAGCTGTCCGTGTGCTACGGTGATATCCGTTTCAGGGCAAATATTTTTTAGCATGGCAGCCACTTCGCCGATATCTTTCACGCGGTTGTGAATAAAGAAAACCTGGCCTCCGCGGCTGATTTCATAATCTACCGCTTCTTTAATTTTATCGGGATCAAATACGATCAGCTCTGTTTCGATGGGCTGACGGTTAGGTGGAGGCGTGTTAATGACAGAGAGATCGCGGGCACCCAGCAGTGAGAATTGCAGCGTGCGCGGAATGGGTGTAGCGGTAAGGGTAAGGGTATCTACATTGGCCTTCAGTTGCCTGAGTTTTTCTTTTGCGGCAACGCCGAACTTTTGTTCTTCATCAATTATCAGCAATCCAAGGTTTTTGAACTTAACTTTTTTTCCAATGATAGCAGACGTGCCGATGATGATATCGATCTTACCAGCTGCCAGTTGTTCCAAAGTTTCCTTCTGTTGTTTCGCAGACTTAAAGCGATTAAGGTAGTCAACAGTACAGGGGAATTCAGCCAGTCTTTCGCCAAACGTTTTATAGTGTTGTATGGCAAGAATAGTAGTGGGTACCAGTACGGCTACCTGTTTTCCGTCGGCTACCGCTTTAAATGCGGCGCGCACCGCCACCTCTGTTTTTCCGAAGCCAACATCACCACAAACGAGCCGGTCCATCGGAAAATCTTTTTCCATATCGCGTTTGATGTCGGTGATGGATTTCAACTGATCGGGGGTATCTTCATAAATAAAGCTGGATTCCAGCTCTGTTTGCAGGTATGAATCCTGGCTGAATGCAAATCCTTTTGTGGCTTTACGCTTTGCGTATAATTCTATGAGGTCTTTAGCAATGTCTTTAACCTTTGATTTGGTTTTCCTTTTCAACGCCTCCCAGGCATCGGTGCCCAGTTTGTTGATGCGGGGAGGCGTGCCGTCTTTGCCGACATACTTGCTGATCTTATGTAGTGATTGTATGTTCACATACAATAAATCATTGTCGCGATACACCATGCGTACCGCCTCCTGCAACTGACCATTCACTTCTATTTTTTCAAGTCCGCTGAATACGCCGACGCCATGATCAATATGCGTTACATAATCGCCGGGCCGCAGCTCACGCAGCAGTTTTACTGAGAGCGACTTGCTTTTTGAGAATCCCTGTTTGAGGTGATAACGGTGAAATCGTTCGAAGAGCTGGTGATCGGTAAAGCAGGCAATTTTTCTTTCTGTGTCAACAAATCCTTCTTTAATGGCGAAGTTGACCGGTTGGTAGGTGATATTGGCTTTCAGGTCTTCGAGAATGGAATCGAGCCGGCGAAACTGGTTTACGTTATCAGAAAACAGCAGTATGGCGAAATGGCCGGTGCTGTATTTTCGCCAGTGATCAATAAGCAGGCTGAAGTTTTTATTGATACTGGGTTGTGGTTCCATATCAAACAGTATCCATTCCTCTTCCTTAAAAAAATAGCGCCTTCCGAATTCTATAACAGGAAATTTATTCAATGCCTGCATCATGGTTTCAGCGCTGCAAAACAGTTCGTCCGGTGCGCTATCCGGAACAAGCGATTCTTCGTTTTCATCGCCGGGCTTTTCGTTGTTGTTTGCGGTTAATGCAAGGGCCTTTTCGAAGCAGGCGCTGATTCTTTCACGGGTATAGGTCACGTCCTGAAGCCAGATAACGGAAGCTTCGGGAATAAAATCGAAGAATGAAATTTTATCGCTGCCGGAAAATTGCTTTTGAACATTAGGAACAATAGTAACCTGTGCTATCCGCTTCTGCGAAAGTTGGGTGAGCGGATCAAACACCCTGATTGATTCCACTTCATCAATAAACAGTTCAATGCGGTAGGGCAATTCATTTCCGAATGAAAAAATATCAATGATGCCACCACGAATGGCAAACTGACCGGGTTCATAAACAAAGTCAACCCTGTTGAATCCATAACTTACCAAAACTTCAACAACAAAATCTTCATCCAGTTTTTCATTCATCCTGATGAGGATCGTTGACTTCTTAAGTGCCTGAGTGCTAACCACCAGTTCCATCAGTGCTTCCGGGTACGTAACGAGCAGTTCATTTTTTAATGGTGAATTCACGAGCCGGTTTAGCGCTTCGGTGCGCAGCTGGATGTTGCTGTTATTCAGTTCATCAAAATGTCCGGGTTTTTTGAAAGAATCAGTAAGAAAGAAGACTTCCTTCTTTTCTAAAAATTGTTGCAGGTCGTTTTGAAAATATGCGGCTTCTTCTTTATCATTTAAAATGAAAACAAAAGGCCGGTTGGCTGTTTGGTGAAATGCGGCCGCAACAATTGATGATGCAGAACCGACAAGTCCCTTCAGGTGTATGCGCAAAGGATTTCCACTACCTGATTCACCAGGGTGTAATTTTGAAGCAATGCCCGACAACCGCTCGTCTGCAACATAGCGTTGCAGTAATTCCAACTTATTCACGTGCGCAAATTTAATTCATTGCGGCGGCTGATTCTCCTGTTGTCGAAAAAAAGCGAACCAGCGAGGAACATTAAAAAGCAAGTGCTTGCCAACAATACTTTTTCAAAGAATAATGTATCATAGAAAAAGCCCACCTGGTGTTTGCCGGCAGGAACCATAACAGCCATCATACAGAAGTTAACGATGGTTGGATCCACGGCCATACCATCCACTTTTACTTTCCAGCCGGGATAATACGTTTGTTGCAAAACAAGAACGGCATGCTGATTGGAAACCGTATTTACCGTGAATTTACCCGGTGAAAAGGAGACCGGTTGAATATCAGCGGTTAACGTATCTACAGCCGGATTTTCAAATTGCTTTACTACCTCTGACGCTGCAAGAACAGATTTTTTATCCAGTAGGTGAATGTCATCTTTTGAATTTTCCGGGTAAGGCTGAAGATGATTGGTGAAGTACATTACAGGATGATCCATTAAAGCAAAATCTGCCGGCGACTGTTCCAGTTCATTTCTGAGTTTAAGAATAAATGGCGCATAACTGTCTCTTGAGAATTTTTTTAAGAACAGGTTATTATTGAAATACGAAGGAGCGAAGCTGCCGTTGCCGATGTTGGTTATTTGGGTTTCTGTATTTGGATCCCACGATGGAAAACCGGCAGGAGTCTGTGAAAGTTTTTCATTCAGTTGCTTCGCCGGAAATGCGCTGCCGATTATTACCGGAAAATTGATTCTTGAAGAAATAGCCAGGTCAGCAAAAACAAAAAGGGCAAGCAGGATGTACCGGCTTCCATTTATTTTTTTATGAGATGCCTTCAGCAGAAACAAGAGTAAAACCAACAGTGCAGCCTGGATGATTGACTGCAACAACATGTTATTGAATGTGCTGCTTTCTCCAAAAAACCGGAGCATCGCTTCGGTAGTGAGTGAGTGAGGCAATACGATTTTGTTTACCAGCAGGCAGGAAACCACACCGATGGTGAGGACCAGCAGCAGGATGAAAAGCACCAGGTAACGGGGCAAGGCTGCCGGTGCTATGCTAAAATTGTTCATTCCCTCTGCAGCGACAATCAGGAAACCAATGATAACGAAGAGCCGGAAAGCAGCCGGAAACCGGATATGATCGAAAAAAGGCACATACTCAAACAGGAAAGGCCAGAAGGGCAATGTATCGCCAAAGGAAATAAGTAATAACAGGAATGCGGTAATGATTACGTATCGTATTTTCCTGTTTCGACTTTTGAAAATGCTACTCAGGAAGAATACGAGGGCCACCAATCCTATATAGGCATTAGCCATTGAGGTATCGGTTTCAAAATCAACATGCTGCCCAAGCGGTGCAGCCGGCAGCAGGAACGTAACTGCACTTTGCGGGGTGAAGGCGCGAAAGAGCGTGTGATCTGCAGGCAGCGCATCGCCTCTTGTCATCAAGGGTATACCCTGCAGAAAGGAGAGTATAAATGGTGCAGTAACCAGAAGGTAAATCAACAGCATCACGGATGACCATTTCAACAATTGCCCCGCCTCTTTCAGCTTCTTTTGCAGCATGTTCCCAATAAGCATGAAAAGAAAATGGGCCCCGATGAGGTAAAGCAGGATGATGAGGAAGGCCGGATAACCTCCTGTTGTAAACATAAAAAGGGAGAGTGCGGCTTTGATGGCATTATTTCTTTTTCCATAAAGAATGGTTAAACGATAGTAATGCAGGAAAAACGGCAACCAGCCTGCACTGATGATCCAGGTGAGGTGCTGTGCATTGTTAACCATGAAGCCGCAGAACTGGTAAGATACGGCGAGCAGCAGGCAAACTACCGGTTCAAATTTCAATCCCCTGAGCAACTGATACATTCCACAACCGGCTATCGACAGGTGCACGAGGTATTCAATGTTTATGGTAAGAAAATCATAACCGAAGAGATATCCGATGAACCAGGTTACAGGATAGAACACGCCACTCTGCGGATCTGCAGCCATGGGTATTCCAAGACCGGAATAGGGATTCCACCATGGGAACCGGTGCTGTTGCAGGCACTCACCGATAAAATACCTGAAAGGCAAAAAGTAATCTGCCATGTCGTAGGCCATTGCTTCGGCATGCCACCATAAAGGCCAGAACACCAGGAAGGGAGCTAAGCAAAGTAATGCAATGTGGATGTATGTTACTTTTTGTTCAGGCCGACTGCGAGGCATCTATCAGGTATGACATTAAATTGATGAAGATAAGGGGTGTTCGACACTTTATGCTTTTCATAAAGGAAAGAAAAATTAGCGCCAGGAAGCAAAGCCACCAGGTAAAAAATGCAAGTGTTTTTTTATTACGCACTTTATTGTCAACGCAGAGGAATTTGAAACTTACAACTGAAGTCTTTGCGATTGAAAATTTGATAGTAAGGGTATACAATTAATCAATAATTCAGGATCAGTGTAATCCGATCAATGTGAAATCAGCTTTGTACTTTTGAAATTCCGACATGCTTCATAAGACACAAGGCATTGTATTCAAGACGGTCAAGTATTCCGAAACCAGTGTGGTGAGTAAGATTTACACTGCAAAATTCGGGTTGCAATCGTACCTTATTAATGGAGTGCGCTCGGCAAAATCAAAAACAAAGGCCAGCCTGCTTCAATCATTGTCGTTGCTGGACATGGAAGTATACCATCGGGAACACCGCAATTTAAACCGCATCAAAGAAATTCAGGCTGCCTTGGTGTTTCATTCCATTCCATTTAACCTGATCAAAGGATCTGTAGGTTTATTCATGATTGAGGTCCTGAGCAAATCAATACATGAAGAAGAAAGCAATGAACCGTTGTTTCACTTTATATTTGAAAGAATACGAATTCTGGATGAGCTGGAGCAGGTGCCGTCGGGCTACCTGATTGCATTCCTGTTATCATTATCGGTATATCTTGGATTTCATCCGCATGGGACTTGTAATGATAAGACTCCTTTTTTTGATCTTCGGGAAGGGCAGTTTGTCTCCGGCGGTATTGGCCATCCTACTACACTGAATGAGCAGCTGTCTTCTAAGCTTTCCGAATGCATCCGGAATCCAAACACGGAGTTAGTGCCTGGCATGCGCAGGTTGCTGTTGGAAGCATTGCTTCATTACTATCAGTTGCATGTACCTAATTTTTCATCACCCAGGTCATTGAAAGTACTGGAAGAAGTATTCAGAAGTTAGCGATCTTGTTGCTGCATGAAGCATCTTATCACCCGTACCATCCTTGTTTTGTCGCTCGTTAGCCTGTTCACCGATCTATCGAGCGAGATGCTGTATCCGGTAATGCCGGTGTTTCTGCAATCCATTGGTTTTACGACGGTATTGATTGGTGTGCTGGAAGGTTTTGCGGAAGCTATTGCGGGTTTAAGCAAAATGTACTTCGGCCGGTTATCAGATGAAACCGGGAAGCGGCTTCCGTTTGTCAGATTGGGTTACCTGTTAAGCGCTGTTTCGAAACCAATGCTGGCCTTCTTTGCCTTTCCATGGTGGGTTTTTTCAGCAAGAACTATAGACAGGCTGGGCAAAGGGTTGCGCACGGGTGCGAGAGATGCATTGCTTTCAGATGAGAGCACTGCGGAAAACAAGGCGACCGTATTTGGATTTCACCGCGCATTGGATACTACCGGCGCCGTACTTGGGCCATTGGCGGCCTTGGTCTATCTTCATTACCGGCCCGGAGACTATAAAACACTTTTTCTGATTGCCTTTATACCAGCCATATTAAGCGTTCTGTTCACCTTTATTATTAAAGAACAGCGGCATGCGGTGGCGGTGCATAAGCCTTCGGCTTCTTTGCTTGAAAAATTTTCCTATTGGAAGTCGTCGCCTCCGGCTTTCAGGCAGCTGATGATTGGTTTACTTTTCTTTGGCCTCATCAACAGTTCAGACGTTTTCTTGCTCCTGCAAGCCAAGCAACTTACCGGCGATGATTCAAAAGTTCTGATGGTTTATATTTTCTATAACCTCGTTTTTGCATTGTTTGCTTTGCCTTTGGGCAGACTGGCCGATAAGATCGGAATGAAGAAGATGGTTGTTTCAGGGATGGTTCTTTTTTCAGTTGTGTATACCGGCATGGGGTTGACCACCGACTTCCGTATGGTTATGGCGCTTTTCTTCCTGTATGGCATTTATGCTGCTGCAACGGAAGGGGTTGCAAAGGCATTAATCAGCAACCTGGTTCCGAAAACTGCCACCGCTACAGCAATTGGCTTTTATGCCGGTTGGAATTCTATCTGCGCATTTGTTGCCAGCAGCATAACCGGGTTGCTTTGGTATGTTGTTTCGCCGGAAGCTGCATTTATGTGCAGTGCCGGAGGAAGTTTGCTGGCGGCTGTTTATTTGCTTTCCAGAAAGTGGTAACGCCGGCAATAAGATGCATTTTTCTCAAATACAAGCGATGGATAGAGGCCGGTTTGAATTTGATGGTGCATCGCTTATTTGTTAAAGGTGCCGGCGCATTTCCGGGTTTCCTTCCTTACATTTAGAACGTGCTTCGAAGTTTACTGGTTATCCTGTTTATTGGCGTTGCCGAATGGCTACAAGCTCAGTATCCGTATATGACGCACTTTGCTGCATCAGATGGTTTGCCGAGCAATACCATTAACGATATGTTGCAGGACGACGATGGTTTTATGTGGTTTGCCACAGATGAAGGGGTCAGCCGATTTGACGGACATCAGTTCACTAACTACAGGAAAGCAGATGGCCTGGCAGACGATGATGTAATACGCCTGGGTAAAGATTATGAAGGCAGAATCTGGTTCCTGGGTTTCAACGGCAAGGCATCTTATTATTCAGACGGACTATTCTATAATGAAAACAATTCGAAGATAGCGGCACAAGCTCAACTCGGTTCGGCCTTTGCGAAGTTTATGATTTCAAAAAAAGGAACGGTATACCTCGTTTCCAATACCGATGGTTACATTATGGTGAAGGGAGACAGCGTCAGGAAGTGTTCAAAAGAAAAGTTGCTTACGGAAGCAGGTGCCAATTTTACGAGTGGCTACAAAGGGGTCAAACTGGATACAGCGGGTTCGGTATGGATATTCTCAAAGGATAGTATTTATATAATTAAAGAAGGATTCTCAAGAGCAAAGGCCGTATCACAAAAAGCATTTCCCGAGAATTTGTCTCAGGGTTTCTTTCTGACGGATGGTTCGATTGTGATTCCAAGGAATGGCAAACTCTTTCGCTATAGTGGTGCGACAACAGATTCTTCGGAAAAGCTGACCGCAAGCTGGCATGGCCAATATGTAAGTGTAGAAGAGGATGCTGCACAAAATTTCTGGCTGCTGACCAATTCAGGCGCACACCTGTTTCATAAAAAACAATTAGCACCGGCATACCATACAAAGTTATTGGCAGGTGAGTATTGCGGCCATATCTATTCAGACAATGAAGGCAATACCTGGTTATCACCGCTGCGGCAAGGAGTGTACCTGATCCCTTCACTGGATATTCAGCTTCTGCATACGGGCAATGGCCTGGCAAGTAATAACATTACAACCATTTCAAACCATCCTCACGGAGTAATTGCCGGTTTTTCTAACGGTGCGGTGCAGCTGATTCAGTATCATGGCCGGCAGCTATCCATGCAGCCACCGTTGATAGCAGGCTCGTACATCATAGATATTTTTCCAGGCAGAAAAAATGAATTGAAACTGATTACCAATGCAGATGTAATTACCTGCGATGAAAAGCTGAAGGAGCGCTCTCGGTCCCCATCAGTTTGGATCAAGTCATACAACCAGGTAAGCCATGATTCTTTGTTGATTGGCGGAGGATTTATGTTGTCGCTGCTGGTTGGCAATGAAATGGAATCGTTGTATAAGTTTCCGCATGAGAACAGGATCTATTCGATTGAGCGGCAAGGCAAAACCATCTGGCTGGGAACGGAGGAAGGCTTGTATTGTTTAAAAGATTCGGTTATTCAGTTTTACGGTGAGCAGTTTCCGCAGTTAAAAGGCAGAATCAATGATCTGCAAATAGATAGCAGTAAAAGACTCTGGATTGCTTCCTCACAGCATGGGATCCTTGTATTTCAGGATAAGCAATTGATTCAGATCAGCAAAAGTGAGGAGTGGATTTCAGGCAGAAAAATTCTTATTACGGCAGATCAGGTGGTGTATGCCGGAACAGACAAAGGCATTTTCATTATTGAAGAAGATAACCGTTCAGGCTTTCAAATTTTTCGTATCAGAAAATCAGACGGGTTAACTTCTGAGAAGGCGAATGCATTGTTGGTGAAGGACCAATTTTTATGGATTGGAACCGATGAAGGCTTGGAAATATTTCCGCTTGAAAGAAAATTTTCAGAACCGGAAACGGTTCCTGTTCGGCTCACCGCATTTACCGTGAACGGACAATCTAAAGTTGCCGGCGCAGTGCAACATTTCGATTACCGGCAAAACAATATATATGTTTCATTCTCGGGCATTAGTTTCCGGCAGGCTGCTGCAGTCAATTACCGCTACAAACTGCGCGAGACAGATACCATCTGGCATTACACTAATATCTCTTCTTTAAGTTTACCGGAACTGCCACCGGGAAGTTATCGCATTACGATTCAGGCATCAACTAACGGAAGCAACTGGTCGGTTACTCCTGTTCAGCTTGCTTTTGACATACGCGCTCCATTCTGGCAACAGGGGTGGTTTTATGCAATGGTAATTCTGGCAACAGGATTACTTGCCTTATTTATTGTACGATTTCGATACAAGGCTAAATTGAAAAAAGAGCAGCAGGAAAGAAAGGCAGCAGAGGGAGAGCTTGCCGCACTTCGTTCGCAGATGAATCCGCATTTCATCTACAATTCGCTCAATGCCATTCAGGATTTCATCTTCCAGCATAAAACAGAGGAGGCAAATGAATATCTTACCAAGTTTGCAAGATTGATGCGCGCCATATTGAATCAGTCGCGAAAGCAATTTGCCAGTATCGAAGAGGAATGTGAATTGCTGCGCATGTATCTTGAATTGGAAGCACTTCGTTTCAACCATTCATTTTGCTGGGAGTTCAGGATTGGAAAGGGAATCAATACTTCTGAAACAATGATCCCTTCTATGCTGCTTCAACCGGTGGTCGAAAACTCCATTAAACATGGATTCAGAAATCTGAAAAGAAAGGGATTGCTCATCATTCGTTTTGAAGCAGAGCCCGGTATAATCCGGTGTGAGGTTCAGGATAATGGCATCGGCAGAGGAGTAACCGGCTCGAATGGAAATTCCCTGGCGCTTTCCATCACACAGGAAAGACTGGGCATGCTTAATCAGTCAATGCATCAGTCCTGTACCATGGAAGTTACTGACTTGGTTGCCGAAGGATTACCGGCAGGATTAAAGACAGTTTTCAGGTTTCCGGCGGGAATTTTTGATGAACAGAAGGAAGGCCGTTGAAACCCATTGTACAGGAATACCGAATGCAGATTGCATACATTGTCGTCCATTACAGTTCATTACCAATTCATGGAAATACCACACTATGTTATAATAGAAGATGAAGACCGCGGCGTTAATGTGCTGTTGCAGATACTTGCCAAGCACTATCCCGGTTTACAATTTGACGGGAGGGCCGGTACCGTGAAGGAGGCAGTAGCCTTAATACGGGAGAAGAAACCCGGGCTCGTCTTTCTTGATGTGGAGTTACCGGATGGGACGGGGATAGATGTGCTGCGGCATTTCACGGATCGAACCTTCAAAGTAATTTTTACCACGGCACATGATCATTATGCGCTGACAGCAATAAAATTTTCTGCAATTGACTTCCTGCTTAAGCCGCTGAGTATTGAAGAGATCAAAGTGGCAGTGGATAAGGTGTTGTCTCAGTCACAAACAGAGCGGCTCGATCAGCTTGTTAAAACCAATGACTCAGGCAAGTTGAAGCGACTGGCACTTCCCACGCTGGAAGGGTTTACTTTTATTGAGATCGCAGATCTGATTTACCTGACGGCTGAGGGAAGCTATACGGTATTACACACCAGCGACGGACAGAAGCATGTGGTTTCCAAATCGCTAAAGGAGTATGACGAGATGCTGGAGCAGTATGGGTTTTATCGCATCCATCACTCTCATATTGTTCAACTGGAAAAGATCGGTAAATATGTGAGGGGCAATGGCGGATATGTGGTGATGAAGGATGGTACATCGCTTGATGTTTCTTCGAGGAGGAAAGATGAATTTCTGAAAAAGCTGACGGAGATGAAGTAACGTTTCTGGTGGTTGTGAATAGGAAGATTCGATTAATCGATTGGAGAATGGTTAAATGGTTAAATGGCTAAATGACTAAATGGTTTAATGGTTAAACTGTTAAATTGTTGGGGTGTTGGGATGTGTGTTGAGTGTTCATTCTTTGGGCCTCCTGCTAAATTTCTGTTTCCGTCGGTTCATTGGTTTTGCATCTTTTGTACAGCGATTATTGTTTGCTCTTCTCAAGCTACGGAATGGATGCATGAGGTGAGAAAATGTGATATAGAGAATGATTCGCCGAGAGTGATTTGTATTGAATCGGAGTATGATTTCATTAAAAAATCGAAGAAGGCAGAATCGCTGCAGGAGGTATATTATTTTATATAATAAGTCACCAAGTTTTTATTCCAGTTTGAACAAGATTTAAATCGGGATGGACCAGTTAAGAAGGTTGTATTTTTTGGTGAATACGATCACCAAAAAGACAATTTGCCCGCTCGACTTTGCGGTGGGGATTGCTTAGTAGTTCCTCCGCAATGACGGGTTTATTGTGGGATTGCATCGTTTAACCACCTGATGCCTTTGTGTGTGTCTTCACACACAAGCAAGACCACATTTCCATACATTGATACCGCTGGTGGAAGCTGTCTGAACTATGATTTTAAATGGTTTATTGAATACTATTATTACACAATGTAAAAATCATAGCCAATCAAATAATCAATGAAATCATAGTTCGGACAATGAACCCGCTATTTCTTATTCAAGTGTTCAACAACTGCATCTGTTTAAAACTTCCGTTTCTTTCCACAAGAAGAATTAAATCTGAAACACTTTCAGTCTTAACGATGGCTTTACTGAGCCTTTTTACTCACTCACCAGTACTGTGGAATTTAACCGGTAAAAAGATTGTGAAACAATAATCGTTTTTGGATTATCCTTTTTTAAGGGTAGCACCATTCATACGTGCTGCCTTTTTTTGAGTGCATGCACTCGTTGTTATATTGGCCTGCAATCTTGCCTCTTCCTGCCATTACACTTATTTGCAAATTGAGTACACTTATTTCTCCCATCAATACACCTATTAGTTAATTCTTGTATGTCAGGGTATCCATTATATACCTTGATGGCTGCATGGAGAAGAACAGGTTAATCATCGAAGACAGCAGTACTGAAAACTGGGATACATACCAACCCCATGCCGTGCTGGTACATTTTAGCGGCTATGCACAGATACGCTTCACCAAAAAAACAGCGGATGCTGTCAATATTTATAAGCGGAATACACAGGACCAATCCTGGGAATTTATTGCTACTGCAGTCAATTCTCCCTACGATGATCATGATGCGGAAGAGGACTGGGAATATTGTGTGAGGGGTATTAAGGATAACCAGGAGATAGGCATTCCGGTACTGCTTCCAACCATTTCAAAGAACAGTGATTCATAACAATTTTTTCAACCATAATAATTTATTTATGAAAACTTTTGTACTCCGCGCCCTCCTGTTGCTCGCTGCATTTTTTTGTCTGCAAAACAGCAGCGAGGCACAGCCCTATGGAAAAATTGAACAGGATATTACGTATCCGTGTGATACCCTTTCTCAAGGGGGTGGTACCGGTGAAGCATGTGTTCATGTCTGCCTGGGTGACACGGTTAAATACAGCACAGATCAGCAGGGCACGTACAAATGGGATCTGCTTGGTGATGGTACCATACTTAGCGGTGCAGGTACCAATGAGATTACGGTAATCTGGAATTCGCCGGGTCAATACTTTGTAGTGGTAACTGTTACCGGTTCGGATGGACAGCCGGTCTCGCTGCACCTTTGCGTGGTAGTGGAACCGGGTGTGACTGCCGTGATTGGCTTTGATCCGACTCTTACCATCTTTAATGGCTGCATAAAAATTTGTAACAACACAGCCGTTACCTTTAACAGCAGCAACTCTTTCGCCAACATAGTCGGTGCCGACTGGGACTTTGGAGATGGTTTTACCACTTCCACAACCGGTGGTGTAGTAACGCATACATACACCACTCCCGGAACCTATACAGTAGTACTTACCGCGCATAGTGCCTGTTGCAGTGATACGGCACAGTATTGCGTAATTGTTGATTCGCTTTCAGGTCCTGATATCTTTTGCATATCACCGGTTTGCGGAGGAACAGAAGCCGTACAGTATTGCACCAATGCTGTTTGCTCCACATACAGCTGGACAATCAGCGGAGGAATGATACCCGGAGCCACCAACCAGAATTGTGTAACGGTTGACTGGGGTGCGGGTCCTGTAGGAACCCTTTCACTGGCCACCACCAATTGTGTACCTGCAACCTGTCCGGTTGCTACCGTAGCCACCATACCCATTATGCCCAATGGTACTTTCAGTATAGGCGGACCGATTGTGGCATGCATAGGTTCCAGCAATACCTATTCTGCACCGTATATTCCCGGAGCACAATACACCTGGACTTTTACGGAACCTTGCGGAAACACCACCACCATTCTTCCATATTCTTCGCCTCCATATTTACAGAATCTTACTTTTCCCTGTGCTGGCACTTATGTATTGCAATGCCATATGAGCAATGATGTATTGGAATGTGAAGGTGATGCAACGCTTACCATTACTGTTTTGGATGACTTTACTATTTCCGGACCTGATTCTTTGTGTGAAAACAGTGCAGGTACTTTTTCTGCTCTTCAGAATTTTCTTCCATTTAATTGTAACTGGACTACCTTTCCAAATATTGGAACGGTATCAAACAGCCCGAATGCAAGTTTTAATTTCACTTCAGCCGGTACCTATATTGTTACCGCAGTGCCTGCCGTTGCCAATTCTGCCTGCGTACCAAGTCAATCCATAACTGTGGTTGTGTTGCCTGCTCCATTACAGGCAACCATCAGCCCTAATCCATTGGTTTGCCCTGCAACACCTTATAGTTATACGGCATCCGGTTCTGGTGCAGGGGTAACCTATAATTGGACCTCAACAGGTGGAATAACATTTAATAACCCTACTTCGAATCCTGTTTCGGCAACCATTCCCGGTGTATTTGCTTCCGGATCCATCACTGTTACACCAGTGAGTTCCATTGGTTGCCCGGGGTTACCGACTACCATTCCGGTTACCGGCTATACAACTCCAGCTCCCTCAATCACCGGGCCTGCCAGTTCATGTCCTGATACTAACATGACCTACAACATTTCATTGTCCTATCCGGGCAGCTCTTCGGTTAACATTACTATAAATCCATCCAATGCAGGAGTAATAGTAAGCCAAACAGCAACTACGGTTGTTATCAAATGGTTTGTGATCAGTCCGCCGCAAGCTACCATTACGATCACTGAAACCATTTGTGGTAATCTCACTGGTAGCTTTACTACACCAACAATAAATATTCTTCCTTTGCCAAATGTTACAGCAGCTGCAACTTCCGGATGTAATGGAGTAAACACCACACTTACCGGCACAGGAGGGGTTAGCTACAATTGGTTTTTGGCAAGCGGTGCATCGCTTGGATCGGGAAATCCATTTTCTACACCCTATGTAGCACCGGGAAATTACTATGTAGTTGCTACTGCAGCCAATGGATGCAAAGCCATTGCATATACGCAGGCAGCAACCTATCCGGAGCCAACGGTTTCCATCACCGGACCCACATCAGCGGCTTGCGATCCGGCTACGGGTTTGTTTTCACCGGCAGTTACTCTCACAACTCCAAATGGTCCATATACCTTCTTATGGTCAAATGGCAGTACGAGTTATACTACTTCTGTAACGAATCCGGGAACGTATACTGTTACCGTAACTACTTCGAATGGTTGCATAAAAACACAGACACATACGGTTAACTGCGCTTGCGGTGCTCCTTGTCCGACCTGTGTTGATGGCGGTGCCTGCGAGGGCAACGGAAATTTAGTGAGTGCGCAAACACTCACTGCTCCGGCTGGAAACAGTTACCTCTGGTCTCCCGGCAATCAAACTACGCAAACTATCAGCACCAATATCCCGGGAGTTTTGTATTCTGTTTTGGTAACCGATAACAGCAATATCCCTTGTCCACAAACGACCTATTCCTTCTATCTGCATTGCGCCAATGATACCTGCCCGTATAGCGGAAACCCGACTTGTACGGCCAATACACCTATAGCAACGCAGGGCAACCCGAATTGCAACAACTTCACTTTTCAAACGAATGCTACCTGTACAGGTACAGCAAGCTGGAATTTTGGGGATGGAAGTTTTGGAGCAACGGGCAATACCGTAACCCATAGCTATTCTCAAATTGGAACCTACCAGGTTTGTTATGGATTTGCAGGCAACCCGCCTTGCGATCCGGGTGCTTCAGCCTGCACTACCATCACCGTTCCGGTAGCTGCCAACTTCAGTACATTGGTAAACTGTAATATGGTGACATTTACAGATCTCAGTACTTTCATTTCCGGATCCATCAGCGGATACCTCTGGAATTTTGGTGATCCGAATAATACAACCTCCACACTGGCAAACCCGACTTTCACCTATCTGAATGGTGGTACTTACAATGTAACATTAACCGTAACAGTTGGAACCTGCCAGGCGCAGATTACTATTCCAGTTACTGTTGTTGGTCCGAGTATAACAGCAAGTATTGCTGCGAGTGCCTGTAATGCACCCATTGCATTTACTGCAACAGATAACGGTTCGAATCCACCGGTTGTAAGTTGGAACTGGAATTTCGGTGATGCCACCAATTCAACTTTACAGAACCCGACGCATACTTTCCCGCCTCCCGGCCCATTGTCGTATAACGTTACGGTTACCGCCACTAGCGGAGCCGGTTGTACCACAACAGCAACAGGAACGGTAAACATTACTCCTCCACCTCCTCCATTTAATCTCATTTTTAATAGTCCGGCCTGCGGAAGTGATTTGCTGGATGCAGGGAGCGGATATACTTCGTATCAATGGTACATGAGTGGCACGGCAATAAGTGGTGAAACCAATCAAACATACCTTGCCACCGCTTCTGGTAATTATTATTGTATTGTTACTGATGCTAATGGATGCATCATACAAAGTAATACCGCCAGCAGTATTATTAATCCGTTGCCTGTTCTGAATGTTACAGCAATTCCACAACCGTTATGTTCCAACCAGGCGATCACGCTTAATTCAGGGTTAACAGGTAACTACACGGTGAAATGGAAAGACCTTTCCAACAATGTGCTGCATACCGGCTTCACGTATGCACCTGGAATTTTGCCAGCCGGCACATACACCTATAACATTCTTGCTAAGGACAATACAACCAACTGTGGCGATTCTGCACTCTTTACCTTTACGGTAGAGCCTGCGCCAACAGTAACCATTTCCAATTCAGCTCCTGCAGGTATCTGTGCACCCAATCCGGTTACACTAACGGCAACAGGACTTCCCGCATCAGTTACTTATTTATGGAGCACCGGTTCCATTGTCCCGGTCATTACGGTGTATAGCGGAGGAAGCTATACAGTTACCGTTACCGACCCTGCAAATGGTTGCACGGCTTCCGCAACCGATAATGTCATCATTTTTCCATTGCCTGATTTGAGTATGCTGCCGATTGGCTGCGATTCCGGTTGCATCAATCCGCTGGCAGATACTATTAACGGCCCTCCGGGAATGAGCATGTATAACTGGCAAATCAATAATGTGACGGTCAGCACGCTGCAGGACCTGGGTTTGAATAACATCAACATGCCTGTATATGGAATTCCCTATACTATTAAACTGATCGCTACCACCCTAAATGGTTGTGTCGACAGTACCACGTTTGAGTATACACCGCGCGAGTGCGATACTTCTGACTGTTACACCATGACAGATACCATCTGGTGCAACAGTGATGGAACGTGGTCCTTCCAGTTCATGGTACAGAATAATAATGTAACGCAATCATTATCCATCTTCCTTGGCAATTTCACCTATCCGTTTATGGTGAATAACCTGTCGTACTACTATCAGTTCCTGAACATAGCTCCGGGGGGCAATTCAGGATGGGTACCTGCAACGCCCTTGATACTTAGCGCGTTGCCCAACCAACAGATTCCTTCTGCTTTCTGTTTTAACACTACGATCATCTATCCGGATACCTGTTGTTACGACTCACTGTGTATCGAGCTTCCCGATTGTGATCCATGCGAGAATATTGAAGTGGTATCCACAGCCGATTCAACAGGATGTTGCCAGGATGTTACCCTCATCAACAACTTCACCGGAAATTACTTTACCGGCATTCAGGTGATTCCGGTTACTCCGGGTGCAACGATTGCTTCTACGCAACTTGGCAATCCGTATACAGGTACCTGGACCGGTTTTGGAAATCAATCGTTGATGAATTTCCAGCCACAGGTTGGTAATATCCCACAGGGAACATTAACCAATTTATTCAACCTGTGCCTGAGTCTTCAACCGAATACCCCTTCGCCGCAAAAGGTTGCTATTAACTGGATGGTTGCTACTGCCGAAGGTGACAGCGTAGTGTGCAGTGATACCCTGATTTTTCATTGTGATCCACCTGTGCTTAATCCATGCGGCGAGATTCACGATACCATCATCTGCCTCGGCGATGGGTCTTATCAATACACTTTTACACTGGTGAATAACAGTCCTTATCCGGTACCCATGGCAGCTATTGATATGCTGACGCCTTTTGGCGCGAATTTCCCGAACCTGGTATTTTTCTATAACCCTGTAATTGCACCGGGTGACAGTGCAACACAGACTTTCACATTTACACCTTCGCTTTCTGCAGGTTCTGAAATTTGTTACCACATCACCTTGCTTGACAGTATCGGATGCTGCTGTCATGCGATAGATACGGTTTGCTTTACGCTGCCGGAATGTGATACTACCTGTGCATGCGGAGACTGGGAATTGTTTTCTGTAGATCTATCACCTACCGATCCTACGATTCCTAATGTGGTAACCGGTGTGGAATGTGGTGCAACCATGCCAAACGTTTATCAGGGTAGTGCTGTCTCATTTTTTGCCGGCGGCTTCACCTGTATTGGTGATTCGGCCTGTGCTTCAAGCTTAAGCTGGAGTATACCCGGAGGTACGCCTTCATCAGGTACCGGACTTCCATTCTTTTCACTGAATAGTGCCGGCACATTTACGCTTACTATTATTGGTTCGTGCGGAGCGACTAACTGTGATACCTGCACCATTAATTTTGTGGTGGATGAAGCTTGCAGTTGTGGTGAATGGGATGATTTTGATTTGACGATGAGCTGGCAAACGGCCGTTGGATTTGAAACGATTGATCTGACCGGTCAGCCATGCGGTGCCGTTTTTGACAACCTTGATCCAAATGCAACCATCAACTTCAGTGGCGGAGGATATCTCTGCAATGGCAATGATGCTACCTGTGCCTCTCAGATTACCTGGAGTGTTTCAGGTGGCAATGCCATACCTTCTTCCGGAACCGGTCTGCCTGTATTTACGCTGAACGGAACCGGTGTATATGTGCTGACTATGTACGGATACTGTGGCGGTAACCTCTGCGATTCGTGCCGCTTTACTTTTGTCACGGCCGAAGAAAGCTGTGCCTGCGGAACCTGGCACCCATTTAGTGTTACTACCAGCAATGTTTCGTACATAAATCAAAGCTGTGGTGCACTCTATAATTCTAAACTTGGTTTTCCGATTACGCTGAACGGTTCGTTTGGTTGTGTGGGCGGGCCTGGCTGTAATGCCAACTATAGTTGGATTGTTAATTTCAACAGCTCACCCTTGCTTTCCGGAAGTTCTCTGCCGGTTAGCTTCACTCCTACCGTGTCAGGCACCTATACCGTAATAATCAGCGCAACGTGTAACGGGCTTGATTGCGAAACGTGCAGTTTCACCTTTAAAGTGAAAAGCCCCGGACATGATATCGGCAGCCCGATAAGTAATGGGTATAGTCTTCCTGAGTACATCCGGCTGAGTGCCGTTCCAAATCCGGCCCGCGATGTGGTCACACTTCACCTGTCAGCGCCTGAACCGGAAAGCGGCTTCATAGGATGGTATGATGAACTGGGTATTGCGCGCAAACAGGAATTTGCGGCATGGGATGGCAGTGAAACAACCATAGAAATGAATGTTAGTGATTTACCGGAAGGTATTTACTTCGTACGGTTCGAAGGAATGCATGGAAGTGGCTTTGTGAAGGTGATCGTTTACCGGTAAAGTTCACCGTTGATCGGAGTAATCCCTGTTGGAATAATTTTCAGCAGGGATTATTCTTTTACTTCCAAACAGGAAGGCCATCACCTGATCACCCATGAAAACTTTCACAGATTCCTCAAGACGAAACTTTCGAAGCAATGTGGATTTCAACCTGGCATAAAGTCCAGGTTGCAGAACTTACCCATAAATTTCTACATGGATAGATTTGCTATCGTAACCAAGCGCCAAAATTCGCTGCTTTGCTTCGTCAATCATTTTCCTCCAGCCACACAAATAAAAGCGGGCAGGCTGCTTACCGGCAAAGAGTTTTTCGTAAACCGGATGCACATAACCTTTGTGGCCTGAATAAGCAGGTGCTGTTTCCCGGGAGAGCGATACCAGGTAACTGAAACCGGGAATCCCGGACTCCATGGCTTCAAACTCTTCCCGGTACAAGATATCTTTCATATACCTGGAACCATATACCAGGTAAATATGCTGATGTTCCCTCGGGTGTTGTATCAGGTCGAGCAGCATGGAACGGTACGGTGCCACTCCGGTTCCGGTTGCTATCAGGCAAAGGTCTGTGGTAATTTGACCGGGTAATGTAAAGTTACCGGAAGGGCCTTTGAACTGCACAGTGGATCCTTTATGGAGTTCTTTCCAAAGGTAATTGGTACCAAGGCCCTGTGGGGCGTGTACAATGATCAGCTCAAACGTATTGGTGCCATCAGGCCGCGATGCGATGGAGTAGCTTCTCCACCGGTGATTCTTTTTTTGATGTATTGGAAGATCTACTGTAATGAACTGTCCGGGAATAAAATGGAACGACTCGAGTTCAGGTACCTCAAAAAAGAACCGTTTTGTATTATCCGTTACATCCACGATTCCGGTTACTATTGCTTTATGCCACGTTTCAATTGCCATACCCGCGAAGTATTAAAAAGATTTGTATATAACGAGGATGAGGAACAGAATGTTCAGCCGCCGGCAAAAATTTTCTGCATGCTATATTGTCTTGTATTCAAAATAAGGTATCTCATCATGTGATTCCGGATCTTTTTGTTCCCAAAAAGAAGGAGTCACAATATGCCCATTTTCCGTTTTCAGCAATCGCCCGTAGAGTGCATTGATGGTGTTGAAGGTTACATCGGTTACACCAATGGTGTACGTTTCAGGCGGAGTTGGCAACGGCTCAATCGTTTCAGTTGTTGCAGGAGCAGTTTTTGGTGCTGCATTTTTTGGAGGTGGCGACTTTACCACTACTACCGTGTATCCATTCGAAGACAACAACTGCTTCAGGAAATCTACTCTTGCAGGAGAAGCATTTTTTTCCACAATGGCGCATTTTACACCTTCCAGGTCTTCAAATTCATGATTCTTATTAATTGCCATTACCTATCCTGATTTTTAAAACGAAGTACTCAATGAGAAAATGTAATCATACAACAGTGTGGTAAAACCGATGAGGATCATGCCGGCCATACAAGTCAGCAAAGAAATCCGCGGAAACAAACTGATCTGCAGTTTCTCCATCGGAGTTTCATTCTTCTCCATAAACATCACTTTCACGATCCGCAGGTAGTAGTACAAAGAGATGACCATGTTAAGTGCTGCAATGGTAATCAGCACAAAGTTTCCTTTTCCTGCTCCGGCCATCAGCAGAAAAAATTTGCCGAAGAAACCGGCTGTTGGAGGAATTCCTGCCAGCGAAAAAAGAGATATTGTCATCACCAGCGCAAGCATGGGATTGGAAAAGTAGAATCCTTTGTAGTCGTCAATCGCTTCTTTTCCGGTTTGTGCACTAACCAATGCGATCACACCAAAAGCACCGAGGTTGGAGAAGACATAGATCAGCACAAAATAGATGACCGATGCGGTAGCTTCCTGCGAACTGCCTGACATACCAATCAAAATAAAGCCAACCTGTGCAATGGAAGAAAATGCCAGAAATCGTTTCAGGTTTTGCTGGCGGATTGCAAACAGATTTCCAATAATCATGGTAAACACTGCCAGAAGAAACAACATATTGTACCATGATTCCGCCAATGGTTTAAAGACGGTAAAGAGTACTGAGGCCATCACAAACAGAATGGCGCCTTTTGAAATTACCGATAAGTAAGAAGTAACAGCCACCGGTGATCCTTCATACACATCAGCGGTCCACAGGTGAAACGGAACGGCCGAAATCTTAAATCCGAAACCTGCCAGCAAGAGTATAAAGGAGAAGAGCTGCAACGGGTTGCCATCTATCAGCATAGCAAGTTGGGTAAAGTTGAGCGTACCGGTTGTGCCATACAACATGGAAATACCAAACAACAGAAGTCCGGATGAAAATGCGGACGACATGATGAACTTCATTGCAGCTTCCGAAGACTTCCGCTTTTCAAGTTCAAAATTTGCAAGTGCTGCCAGCGGAATTGAAGAGAGTTCGAGCCCTAAATAAAACATGAGCAGGTTATTGCTCGATAGCATAAAGAACATACCAAGCAATGTCGTAAGCAGCAAAAGGTAGAATTCAACAATAAAATTTTTCTTCATTAACCAGTCAGTAGCCTGCAATGAAATCAGCAAGGTGCCCAGATTGAGGATGTTCTTTTCCAGCACAATCAATCCGTTATTCACGAACATATCGCCAAACAAGGTTCCTGCCCTGTTGAAGAAGAAACCGAACAGGAAGTTCAGGAGCAATAGCACATTGACGAGGTTGAGCAGGTCGGCTGGTTTCATGCCTTCCCTTGCGATTTGCAGAAAAAGCAGGATAAAGATGATGACCGTTACGATCAACTCCGATTTCAGTAGCAGCAGCGCTTCATTCATAACGTGATTACTCTTTAAGACTTCAGTTATTCATTATTTCACAATGGCATTTCCCAGTTGCAGCATGATTGTTTCTGCTCCTGGTGTAACAAGATCAAACAACCAAAAGGGAGCCACCCCAATGGCAACAATTCCAACGATGAGCAGTGTCGCAGCCAGTTTCTCATTCCAGGCAGCGTCAGTAAGATTTGAAAAATGGGAGTCGGTTATAGGGCCCATCACGGCCTGCCCTACAGCACGAAGAATATATACTGCTGTTACCACGATGGAAGCGCAGGCAAGTATGGTGGCGATCCGGTAAAAGGTTTCCGCATTTTGCCAGGCTCCCATAAACACGGTCATCTCCGCAACGAAACCACTGAAGCCGGGCAAACCAAGAGAACACAACCCTGCAATCACAAAAACGGTGGAGATGAAGGGCATCACTTTCATAATACCTCCGAGTTGGGCTACCATGCGCGTATGGGTGCGGGAATAGATCATGCCGATGGCGGCGAAGAAAAGTGCTGTCATCAGTCCGTGCGAAACCATTTGCATTACGGCTCCCGCAATCGCTGTATGGGTAAGCATGCCGATGCCGAGTAATACGAACCCGCAATGGCTTACCGAGGAATAAGCGTTGATATACTTTAAATCTGTTTGCATCATAGTAGCGAAAGCACCGTAAATGATAGCAATGGTTGCCAGCAGCACAATGATCCAGGCATATTCCTGCGCGGCCTGCGGCATCAGGTAGGTGGCCATGCGCAAACAACCATAGCCTCCCAGTTTCATGGAGATACCTGCCAGGAACATGGATGCTGCGGTAGGTGCGGAAGAGTGACCGTCGGGCACCCAGGTATGAAAAGGAAACAAAGCAGTAAAGACGCCAAATCCAATAAAGGCAAAAGGGAAGAAAATGCGTTGTGCTTCAACAGGAATGTTCATTGCGGCGATCTGCAATAAATCAAATGTGTGTGTACCCTTGCCGGTATCGGTATTGAAGTACAAGCCAAGCAGTCCGACGAGCACTAATGCTGAACCGCCCATCAGCATCAAAGCCAGCTTCATGGCGCTGTATTCCTTTTTTCCGCTACCCCAGATACCGATGAGTAAAAACTTTGGAATTACCGCCACTTCCAGGAAGAAGAACATGGTGAAGAGGTCGAGGGAGATAAAAAATCCGTAAGCGCCTAATGAAAGAAAGATCAGCAGGAAGAAAAACTCTTTACTCATGGTTTCTTCTTTCCAGGAAACCAGGATGCCGGACAACACCACAAATGCAGTGAGAAGGATCATAGCAACAGAGATTCCATCCACACCGATATGAAAGTTGATGTGGAGCGGTGCAAACCATGCGTAGCTGGATTCGAACAGCATCTGGGCATGATTGCCTGCACTGCGCTCACTCCAGTATTTTACCAGTAAAAGAAGCCCGGCTGATAATTGCAAAAGGGCACCCAGTAAAGAAGTAACCCGTACCTGGTTTATTCCACGTGAAAGCAGGATGCCGAGGGAAGTGATAAGCGGTATAATCAGCAGTACTATGAGGTTCATTTAGTTTTCAATTCAGGATGTAAATAAATAAAACAGTAAGTCCGCAAATGGCCGCGAAAAAATAAATCGCATATCCTTGCACCTTACCGGATTGTAATCCTTTTATTAATGTCGAAATCTCTTGCGTAATGCGTGCCAGCAGGTTCATGAACCCATCGACTATATTCCGGTCAAACCATGCTGCAGGTTTGCCAATGAGGTTAAAGACAATTTTTTTGGTGAAGAAAAGATACACTTCATCAATATAAAACTTGCGGTATGCGGCATGATAAAGTCCGCCCAGCGAACCGGAAATTTTTTCCGCCCTTTCATTTTGTTTCTGATACAAAAGCCAGGCAATCATGATTCCTGATAAGCCAAAAAGTACGGGCAGTACAGAGAACCCAATGTTAAATACGCTGTGATATGGAATTCCGTCAGCGGTAACAAATGATGAAAAGGGTATAAACCCAACCAGCACGGTTCCTGCAGCAAGCAATATGAGTGGAATCTTCATGGACCATGTTCCTTCGCCGTGATGATTTTCATGGAACTTCGAGGCTTTGTTCCAGAAGATGGAAAAGTAGAGCCGGAACATATAAAAAGCAGTGATGCCGGAGGTAATGAGTGCCAGCCAATAGATAAAGCTGTGGCTGACATGAGCAGCATGGAGGATTGCTTCCTTACTGAAAAAGCCAGCGAAGGGAGGTATACCCGAAATGGCCAGGCAGGCAATCAGAAAGGTAAGGTGTGTAACGGGCATGAACTTCCGTAAGCCACCCATGTCTTTCATTTCATTGCTGTGAACCAGGTGAATGACTGCGCCTGCACCTAAAAACAGCAACGACTTAAAGAATGCATGTGTGAAAAGGTGAAACATAGAAGCCGAATAGCCTGCTCCGCTTTCGGCTTCATAACCGGAAACACCAAGTGCAAGCATCATATAGCCTATCTGCGACATAGTGGAATATGCCAGCACGCGTTTGATATCTGTTTGTGTGCAGGCAATGATGGCCGCCAGCAACGCTGAAAATGCACCTGTGTACATCACCACCTCCAATGCTGCAGGAGCAGACAAAATGAAAACAGGAAATAACCTGGCAACCAGGAATACGCCGGCCACCACCATGGTTGCGGCATGAATTAAGGCAGATACAGGCGTGGGGCCTTCCATGGCATCGGGGAGCCAGATGTGCAGCGGAAACATGGCTGATTTGCCGGCGCCGCCAATAAACACCAGCACCAGTCCCCAGGTTAATGGGGAAATGCCCATGAAAGAAGCAGTAATGATACCGGTTAGTTGTGGAGTGGGTGTTGAAAGGCGTTCAATCAGTATATTGAAATCAAGGGTTTCGGCATAAAAGGAAAGTACGAGTATACCGATCAGAAAACCCAGGTCTGCAAAACGCGTGACGATGAAAGCTTTTTTGGATGCTGCAACGGCAGCCGGACGGTCGAAGTAAAAACCAATCAGTAAATAAGAGGAAACACCCACGAGTTCCCAGAAGATGTAAATCTGGAAAATATTGGAAGAGAGTACCAGGCCCAGCATCGAAAAAGTGAATAAGGAAAGAAAGGCATAGTAGGTGGCATAGCGTTCCTCCCCTTTCATATAACCAAGGCTGTACACATGCACCATCAGTGAAACGAAGGTGACTACCACCAACATCATTGCGGAAATGGGATCAAGCAGTATGCCCATGTCAATAGACACATTGGGCGAAAACTGCAACCACGTATATTGGAGAGCGATGATTTTCTGATAGGCTCCATTCGCCAAGCCATCCGTAAAAAAATATTGCCGGGCTGCCCAAAAAGACAGGATGCATGCTGCCAGTAACGAAGCGGTACCAATCCAGCCTGAGATGGCAGATAGATATTTTCTTCCAAATAAACCCAGCAACAGAAAACTTGCTAAAGGCAAAAGTGGAATCAGGGCCAGATAACTGTACGCATTCATACTGGTTTGTTAGTTTGAAGTTTAAAGTCTAAAGTTTGAGGTTTGAGGTTTGAATTTGCATAGAGACGGTACTGCATTCAAATCTTAAGCTTCATGTTACGTTAGTATTTCATTTCACTGGCTTCTTCCACGTCAATTGATTTATGACTTCGGTAAAGATTGATGATGATGGCAATGGCCACTGCAGCTTCTGCCGCAGCAATGGCAATGATAAAGATGGTAAAGAAGATGCCGTCCATCCTGTCCGGGAAAAGGTATTTGTTAAAAGCAATGAAATTGATATTGACACTATTCAGCATCAATTCTATTGCCATCAGCATCGTAATCATATTGCGGCGCGTAAAGAAGCCATACATGCCGATGAAAAATAGTGCCGTACTTACAAAAAGGATGTGGTGTAAAGGGACTTCACTCATGGGTTTGGTTCAAATGGGTTGTTTGCGTATAAACTGATTCCGTTTTTTCTATTATGTTATGCTAAATGGGATCACAGGTTAATTCATTGTGCTTTTCGTCTATTCATCGCGTTCCTTCTTACTCTTAATGGCAATTACAATACATCCTACCATTGCTGCCAGCAATAATATGCTGACGGCTTCAAATGGAAGGGCAAAACCATTTTCCCCGGTGCCCAGCATTTGTGTGCCAATGGTCTGCATGCTCCATTCAAAATTTTTGCCTGAAGCCTGAAAACCATACTGCTGTATAAGCATCCAGGAAAGTGCAAAACCAAGTAATGCAGCTATGGCCGCTGCAATCGTTCGCATGGTAGCAGGTTTATCCATGGCGGTGCCCGCATGCTGCGTGAGAAAAATGGAAAAAATGATCAGCACGACGATACCGCCAACATAAACGATAACCTGTACTGCTGCAATAAACTCCACCTCCATCCAGAAATACAATGCGGCAATACCGATCAGCGAAAACAAGAGCCAGATGGCAGCCCGAAAAACTTTCAGCGTGGTAACGGCAAGCAATCCTGCTCCAAGCATGAAAGCGGAGATGAAGTAGAAAATGATTTGTGAGGCAGTCATTACAAAATTTGAAGATTCAATAAATTAAGTTTCAAATTTGAAATTAGAAGTTTGAAGGTGCCAACATTAAACTTCAAATTCCTAACTATTCAATCCCTTCCCTGATTTTCGATCCGGGTTGATTCAATTTTTTTATCAGTTTGTTCCGGTCAAAAACACTGTGTTCAAACGTCTGCGCCATTTTAATGGCATCAGTCGGGCAGGCCACAATGCACAAATTACACATCGTACACAACTCGAGGTGGTAAACGAAGGTGTCCAGCGCTTTTTTCTTTTTTCCGTCAGCACCTACTTCAAATTTGGTGATGATCTTGATCGTTCCATTAGGACAAGCCAGCTCACAGGCCGTGCATCCGGTGCAGGCATGTTCATTGTGCTCATCATGCGTAAGTACCACCTCTCCTTTGAACCTCTCGGGAAGTTGGGGTACATATTCAGGGTATTGCTGTGTGATAATCTCTTTTCGCGGATGCAAAAAATAGTAGCCGGTCATCCGCATGCCGGTGAGCAGCGATTTGACAGCCTTATAAACTTCTTTCAGGTAGTTGACTAAAAACATTATCGTGTTTGTTACTGCTTTACTTCCTTTCCAATCCTGAAACCTATTCGCTTTCGCGGTTCAACCGGCGGATTCAAGAGCTGTTTCAGAATCTCAAAGATGGTTTGAATTTCCTGCTCTTGTTTGTCTGACTGCTGATGCTGCTTCAAGAATTTCCTTTCCAATTGCTCCAGCTTGATCAATATATCTTTATGCGTAATAAGCAATTCACGCATTCTGGTAAAAACCCTCACTATTTGTATGTTTACCCGAATGGCTGTTTTACTATTTAGCCCACTGGAAAGCATAGCAATTCCCTGCTCTGTAAAGGCATATGGCAAGTATCTTCCACCGCCCCAACTTGAGGTGCCAATTTGGCGCCTCAAGATTGTCCACTCTTTTGACGAAAGCTGAAACATAAAATCTGCAGGAAACCGAGAAAGGTTTCTTCGCACTTGTCTTTTCAGATTTTTGTTTTCTACGCCGTACAACATTGCAAGGTCAAAATCAAGCATTACTCTTTTTCCTTTCAGCAAGTAAATCCTGCTGGTTATTTTTTCGTCATTAAGGTTAATAATCCTGCTCATAACATAGTTTTATAAGTTAACTGATATAATATCCTAAGTAATCAATTGCACTTTGCTTAAAAATACCAACCCATAATCGCAATAAATGTCATCAGCAGCAAATTGAACATGGAAATAGGCAACAGGTACTTCCATTCCAGATTCAGGAGCTGATCAATTCTTAATCGTGGGAAGGTCCAGCGGAACCACATAATGAGGAAGATCAGGAAAAATGTTTTCCCGAAAAACCAGATGGATGAAGGAATGTAATCCATGATGTTATTAAAGGCAGTCCAGCCGCCGATGTGAAACGGCATCCATCCTCCAAAAAACAAAGTAGCCCCGATGGCACAGACGATGAAAATGTTTACATATTCAGCCAGGAAGAACAAAGCGAACTTCATTCCGGAGTACTCGGTATGAAAGCCTGCTGTCAATTCTGATTCCGCTTCCGCCAGGTCGAATGGCGCCCGGTTTGTTTCAGCCGTTACGGCGATGATAAAAATTACAAAAGCGATGATGGCGGGAATATGTCCTTTAAAAATCCACCACCCATTTTGCTGCGAAGCGATGATATCGGAGATGCTCAGGCTTCCGGAAAGTATTACAATAGATAATACCGCCAGTCCTGCCGACAACTCATAACTCACGATTTGCGCACCACTTCTCATGGCTCCCAATAAGGAATACTTATTGTTGCTTGCCCATCCTGCCATCAGGATGCCGATGACGGAGATGGAAGAAATGGCTGATACATACAAGACTCCGATATTTATATCCCACATCTGAAATCCTTTTGCAAATGCAATCGGTGCCAGAATCAGCATGGCAGTGATCATCACTACAAAAGGTGCCAGGTTGAAAAGAAATTTATCTGCACCGTTTGGAGTAAGTCCTTCTTTCATCACCAGCTTTAGCGTGTCGGCCAGTGTTTGAAATATTCCCATCGGGCCAACGCGGTTAGGTCCAAGACGGATTTGCATCACCGCCGATACCTTACGTTCCATAAAAACCAACACCAGTCCAAGAACAGCAAACAACCCGATCACTAAAATACCTACGATTACAAATTCCATCAATAGTGCAAAGGTTGCACTCAGGTTAGCGTTTAACCAGGTGTGGACGGATTGGGTGAGGGATTCAAGGCTAAGCACTATTGTTTAAGGTTTAAGATTTGAGATTTGAAGTTGAGTTAGAAATTGGCAAGTTCACTTCCTGTTTTCAAACTTTTTTCCTCTGAATTCTGATTTATTTAAATAATCAATAAAACCACTCAGCATTCTGCCCACTTCTTCTATTTTGTCAAATAGCTCCTTGAATTTACTTTCAGATAAATGCTTTCGGTCAAGAGACCTGTAAAATTGAGACCGCAGTTCTCCTGCCGACCCTTTAGCAATTGAAAGAAAATTTATGAATTCCAATTTACTGCTTCGTTCAAATCCTTCTGCAATATTGTCCATTATCGATCCGCTTGAACCATTCATTTGATCACGAAGCTTAAAATCTTTTGAAAGTGTTCCAGTATTAATAATTTCAAAAACGTCATTTGCAAGAATTCTTGCTTTTTTCCAAACTTCAAGTTCTTCAAATCTCTTTATAGTAGGCATATAAAATAAATATTAAGTAGTTGACTTGCAAAACTTCAAACTTTAAACCTCAAACCTTAAATTAAGTTATCTGTCAATATCCGGTATCACCAAATCCAACGTCCCCATCGTAGCCACCAGGTCACCGATCTTGCTTCCGCGCACCATGTGATCCAAGGCGGAAAGATTGGAAAAACCGGGTGAACGGAATTTGATGCGGTAGGGTGTCGTTCCTCCTTCACTCACAATATAAATTCCTAATTCGCCACGGGCTGTTTCCACCCTGGTATAGAATTCACCTTTTGGCAATTTAAGTACTGCTTTGGTTTTTGCCTGGAAGTCGCCTTCCGGAATATTGTCGATCAACTGTTCTACAATACGGATGGATTGGTTCATTTCGCGAAGCCTGACGAGGTATCTTGAAAAGGAATCACCATTTGTTTCAAGCACTTCATCAAAACTCACTTTATCGTACACTTCATAGGGATAAAGTTTGCGGATGTCGCAGCTCACCCCACTTCCTCTGGCAACAGGTCCGGTGCATCCATACGAGATGGCATCTTCCTTTGAAAGAATACCTATTGACTTCATCCGGTTCTGAAAGATCACATTGCCGGTAATCAATTCATCGTACTCTCCAATTTTCTGTTTGTAGAGTTTCAGAAACTCCTTCACGCGCCGTTGAAAATCAGGATGAAGGTCATACATCACCCCACCGGGAACCATATAATTCATCGTCAGCCTGGCACCGCAGGTTTCTTCCATGATATCATTGATGGTTTCGCGTTCGCGGAAGGCATGGAAGAAGGGCGTGAATGCACCCAGGTCCATAGAGAGCGCTCCCCACCACAGTTCATGTGATGCGATGCGCGTGAGTTCATCCATTAATACACGAATCACCTGCGCCCTGGCCGGGACTTCCAGCTGCAACCCTTTTTCCACACACAGGGCACAGCCATGATTGTTGATGTGTGCAGAGAGATAATCCATCCTGCTGGTTACATAAATGAATTGGCGGTAGGTAAGCGACTCGCACATTTTCTCGATGGAACGATGGATATATCCAAGGTGCGGTTCTACCTTTTTGATGGTTTCCCCTTTCAGTGTAACAACCAGGTGCAGCACGCCATGCGTGGAAGGGTGCTGCGGACCAATATTGATCACTAAATCACCTACAGCAGTTGTGGCTACTTCTTCAATCATTTTTATTGAATGATGCTTGAGTTGATTTCGTGTATACGCATGACGTTATTCAGAAAGAAGTGCATTATGCCGGCGTTGCTAAAGTCGTATCATGTTAACAGGATCTTCAAAATCTTTTCTTAAAGGAAACCCTTCAAAATCATCTGTAAGAATCAAACGCCTCAGATCAGGATGATTTAAAAATTTTACGCCGAACAGCTCGTACACTTCACGTTCATGAAATTCTGCCGTGCGCCAGATATCGCAGACCGTTTCAATTTCCGGTGTGTTACGGTCCAGTTTTGCTTTCACCACCAGGCTATGCCTGTGCGTGGTTGAAGTAAGGTGATATACCATGGTGAGGTGCGTCTTCCAGTCAATGCAGGTTAGGCAGAAGAGGTAATCACATTCCAACCCAGTTGTATTGCGAAGAATGTTTGCGAAAGGCTTCCAGTCAGCAGGGGCAATTTGCACGTTAAGCCATTCGCCACCTTCTTCAAAAGTGATGGCAGGAAACAATTCCATAATAATTGCCTTCAGGGCTTCCTGTTGCATTCCTTATCCATTTAATTTCATTTGCTCCCTGGTTGCTCCGCTCTTTATTTTTTCCTGTAAGGTGATGAGTGCATTCAGCAATGCTTCCGGTCGTGGCGGACAGCCGGCGATGTACACATCAACAGGAATTACATGATCAGCACCTTTTACGACCGAGTAGGTATTATAAAAGAAAGGGCCACCGCTGATGGCGCAGGCTCCCATGGCGATCACGTATTTGGGATCTGCCATCTGATCGTACAGCCTTTTCAATACCGGTGCCATCTTATTTACAATAGTGCCGGCTATGATGATTACATCCGCCTGCCGCGGCGTGGCGCGTGCCACTTCAAATCCAAACCTGGAGAAATCATACTTTGCTCCGGCTACCGACATCAATTCAATTCCGCAGCAACTGGTTGCAAAAGTGAGTGGCCATAATGAGTTGGAACGAGCCCAGTTAATTAAATCATCCAGCTTACTGGTTACGATACCGCCTCCGGGGGTTTCATGAACCTGGCCCGGGAAGGAATCTTTATTCACCTGTTGATCGCCGGTTATCACAAGAATTTTTGAAGGTTAAATGTGAAATGCTGTATTAAAGTTACGCGCTCTTTTGCTATGAATGCTGCGGTCACCCTCACATCCACTTTAATGCACCCTTTTTATGAGCATACAGAAATCCCATAAAAAGTATGAACATAAAAATTACAATTTCCACCAGGGCCGGCCATCCGATCGACTTTACCACCACAGCCCACGGATACAGGAAGATCAACTCCACATCAAAAATCAGGAATATGAGTGCGAAGAGGTAGTAGCCAACGTTAAACTGATCCCATGGGGTACCTTTTGCAGGAATGCCGCATTCATAAGCCTCTCCTTTGGCGGTATTTTTTGTGCCTTTCACCATGAATTTAGCGATGGCTATTCCACCTGCTGAAAAAGCAACGGCAGCACAAATGAGAACAATTAACGAGGAGGCGCCCATGAAATGGAATTAGTGATGGACGAATATAGTGTGTTCATTCAATATCGAACAATGACCCTACGAATATTTATCAAATAATTCCCGAATACCGGCATGCAGCATGGAACAACTTACTTAGAAAGTTGGAACTTTAAGCACATGGTAAATGTGCATAGAATACGTGGATACAATGCTGTTAATTACAAGTTGGGACACAAACTTTTAGAAATTAGAACACCACGAGAAATCTTAGAATATGAAGACTAAAGATAAAACCAAAACGGAGAAAACTCTTATTTACGAATTGAGAGAAATCAGGGATAAATTAAGCCTTTAAATGAAGGATATGACTTTAGGGCAAATGAAAGCTTATCTGCAAAAGAAAGAAACAATGCATCCAAAAACTGTTTGGGAGAAGTAAGATCGAAATGATTCAAATATGCTGGAAATGCTGTGGTTTGATCTAGCAATTGCCCAAAAGTGTTGTAAAGAAATACTTCTGCTTTATCTGTTGCGCCGCTGATGCTTGATTGAGAGAATGAGTAGCAAAGGTTGGACAAGCACCGAAGTTGCAGCAAGAGCCATTTATTTTGTTAAAGATTCACATTTTGTATTGCTAATTGCTAATTCCTTATTCCCAATCATTGTTCGCATCAACCAAATGCCCGGATAAGCAACAGCCATCCGCCAATTACATTCATGCATGACATGATTTGGAGCAATGCTTCTAGAAAAGCAAACGATTGCCTGAAGATTTAGCCTCATGTTTCAATAAAGTTAACCACAAAGAACACACAGAGAAATTCTCATTGATCTTTTCTGCTGTGTTACCCCCTCTGTGTCCTCTGTGTTTTCAAAAACATAACCATAAAAAGCACATTTAAAAAAATAAAAAATAAGTTGTCCGATGCGATACCTCCTCTGTGCCCTCTGTGGTTTCAATAATGTAGCCACAAAAATCAAAATAAAAACTCTTATGTATCTTATCTGATGTGATTCAACCAGGAAATGAATCAATTCTTAACCGATTGCTCTTATCAACCAAATGCCCAGATACGTAGCAGCAATTCCGCCAATCACACTCGCTGCTACATAAATCGAAAGGTACAAGTATTCACGATGTTGCATCAGCAATAAACTTTCAATAGTAAATGCAGAAAAGGTAGTGAAGCCACCACAGAATCCGGTTGTTAAAAACAAACGCCATTCCGGAGCAAGAACCTGGTTCTTTTCAAACCAGCTATAGCACACTCCAATCAAAAAACAACCTGTGAGATTGATAGCTAAAGTGCCGATTGGAAAAACAACAGGATAAAACCTGACGAACAGTTGATTGGAAAGAAACCGTGCAATGGTACCGAGAAAACCACCAAAGCCGGCAAGCAGTGCGAGTTTATACAATGGATGATTTCAATTTAGTATTTAGAATAGACCTTCCGGCAATGTAATTCTTGCACAGGATTGGTTTTGCCAATGCACATCATAGGTCATTCAGCGAAAAAAATTCTCCTTCCAGGTCTTTGCGGATATCGGCACGCACCAGTTCACCATTTTTAAGTACAGGCACTACATCCGTCAAGTCGGGACGCAGACAGTATTTGATATCATTGATCACTCCTAAATGTGCCAGCCTTCGATAGTGAGATGATTGCTTCATGAAATGAAACATATTGCGCCGCGAATTGAGGTAAAGTTTTTCAGCGGCAAAAGCTGAATCTGAATCCACTAAAAAAAATTCTTTGATGTGATGGATCAATGCACCGGCAAAAACTGTGTCCTCTAAATTAAATTTATCGCGCCATCCGGAACATAACAACAAGGTATCTCTGCCTTCACTGATGAGCCATTTGGAAAGCGCGGAGAAATTCAGAAACCCGCCAATCACCACCTGGTGGGAATGTTCGGCCATCTTAATGGCCCGTGTTCCGTTAGTAGTGGTGAGCACCAGTGTTTTTCCTTTCACCACACCATTCATAAATTCAAACGGCGAGTTGCCAAAATGAAATCCTTCCACTTTTCTGCCATTGCGCTCACCGGCCAGTATATAGCCTTCCTTCCCTTTATAACTCAGGCATTCTTCAATGGTTTCAACCGGAATCACCTTTTCGGCTCCCTGGTCAATGGCAACACACATCGTCGTCGTGGCGCGCAGCACATCAATCACCACCACCACTTTGCCATCAATGGGGTAGAGAGGCAGGAGACCTGGCGTAAGGCAGACTTCGAGTGTAGATTTATCCGGCAAAATCCAATAATTCAGTGGTGCGAAAGGTAGCGAGTTTTTTTCAAGTTACCGTTCATTAATTTTTACCTGTCTTCATCATTTTTACCGGGATGCGACCATAGCATTTGATGCTCATAAAGGCATCATTTCACCGATTCGTAAAATAAGGTGCTCTTACTATCCGCTTATAACAACCGGCCATAAAATTGCAAAACTGAAAATCTGAATCCTGTCAGGATTTGCTTTTCAGAAATGGCATTTTCACTACCTGAGCCTTTAAATTCTTTTCCCGTATAGAAATATAAATGGAAGTTCCTTCGCTAACCATAGCTGCAGGCACATAGCCCATGCCAATTGCTTTTTGCAGGGTAGGCGACTGTGTACCACTGGTTACCACCCCGATTTTTTTACCGGTTGCATCAACAATGTCATGGCCATGGCGTGCAATGCCTTTATCTATCATTTCAAATCCTACCAGTTTACGGGATACGCCCTGTTTCTTCTGCGCTTCTATGATATCTTTTGCAACAAAATCTTTCGAGAATTTAGTGATCCATCCCAGCCCGGCTTCTATGGGGGAAGTGGTATCATCAATATCATTTCCATATAAACAGAAACCCATTTCCAGCCGCAACGTATCGCGTGCACCCAATCCTACAGGCTGTATGCCGAACTCTTTGCCTGCATCAAATATTTTATACCAGAGGTCACCCGCATCTGCTGTATCAAAATAAATTTCAAATCCACCGGCACCGGTATACCCTGTGTTCGACATCAATACATTCTTCACGCCTCCAAAAACACCCCGTGCGAATTTATAATAAGGGATGGCCGAAAGATCAACCTCCGTTAGCTTTTGCAAAACTTTAATGGCATTGGGACCCTGTATGGCCAATAAGCCGGCGCGGTCGCTGATGTTATTCATCTCCACATTAAAGGTATTGTGCTTCGTGATCCAGTTCCAGTCTTTTTCAATATTGGAAGCATTCACTACCAGCATGTATGAATTTTCCTGCAGGTGATAGACCAGCAAATCATCAACGATGCCGCCTTTATCATTGGGCAGACAGGAATACTGCACATCGCCTACTTTCAGTTTGGAGGCATCATTGGATGTTACCAGTTGCACCAGCTCCAGCGCGCGCGAACCTTTAATTACGAATTCGCCCATATGCGAAACATCGAACACCCCCACATTCTCACGAACACACTGATGCTCGGCGTTAATACCGGAATAAGAGATGGGCATATTATAACCTGCGAACTCAGCCATTTTAGCGCCGAGTTTTATATGGGTATCGGTAAGGAGGGTGGTTTTCATATTTTCGAAGAGGAGAAGTAATGAATTTAATCGCAAAGATAGATTTTATGCCATCATTTTAGATATCCTATTGCCTCGCTGGTGTGCGGCAAATTGGATATCGATTATTGGGTGTTTAAAATTGGAAATTTGTCAATCAATATTCAAAGTTCAATTGACATCACATAGCTGGTGCGACGTCTACCTGTACTTGACAAGCAAAACGTTTTGTCGTACACCCCAAATACAGCAGTATCAAGTTAAAACGCCGGCATTCCTTATTTTTGTGCCTACAAACAAATCATCCGGTTTACACCCGGTTTACCCGCATGAAACCATTTCTCTCCCTGCTTTACTACAAGTACGTACGCATTGAAGATGCCGAACAGTTTGCACAGGATCACCTGCGCTTTTGTAAATCCATCGGCATCAAAGGAAGAATACTCGTTGCCGACGAAGGAATTAACGGTACTGCTTCCGGAACGGTGGAACAATGCCATCAGTATATGAATCATTTGCATGCCGACCCGCGCTTTGCCGATATGGTTTTTAAGATTGATGAAGAAGACCTGCCCTCCTTAGCAAAAATATTTGTGCGCTATAAGAAGGAGATCGTAAACTTTAACAGGCCTGAAGTAAATGTATGGGAACACAGCGGTAAATACCTGGAACCGGAAGTTTTTCAGCAACTCAAAGATGAGCCTGATACCGTTGTGCTCGATGTAAGAAATAAAGTAGAATGGGAAGTGGGAAAATTTAAAAATGCCATTGCCCTGCCCATTGATCATTTCCGCGATCTGCCTCAGTTTCTTCCGGAACTCGAACCCTATAAAAACAAGAAAGTACTGGCCTATTGCACCGGTGGCATCCGTTGTGAAAAGGCCACTGCTTTTTTACTGGAGAATGGATTCAGAGAGGTGTACCACCTGCATGGTGGCATCATCGAATATGGGAAGCAAACAGGAGGTAAAGACTTCGATGGTAAGTGTTACGTTTTCGATGAGCGCATCACCGTAGATGTTAATGAAGTGAATCCTACGCTGATCTCGCATTGTCACCGGTGCGGTACACTTTCAGCCAGGATGGTCAACTGCGCCAATCCCGAATGCAACAATCATTTTGCCATGTGTGAGGAATGCGGCTGGAAGTACGAAGGCACCTGCAGTGACACTTGCCAACAACATCCGCGCAAACGAACCTACGACGGCAGCGGCTACTATGTTAAAGGCAAAGGGCTGGAGATAAAATCAAAGGTGCGGCAGGAAGCAGGAAGCAGGAACCAGGATGCAAGACGAAGGACGTAGGACTTAAGAATTAGGACGTATAGGGCCCAGGAAGCAAGAAATTACTTAAGGCTAATTACATCGGCTTTGCCGCAACCATTCAACCATTCAGCAATTCAACCATTTAACAACTCAACAATTTAGCAATTCAACCATTCCCCCTCCCATGCCCACCTTCTCCTACATCTCCAACGCCGATCCCTCATACATCGAAGGCCTTTACCAGGATTTCAAAAAAGATCCTTCCTCCGTAGATGTGGAATGGAAAAAATTCTTCGAAGGATTTGACTTTGCCGTAATCAATTCTGCTTCTAACGGAAACATGCCAATTGCTGAAACAAAAGTTGCAGCAGACACGGAACCTGTCATAGCCACCGGATTGCCGCAGGCTGCTGAACAAATAGCTGCGCTTGCATCTTCTGCTATAGCCGGGGAATTTGCCGTATACCAACTTATTCAGGCCTATCGTGAAAAAGCACACCTGGTGAGCAATACAAATCCCATCCGGCAGCGCAAAGACCGTCATGCAAATCTCGATCTTGAATTTTTTGGACTTGGCAAAGAGAACCTGCTTCAGGAATACTATGCCGGCAAATTCATCGGTTTGGGAAAAACTACCCTTCAGAATATCATTGACCGGCTAAAGAAAATCTATTGCAGTTCCATCGGTATTGAATACACGTATATCGTGCAACCGGATGAACTGAGCTGGATGCAGGAACAGTTTGAAAAGAGATACGGCAACCTGACCTTTGAACTGCAACAGAAAAAAAGAATACTGGAGAAGCTGAATGATGCAGTGGTGTTTGAAAAATTTCTGGGTACCAAATACGTAGGGCAGAAAAGATTTTCATTGGAAGGCGGGGAAACCACCATTGCCGCACTCGATGCCATCATCAATAAGGCTGCCGCTTCCGGTGTACATGAAATAACCATGGGCATGGCACACCGTGGCCGGCTGAATGTGCTGGCCAATATCATGGGGAAAACCTATGAGAATATCTTTAATGAGTTCGAGGGCAATGTGAGCCCCGACTCTACCATGGGTGACGGGGATGTGAAGTATCATTTAGGTTACTCATCAGAAGTTGAAACGGTGACCGGAAAGAAAATCTATTTGAAGCTGTCACCCAACCCGTCGCACCTCGAAGCAGTAAACCCCGTAGTAAGCGGATTTACCCGTGCCAAAGCGGATACGTTGTATGGAGGTGAGTATGATTCCATCATGCCGGTAATCATACATGGTGATGCAGCCGTGGCCGGACAGGGTGTCGTGTATGAATGTTTGCAGATGTCGTTGCTGAATGGATACTCCACAGGAGGCTCTTTACATTTTGTAATCAATAATCAGATCGGCTTCACCACCGATTTTGATGATGCGCGTACTTCAAATTATTGTACCAGCTATGCGTCAACCGTGCTTGCTCCGGTAATGCATGTGAATGGTGATGATCCGGAAGCAGTGGTTTTTGCGGTGGAGCTCGCCGTGGAATACCGGCAGAAATTCAACAAGGATATTTTCGTAGATATGGTTTGTTACCGCCGCTATGGGCACAATGAAGGGGATGATCCCAAGTTTACACAACCACGGATGTATGAGGTAATTGCCAAGCATCCCAATCCGCGCGAAGTGTATTCGAAGCTATTGATGGATCGCGGAGATATTGACGCACAACTGGCAAAGGAGATGGATAAGAGCTTCTGGAAACAGTTGCAGGACAGGCTTGACTTCGTGAAACAAAATCCATTGCCTTATACTTACCAGGAACCGGAACTGGCCTGGAAAAAATTGCGCAAATCAACACCGGAAGATTTTGAAAGTTCTCCGGCAACCGGTGTGGATGCCGCCACGATCTCGTTGATTGCTGATAAGATCACACAAATTCCGGAAGGATTTGTGCCGCTGAAAAAGATTGAGCAGATCCTGCAGCGCGGAAAAGATGCTTTTGAGAAAGAGCATAAGATTGACTGGGCCTGGGGCGAATTACTGGCCTATGCTTCCCTCTTGCTGGAAGGCCATGATGTGCGTTTGAGCGGACAGGATACGGTGCGTGGCACGTTTTCTCACCGGCATGCCATTATATATGATGAATCCAATAACAAGGGGTATAACCGTTTGAGTGCACTGCGCGAAGGACAGGGAAAGTTTATGGTTTACAATTCGTTGTTGTCGGAGTTCGCTGTACTGGGATTTGAGTTTGGTTATTCGCTGGCCAATCCGCAAACGCTTACCATCTGGGAAGCGCAGTTTGGTGATTTCAGTAATGGCGCGCAAACCATCATCGATCAGTTTCTTATTTCTTCCGAAAGTAAATGGCAGCGCATGAGTGGCCTCACGCTTTTATTGCCGCATGGTTATGAAGGACAAGGCCCGGAACATTCCAGTGCGCGGCTGGAGCGTTTTCTGCAACAATCGGCTGAATACAATATGTCGGTAGTGAATGTGACTACACCGGCAAACTTTTTTCATTTGCTGCGCAGGCAATTGTATCGTCCTTTCCGCAAGCCTTTAATTGTGATGAGCCCGAAGAGCCTGTTCCGCCACCCGAAGTGTGTAAGCGACCGGAATGAACTGACCACCGCAGGATTTCATGAAGTGCTGGATGATGCAGGGGTGAAGGATGTTGCAAAGGTTAAAAGAGTGTTACTTTGTTCCGGCAAAATTTATTACGACTTACTCGACCGTCGTGAAAAAGAAAAGCGGGATGATATCGCCATTGTGCGCATCGAACAGTTAGCACCCCTTCCGCAAAAACAACTGGATGCCATAGCTGCAAAATATAAGACGGCGCGTTTTATCTGGGTGCAGGAAGAACCATACAATATGGGTGCTTACAGTTTTCTGAAGATGAACTGGAAAAATATCGAACTGTTTGGCATCACCCGCAAAGCAAGTGCATCGCCTGCCACCGGATTTATGAAAGCGCATGTGAAGGAGCAACTGGAGATTATTGATAAAGCTTTTGAGAAAGGATAGCAATTGATGTATAATTAGGAACGAGAAATTATCCCAATGGGCCACTTTCCGATCAATTAATAAATTGATCAGGCAGCGTTGCAGCTATTGTTGTATTGTATAAATATTAAAACGCTTATCTGGTAGCTCTACAAATTCCAAAAAGCGCTAGCGATTGTTATTGATGAGTAACGGTTCCACCACGAAAAACGACATCTTCATCGGCAGCATCGAAGTTAACTACGACCATAATTAGATCCTCCGGCATGCGCCACAATATTTCACTGTTTGCTCCGATTATCTGTTCTCCGTTTGGCAACATAATTATGCGTTGAAATGACGACGCATGGTAGAACCGGGCAATTACCTGACGAGGGGTGCTGTTTATTATTCGCACTCGCTGATCCTGATTGAAGGTAATATGTTGCCCTCCCGATGCGATTTTAAAGGAATTTGCCATAGAATTCCCATCAAATGTAACTTTCGCAATAGCAACATTCTGTGGCAGGTCCCAATTTTGTGAACTATTAGCGGGCACAATAATTTCCCCGCCCCATAGTGTTAGTGAAAAAGGAAGAATAGCATTATCCATCGGATTATAAAACCGAATAGTGGCATCAAAAGCAGTATCATTTGTTACGCAAATCTGGTTATTAAGCACAATATTAGCTCCGTATTTACTATTCTGCCAGATTGTTCCGTGCTCAAATAACATTTGAGTCTCATCACCTGCAACGGGCCGTTCATCATCAATTGGCAAACCGAGTGAGCCGGTATCATATCCCGATTCAGCCCATTTACGATAAATACTACCTGCCACTACAAAGGCATGATGACTGTTATTTTTCCAAAAAATTATGCCATGTTCAAAGTTGTTGAAGCGATTACCATTTCCACTTCCGGCATCCGATTCATCCGAAGTAGGATATCCCAATAATGGATTGGGCTCGAGCTGATTTCTTCGGTAGGCATCTCTTATCAAACCAGTTATCATGAAAGCATTACCGCTTCCAAAAACGTAAATACTTCCATTCTCAAAGTCACGGTAAGCACCACGTTTACCAAGTCTCTGCATGGTTCCTATCGGATTTCCAATGTTACTTCCGGCGGCTACAAGGTCCTTGTGTTTTTGTTCAATCTCAGCTGAAAACAACGACATATAGATTTGATTTTATTGCCTACTCTTTTATCCGGTTTTCGGCTTATCCGGAAAATTAAATTATTGCTTTGTCAGGAATTAAACTATTATCATAAAGAATACAGGAGAAATATAGTAAACTTTATTGTATTGAATTTATGGTTTATAGTAAATTGCTGTGGTTAATTGGATACGGGCCCACTTTTTTTCTAACCTGATATCAAGAAGGAAAGGCCGATTTTACTATATGACATATCGGAGTAATGGTAATGAGTACTCCTCTTAATAATTCAAAAAGTAGGGTAATCAATCTTACCGAATATCCTTCAGGTGTCTATTTTATAAAATGTATTTCAGGAGATCAGGTGCTGAATCAAAGAATGGTGAAGCATTAGCACATCCATTTACGGCAGATGAGCTGTATGCTGATTGGAGTTGAACTGCGATTACATTTCAAGCAGGCGTTTCACTTCATCAGCGCAACCCCACGATACGGTAAAGCCTGAACCGCCATGTCCATAGTTATGAATGAGTGGCTTACCGGGTTCCATTTCAACCCTGATGTCGGCACGGTAGGGACGCAGCCCGGCCCAGGTGGTAATTACGCCGGCATCCTGCAGATGAGGTGCTACCCGGAAACAACGTTTTAAAATATCCTGAATCGCTGCCGCTTCCGTTACCTCGCGGTCACAATTTATTTCATAGGTGCCACCGCAAATGCAGCCATCTTCGCGGTAAACAATATAGGTAGGGCCGGCATCGTCCAAAATAACCTGGTGCCTGTTTTCTGTTTTGAGTAATGCGATTTGTCCGCGCACAGGTATAAGCTGATCATCGTGTGCGAGCGTCTGCGATCCAAGTCCGGTGCAGTTGACTACGATGGTAGTATCTTCCATCAGCTCATCGAGTGACTGAATGGTATGCTGCACTATTTTTCCACCTTGAGCCATGAACCTGTTCAACAGGTAAGGGAGATAAACGGGAGTTTCAATCAGCGGCACTTCAATGCGCCAGCCGCTTTCGAAGCCACCGGTTAATTCTGTTTCCGATAAAGGACGAAACCTGTCTTGCGGAAGCGTTTCTTTGATTCGCTTTTCAATTTCTGAAAATTCATTGCCGAGTTTTATTACCGGCGTCATGTGCACGCCACTTTCGGTGATGGCAGCGAGTGTTTCAAATTCCCGGTACGATGCCATGCTCCAGTGGAGTATTTCCCCGCTGTCGCGCAAATGATAAGGAAACCAGAAGGCTGCCGCTTTATTGGAAGTAGTTTGTTGTGGCAAATCCCGGGTGATGATCTGTACCTTATACCCTGCTTCCTGCAACCGGATGGCTGTGGTAAGACCAATGACACCGCAACCGGCGATGGTGATTTTGTTTTTCATCAGTCATTAAATGTAGTAAACTGAAAATTTAAATTCAGTTTATCACGAACAACAATGAACTTGTTATAACCTGTAATGCCAAAGTCCGGCTATTTTCTAATGACACCCTCTTTAATCAACGCATCTCCCAGCTCCACCACTTTCTGAATCAGCAGGTCAAAATCCGCTCTGCGACTGCGGTGGTTGGTATTGGCAACACGTAGTGCATACTTTCCGTGGAGCACGGTATAGGATGGAACGTCCTGTTAGTCCGGATTTGTAATCCGGGCTAGTTGAGAATGGGATTTTTAATCCCATTACTATTTGCTACTTTGGAATGCACAAACATTGAAAGTTTGGAGATCATTAGAAAATTGGATTTAAATATGCGTTCATTATTCATTTTATCACATCAGCAATATTTTATAAAAATGGGAATCGCTGCAGCAGCCATAAATTTTTAAAGGAGCGAGAGTTTTTCCGGATTAAAAATCCGGAGGCTCATCAGGACGGGATTACAAATCCCGACCAACAGGCGGAATTAGATAAAATGATGGAAGCGCACGCGAACGCAACCCGCGAGGCTTTGCTGCATTCGCGCGCGAGTTAGGTTAGAAAAGCACAATCTTGCAAATCCGCTGTGTAGTTTCAACCCACCTTCTCAAGATTAAAACTGATATGATACCCAAGCTGCCTTAATAATTCTTCACAATCTTCCCAAAGAAGTCCGAAATTTTTCACGTCTGCAACTCCAAGCCGAGCAAGTACCTGGCTGATGATGGCATCATTCTCTTGATCCAATTCCTCTTCCATCAGGGCATTCTCCGCCCAGTTAACCAACTCCGCATTAGAGATGGAATGATTTAGATATTCATAAATTTTCTGACCAACAAGTTCTTTAGTAATCATGATAATCAAAGTTTTTGATGCCCTTTATCAACAGGAAATTTCTCATGCAACTCTAGTAATTTTCCATTTTCATCAAATATTTCCTGATAGAATTTCAAAGTTACCTCGTTTGCGTCAACTATTTTCACATATCTCGCTAACCAACCGTTTCTACCCTTAACTTCCAGCCAGTATTTGCGAGCCCCATGAGGCAGTTCATCCCAACTATTAAACTTCTTCTCATTTCTTAATCGTTTATCTGGAATCAACTTATTCATTTAAACAAAAGTAATAAACCAGCAGAAAAAGTATCTTCTTAACCCTTCTGCTCGCCTTTATGTTTGTTAGTCGGGATTTGTAATCATAAGTGTAGAAAGCTTCCAAACAATTGACTGGATAGAATTTCATTATTATTTCTAACTGGAAAAGCGGGTGTGAAATTTAATCCAGAATCTTAATCAATTATTTTCGTCCGAGGTTCGGGATTTATGATCAACGTTGTTCAAAACCCTTGATTTTTATTTTTCAGCATACTCCTTTTCCAGGTCATTTCCCAGTTCAATCACCTTGTTGATGAGCAAATCAAAATCGGCCCGCCTGCTGCGGTGGTTGGTATTGGCAACACGTAGTGCATACTTTCCGTGGAGCACGGTATAGGATGGAACGGCCACACCGCTTTCATGTAAACGAAGCAGCAATTCTTTATTCAGTTTATTCATTATTTCGTCACTTGTTGAAGGCATCGCATAGCGGAAGCAAAGAATATTCATGGGTGCCGGTGCCAGCAGTTCCAGCTTCGGGTTCGACAGAACCAGTGCTTTCAGGTATTGCACCTGTTCCACATTCTGTGTAACCAGCCTGCCGAATTTTTTAATACCATGTTCCTTTATGCTCATCCAGATCTTAAGCGCTTTAAAGCCGCGAGAGAGTTCCACACCATAATCACTAAACCAGATATCACCGGCAGCCGCACCCCGTTCTTCATGAGCCAGATAATCGGCATGCATGGAAAAGGCCCGGTAATGATGCAGTCCTTTGCGAATCATTATGCAACCCGCTTCATAGGGTATATACATCCATTTGTGCAGGTCGAAAGCAATGGAATCGGCGCGTTCCATTCCTTTTATATTGTGCTTATATTTTTCTGACAGCGCCAGCATCGCCCCTATGGCACCATCAACATGAAACCAGAGGTTTTCTTTTTCGCACAGATCAGCTATCGCATCTAAGTCATCCACAGCGCCTGTATTCACGGTTACTGCATTGCCAATTACGCAAAAAGGCTGCAAGCCTTGTTCCCGGTTTGAACGGATCTGTGCTTCAAGTTGGCGGATATCCATTTCATAATTTTCATTCACCGGGATCAGCCGCAGCGAATCACTGCCGAGGCCAAGCAGTTCTACTGCTTTATTGGAACAGTTGTGCACTTCCGTGGAAGCATATACCATCATTCTTTTCTTCGAACCGTATATGCCTTCTTTGCGTAAATCAAAATCCGCTTTTGCATAACGTGCTACGGTAAGCCCGATCAGGTTGGCCATAGAGCCACCACTTACCACCAGTCCGCTGGCTTCTTCCGGAAAACCGAATAATGCTTTGAACCATTCAATTACCTGTTGCTCTACCCAGCCTCCGATCTGGTTACCTCCTCCCTGGTTCAGGTTGATGCCGGAAGCCAGCATATCGGCCAGCATGGCGGAAGAAGAACCATTACCCATTACCCAACCCCAGAATCGAGGATGAATATTCCCGGTAGGAAAAGGAAGAATGTATTGTTTGAATGCATCGTACACTTTTTCCAGTGGCATACCTTCTAATGGAACAGCCATTTGAAAATGACTTTTAGCGGCATCCGATGGAGGCTGCCAGGTGGCGCGGCTGCGAACGGTTTGCAGAAACTGCATCATATCGCTGACCATCTCTGTTCCGGTTTTTTCATTGGCCTTCCAGTCAAGAGGGTCGAGGGTTTCTTCTTCAGGTAAATTAGCTGGTTGCATAAAGTAAATTTTGCAACACAAAAATATTGATAAAACAACAAGCAGTTGATTTAAGAAGGACGCTGTAAAGTGTATGCGCTGAAACAGATAGCCCTGGCGCAAATAATTAAAATGGGTGTCAGAATAACGGACACAATATGCAATACCGGCGATCGTGAATAATTAGAAGCTCACTTTGAATGTTCAGTCGAAGCCGTCATTACTGATTAACTTTAACAATAAATGGTCAAGGGTGCATACCAAATTGTTGCTGTTCAATACATTATCTTAAAAATGACCCTTTAACACTGGCACGCAAAGTACGCAGCGCTCGCAGAGCTGGATTGTGTAGTTTTTCTTTGCGGTCTTAGCAACCTTTACGAGACAAACAATCCAATTGAAACATGATTCCTTTGTGAGGAACGATTCGATTTAATCATTTTGTTAAACAGAACCTGCGCGTCAATTTGGTATCCACCCAATGGTCAATTAGAGAAAGATCCGGATACACCACAAAGTGTACTTCTTTGTTACTTGATTAGTAAGTGCAAAGCCGCAAGGAAATGATCTTTGCGGCCTTGCGTCTTCGTGCTAAATTTTCCCCTTTTCAATAAGCGGATAACACACCTGATTCTGAAATGCTAAAAGCCAAACAGTAGTCCGGCATTGAGACCGACATTGCCATTGTGATTCATAATCTTATCGGTATCGCTAACTGTTACGTCAGAAAGCCCTTGTGTATAGGTGATATCCGTATTGAGCCAGATTCTTTCCCAAATCCTGATGTTGAGTCCTACGCCGGCATGAACACCCAGATCAAAATCATTCGTAGTGTCTTTCACATCTATGTCTTCAGACTTAGACGACAGCAGCAAGCCCATGGTCGGCCCTGCGAAAATTTTAGGACGGAATGCATCACCGTATTCGCCAAAGAAGTATATAAGGCGCAATGGTAAACGTAAGTAGCTGGTATTCCAATCAGTAACGGTTTTAATGCCCGACAGTTCCGATTGGATCGAAACACCTTCCTGTGAATACTTAAGGTCACCGCCAAGACCGAAGTGCGATTCTGTTGAATATACCAGCGCAAGTCCGCCGTTGAATCCCATGTGTAACGTATTCATACTCGACTCCGGCAAATCTGCAGAGATCCATGAATGTTGGATTCCCACCGTAGGACCAATTGAAATGTTTTGTGCCTGAACACTTGCAACAAAAGCAAGAAAGGTAAAGGCAAGAATTATTTTACGCTTCATTTTTATTTGTTTAGTGAATAAGAAATTCACTTCCTGTTTACAAATCAGGTGCCATGGGCTTGAACAGGCATAACAGCCATATAATGCACGTTATCATCTGATTTTCAGAGATAACTTAAATATAAGATCAGCTTAATACGGGGCAAACTATACTCCGTTTTGTAGAGAATGTTGCCCACCTGATAAACTTTGTAACTCAGCAGATGTGGTTTCAGGAGTGGAATACGGATCACACCGATCGGATGGATTACTACAGATTTGATTTTTTAGATCTTTCTCAAGTCACTCTTTCCCGAACGAAAACTCTAATTGTCATTGAATGAAAACATTTTTAATCTGTGGTTATCAGTCAAATCCGTGTCATCCGTGTGCTATTTTATCTGTTGAGCAGTTACGATTAACTTACAGCTTGTTTTTCACCAGTTTTTTTATTTCCACCAACCGGTTCTCCTTCCTTACTTCCAGAAAATAAACTCCCGGCTGCAGGTTTGATCCTATGGAAATGGTTCCGCTAATTCCTTGCGAACTAAGCAATTCCTGTCCAAGCACATTTAATATGCGCAAATCACAGGTTTCGGCATTTTGAATCTGAAGGATGAAGTCGTGCGATGAAGGATTCGGAAACACATAAACTGCATCGTTGTAATTTGAAAGTATATTTGATTTGCAGGTAATATTCACAACGGTAGCCGCTGAATTTTTTGTACAGCCTGTCGTATTTTTGGTAACCTTCACTTTATAGTTACCCGACTGAATTGCAGAGTAGGTTATGCCGGTTGCACCACTGATGTTGCTTCCATTGCGAATCCATTGATAACTGAGTCCGTTTCCTGAATTGGCTGTTAGAAGAGTAGTGTCGCCTTCGCACATATTTACAGTACCTGCAGGCGTAATGGTGGCCACCGGATTTCCGTTTTGCGTAACCTGAATTGCATTCGATAAAGCGGAACCACAGAGTGCCGTTACACTCACGCTGTAGGAACCTGTTTTTGTTGCCGTATAAACATTTGAAGTTGCACCGTTGATATTGACATTGTTTTTCTTCCATTGATAGGAAACATTGCCATTTGCGGAAGCGGTCAGTTGCACATTGCCTCCTTTGCAAAAGGTAGTGGTACCTCCTGCAGCAATGGTTGCAGAAGGAGGAATACATGCATTGCCTACCCTCATGCCATTTCCGAAACTGCTCACCCAGACTTCACCGGCAACATATGGATTAAAGTAAACGCGTTCAGGTTGCCGGAATGGATAAGAAGTGACCTGCGAGAATGTGGGTGTTGCATCATTGATATTATCACTGTACCAAAGTCCTTCCGTTTCTGTAGTCATATAGATACGGTTGGCATTTGCAGGATCGAACGTGATGGAAGTAACCCGATCCTTTGAATTGACTTTTGTCCAGGAAACACCGCGATTGGTCGTTTTATACAATCCGCCACCTGCATTATTTACAGCCGTACTTCCCCAGCCTTTAAATACGCCGACATACCACGTGTTTTGATTTACATCATTCGGATCGAGTACAATATCCTTGCACCAGTAATACATACCGGCATTTACACTCAGGTCAGTCCATGCAACGCCATCATAAATAAATACGCCGGAGCTGGGTGTGAATGCGCCACCTGCATCCCTTCTTCCGGAGTAGGTACATACCACCTTTCCATCATTCAATGCGATTACCGTAGCAGGATGTCCTTCTGTTCGCGGCGGAGCAGGAAGCTTCGTCCAGGTGGAGCTGCCGTTGTTTTGAAGATTGGTGCATTTGTAAATTCCGCCGAGATTACTTCCATGGTTGACGACACTTGCATACAGGGTATTGGAATTATTCGGATCCATCGACAACCAAAACACCGGGTGACTGAAATCATGCAGTAACAGCCAGGTGAGTCCGTTGTCAGTGGAGTAAACGATCTTTCCGGAGTTGGAAGCATCCAGTATGGCATCCTGCAGCCGGGTACTTTGATACATATCGTGAATGGTGGACAAAGCAGCGTATATATAACCGTTGTTTGGATTTCTTACGATGCGATAAGTGCTGTTCTGATCATTGCCGGTATAGTTGAAATTCCACGAGGCGCCACCATCATTGCTGCGCACACCACGGATATCAGAAAAGCAGGCCCACATATTTTGCTGATCAATCCACAACACCTGCCAGCAGGTTGTGTTTTCTATGCCAATGCCATGGTAACTTTTGCCTTTGGGTGTAGCAGCACCGGAGGCATTCTGATCCGTTGCATTCAGATAGGCCTGTTGCCAGGTGGCTCCTCCATCACTTGTTTTATGAACATAACCGAAATCGGTGCAGATTACTTTGGTGGCATCATATTTTGCTACACTTAATCCGAAGAATACTTCGGCATATCCCCAGTCGCGGTCGCCGCTGCTGCCGCACCAGCCGCTGTTAATATTTATGTTTCCCTGTGCATTAAAGATATGCGTCCAGGTATTGGCACCATCTGTTGTTTTTAGAACATTGGGATAACCCGTTGTATTACTTCCGGCGAGATAGCAGGTGCTGATATCATTTTCTGCCATGCCCACTACCATAGGAAAATCCACATTCAGGTTGATACCGGTTTGTTTGACCGTCCAGTTTCCTGCACCATAATCCATTGCATAAACACCTTTTGCGAATTGCCAGTAATCATAGCCCGGAAAACCTGCATAAATATTTCCCTTTGTAGCGGTAAGCGCAATAAATCGGGTGGTGCCGCCTGCTTTGGCGCCGGCAAATGAAAAGATACCCTGGTTAGAAGGAATGCCTGTTGCCGTGTTCAATGAAAAGGAAGTGCCGCCATTGGTTGAAACAAACAATCCATCGTTGGTGCCGATATAAATGGTGTTACCATCAAAAAAAGCGCCGGCAAGCACGATACCGCTGCCGCTGTTGTTGGCATTGTGCACCAGCGTGAAAGAAGTACCGCCATTCAGGGTAATATAAATCTGGTTGTAATAACTCATGATCATCATGTCGGGGTTGTCATAGTTTGCATAGAGGTAGTACACATATTCGAAGGGATCGGGATTTCCGGGTAATGCATTCCAGGTTTGGCCTCCGTCAATACTCTTAACAGGAATGGACAGGTCGTTTGCATCCTGAACAGCATACAGTATGGATGCATTATTGGTAAAACGAATCACTCCGTTGGGGCCACTTTGTATATTCCTGAAATCGAGTAACGAATAACTATTCCCAAAGTCTGTGGAGTGAAAGTATTGACTCATATCACAGGCCACATAGTATTCATTGCTGTTGGCCGGATTGATGGATGGATTAAACAGGGCACCACCTCCACCGGGCCCTACGCTGTTCCAGGTTGTCGGTATTTGACTCAGTGCGGCGGATGAAACAAACAGAAATGAGATCAGCAGGTTTTTCATAACAGGAATTTTAATGTGTTGACCGGAAGCCGGAATGGACAGGAGACGGAGAACAACTAACTGCTGGTACGAATAACAATGCCAAGTGTTACGCAAAAAAATGATTCAGGGGTTTTGGCTATAGCGACGTAGTGTATTCAAATTTGACCGCAGTGTCGTAAGATTCGGGGCGATCGTCGAATAGATTTTTATTCGCAGGCAGCTGACTGTTACTTTGTACAGGATTCAGTATTCATCCTTTCAATTTCAAGTTATGAAAGCAATTGCAACAACCATCCTGCTCATCCTGGTAATGGGCATAGTTCAGGCGCAGGACAGCGCAGCAGCGCCCGATCGCCGCATAGCGGAACTGGCAAAACATTACGAAGCACTTCATGAAGAGTCGAGGCTGGTATTAGAGAAGATGCAGCATGAAAGCCGCATCCTGCTCTTTAAGAACAATGGTGCAGTTTTAAAATCCGGACTTGAAACGGTGCAGGCACTCCTTCACTTACGTACTATGCAGGATGCTATTCAAAAGGAGACGGAAGAATACTTTTTTGATCAGCCGGATAAAAAGCCGGATTGTAGCATCATATAAGAAGTTGTCAAATGGTTATTGGTTATTGGATATTGGTTATTGGATATTGGATATTGGATATTGGATATTCAATTTTTTAATATTCAATATTCAATATTCAATGCAATCAATATTCAGTTGGTGCATAGGTAAAGCCAGGTTAAATTCAAGACTGCTTAACAGGATTTTGTATTCAATATTCAATATTCAACACTCAATGCAATCAATATTCAATTGGTGCATAGGTAAAGCCAGTTTAAATTCAAGACTGCTTAACAGGATTTTGTTTTTTTGCAGATTCAGTTAACCTTACGATCCTGATTTCCTTCCCAGCAACCTGTAACACTTTAAAAATAGCTCAGCATCCAGGGAGGCGCTGTAATCTTTGGCATAGAGCAAATTAATGCGTGACACTGCAGCATCATTCAGGCTTGCAGTCCGCAGTTCATCAATGGGCGTAATAATGCCTGTTCTGATTAGAGGCAATTGAAACTGCTGCTGTCTTCCACCGGCATAACCTATCCAACTGTTTTTTCCTGCGAGCACATGAAAGATATTGGCAACTAATCCGGCCGGATTCCTGATAATAAATATATTGAATGGCAGGGTGAGCAGGAGAAACAAAGAAGCAATTAAATCAAAAATCCGCTTGCTTCTTTTGTTGAATGGTGTTGCAATGGCCAGCTTAATGTCAATGGTGTACAATTCACCGGGGGCATCTTTTGAATTGCTGCCGATGATACTCATGGAATCTTCCGGAACAATTTTGTATTCTGGCTCCGGGCCTATATTCGTCATCCACTCAATGATGGCCTGCGAAGAAATATCTTTCGAACAAAATATTATTTCTTCGATCTTATAGATGCGTGCGATCTCAGCTAACTGGTACACTTCTCCGAGATAATGTACACTATGGGGGTTTTCCGGTTGTATGGAAACATAACCGATATAATCATTCTTCACCTTGGCCTGGTTCAGCAACATCTCCACGCGTTGCGATTCGGCTTTGTTGCCGACGATGATCAGTTTCTTTTCCCGCACTTCACCCAGTTTCAGGTTTTTATACTTCATAAAATGAATGGCCAGGCGAATACCAATCATTTCAAATAAGGCAAACATGAAACCGAGGATGATCATGGCGCGCGAGAATCGCATAGTCTCCGGAAGAAAGCCGTAGATAGCTGCTATGACTACGGTGCCAAAAAACAATCCGCGAATAATGCGGCCCGGCCTGGCATTCTTTTCATAGCCGCCGCTGAAAAAAACGGCGGTAAGCCAGATCAGGATGTACCCGGGAATGATGATGAAAATGTATTCTTCCGGATACGTAAGTCCTTCCGCGACTTTCACATTGTATTGCCAGTAATTCTTTAAAAGAATCATGCCGGCGTACATGGTCAATGCATCTGTTATGGGCAGGCTCCATCTTTTGATAAAAGCGGAAAATACCGATAATGCTGCACGCAGGTAGATAGCCACCTTTAGCATGAAGATATAGAAGCCCGCTCCGCTGTTGCTGAAATGCTTCTGCGCGAAGATGATCATGGCCTGGTAAAACATACGGACATAATTCATCGTACCTTTCTTGGTGCTCTCTCCTTTGTAATGTATGATGCGCGTATCAGCGAAATAGTAATTCTTATAACCGGCTTTCACGATGCGGTAAGAAAGGTCGATGTCTTCACCATACATGAAGAAAGTGGGATCGAGCCATCCTGCTTTGTCCAGAGCGGTTTTGCGGATAAACATGAATGCGCCCGCCAGCACATCTACTTCATGTGTTTCATTTTCCGCAAGAAAGCCCAGATGATACCTGCCGAATATTTTCGATTTTGGAAAAAGTTTTGACAAGCCAAAGGCTTTATAAAAGGCTACGGCCGGCGAAGGAAAGCCCCGTTTTGATTCCGGCAGAAAATTTCCCTTGCCATCCAGCATCTTTACCCCCATCGCGCCGGCATCAGGATGTGACTCCATAAACTGAATGCATTTAACGAAAGTATCTTCTTCCACAACCGTGTCAGGATTCAGCAAAAGAATATACGCTCCTTTGGCAATGGCTATTCCCTGGTTGTTGGCTTTCGCAAATCCTACATTTTCTTTATTCTCAATAAACGTGATATCAGGAAACTTCTGCCGCATCATATCAGCGGAACCGTCGACAGAATTATTATCCACTACAATAACTTCTGCCGGAATATGCTGCATTGCTTTCTTCACAGACAACAAAGCCTGTTCGAGAAAGAACCGGACATTATAGTTTACAATGATGACCGATAGACGTAACACTGGGGTAAGATACTGATTCGGTGGGATTCAGGGGTATGGGGTGAGTGAATGGTTGAATGGTTGAATGGTTGAATGGTTGAATGGTTGAATGGTTGAATG
>CAZGBP010000003.1:0-28833 GCA_964524035.1 uncultured Bifidobacteriaceae bacterium
ATGTCGTTCTTTAACGTCTGGTGGGCTATAATATTACTGGGTATTTTTAAAATTACAATAAAACTCTTAAATAGAATTTTGGTTCAGAAACGCATCATACTGGTAATTATTTTGTGCAGGATGTTTGCGGGTAATGCATCGGGGCAAGACGCAGAGTTCAGCCAGTTCTTTAATGCACCGCTTTATCTGAATCCTGCCTTTGCCGGTGTGGGGGAGGGCCCGAGGTTTTGCCTGAACTACCGGAATCAGTGGGCGGCACTGGACAATGCCTATATCTCTTATACAGCCTCCTATGATCAGAATTTTGATGCACTAAACGGAGGCATCGGTGTGTTGCTTATGACAGACCGGCAGGCAGGTGGCTTGTTAAGCACAACCGGAGTCAGCGGCATCTATTCATATCAGCTGAATCTGAGCCCAAAGTTCGGTTTGAAGGCTGGTGCGCAGTTTTCTTATGTACAAAAGAGAATTGATGCAGCGCAACTGGTTTTCGCAGAAAATATAAACCCTGGCAATGGTAGTATTACCGGTGGCATCTCGGCAGACGTTCCGGATAATACTTCAAAAGGTATTGCCGATATCGGAGGAGGGGTACTGATCTACACAAAGAGTTTCTATGCAGGGCTTTCCGCAAAACATGTTACTTCTCCAAACGAATCGTTCTATAGTGCCCAAATAAGCCCGTGGCCTGTGCGTGTAGCGGCCAATATTGGCGTGGAATTCCGGTCGAAGAAAAATGCCAGAACGGCAGCCTATTTTTCGCCTAACCTTTTGTTTGTTCAACAGGCTTCATTCAGGCAACTCAATGCGGGAGCAATTCTGGGGGTGGGAGTGGTTTATGCAGGATTATACTTCCGTTCTGCATTTGAAAACAGTGATGCGGTGATCGTCATGGCAGGTCTTAAAAAAGGAGTCTTTAAGTTTGGATATAGTTACGATGCAACCGTTTCGAGCCTGGAAAGCACCGGGGGCACTCATGAGTTGTCGCTGGTACTGAATTTTCACGATTCCAAAAAAGTGCAGTTCAGAAGAAATACAAAGCGTTTTACCGATTGTCCTGAAGTATTCTAGACTTTGCCCGTTGATTTTGCAGAATCGTTTCAGACTGACATTAACCTGAAGCTGTCTATAAACCGGATAAGCTGAAAATTGCTGTTCAATCAGGTATCGTTGAGGTGCACGACAAATTGGATATAGATTATTGGGACAGTTAAGTTAGTGACTATAGTAGCGTAGTGAATGTAGAATAGGAAGTGATCGGCTTCGCCAAAGCAATTTTACCATTTAACAATTTAACAATTTAGCAATTTAGCAATTTAACCAACCAACCATTGCCTGGCCAGATGAACGCATTGTCGTACACCCTATCTCTGATTCATTTAGGCTTTTGAAATAAATAATTTACATTTGCGTTTACCTCTTTCTTCACACAATTTCAACAGAATATGCTGAAGCGGACTTTTAGCTCAACCGGTTTGCTGATCTTGTCATCAGCGTTCTTACTTTTTTCATTGGGTTCCTGCAAGAAGGAAAAGTCGACATCCACAGGCTGGAATTATAACGACAGCAAATGGGGTGGATTTGAAGTACGCGGATTCGACGGACAGGAAACGGGCCCCGGACTTACCCTGGTGGAAGGAGGCTCTTTTCTTATGGGTAATACCGGACAGAACCTTACCTACGACTATGATAATGTTCCGAAGAAACTGACTGTATCTTCCTTTTACATGGATGAAACAGAAGTAGCCAATGTCCATTACAGGGAGTATTTGTATTGGCTGAACCGCACTTTTGGATCTGATTTTCCGGAAGTGGTAAAGCGTGCCTTACCGGACTCTTTAGTATGGCGGGATGAATTGGCTTATAATGAACCTTATGTGGAATATTATTTCCGTCATCCGGCATTCAATAATTATCCCGTAGTGGGTGTAAGCTGGGTGCAGGCCAATGACTACTGCGCCTGGAGAACAGATCGCGTAAATGAATGGATTATGATACGCGAAGGCATACTTGATAAAAACCCCAGCCAGGTTGGCGAGGATAACTTCAATACACGCTCTTACCTGGTAGGGCAATATGAAGGGGCAATAAAGAAGAACCTGAAAGACCTGAATCCGAATGGTACAGGCGAAAGAAAGGTAAAAATGGAGGATGGCATTTTGTTACCGGAATACCGGTTGCCGACAGAAGCTGAATGGGAATATGCCGCCCTGTCGCTTATCGGGAACAATCCGTACAAGGATGAAGAATTATATACTGACAGAAAGATCTATCCCTGGAACAGCGACCAGATGCGGGATCCGAAACATGGCGGCTGGCAAGGTGATTTTCTTGCCAACTTTAAACGAGGTAATGGAGATATGATGGGTGTTGCCGGGGGACTGAATGATAATGCAGATATAACCGCAGAAGTAACTTCATTCTTACCCAATGACTTTGGCCTTTATAATATGGCAGGCAATGTGAGTGAGTGGGTTTCCGATGTGTACCGGCCATACACTTTTTACGATGCAAGCGACTTTAATGCATACCGTGGTAATGTCTTTACCAAAGACAGCCTTGATGAAGAAGGCTATCATGTGGATAAGGATTCCCTTGGAAGAGTGGTCAGGGTTCCTGTTTCGGATGCAGAAAGTGCCAACAGGCTCAACTACCGCAGAAGTGATGTGATCAACTTCCTTGATGGTGATTCTCTGTCTGAAGTTGACTATAACTATTCTGTTTCGTCTTTGATTAACGATAAGGCACGGGTTTACAAAGGTGGTTCCTGGGCAGACAGGGCATATTATTTATCGCCTGGAACACGCAGGTACCTTGATGAGAACCTTTCGCTTTCCACCGTCGGGTTTCGTTGTGCCATGGTACGGTTAGGAAGTCCTACAGGTAACGATTTCCCGGCCGGAAAACAATACGAAAAGCCAAAAGGAAAATAATAATTGCCTCCGATCAATTGGCTGACCAAAAAAACCCTTTCGAAAACCGGAAGGGTTTTTTTTGTGGGGTACCTTTTCTTCCCTATCTCATTACAACGATTTTCTCAGTTTTTGAAAATGAACCGGATGTTACAAGGGCATAGTAAGTACCGGAGGGAAGCATACCCAGATCGATGATCTTATTTATTCCCGAAGCGTCGACCTGCTCCTGATGATAATAGTAGAGCCTTTGTCCTAAAAGGTTAAAAAGCTCTAACGTGAAAGGATCGTTAAGCTGATGATCTGCAACATAAACGGTAACAGTTGAATTGGTTAAGTTTGGCTTAATCACAATCGCCGGCTGTTGCTGCTCGTCTTCCGGAATCAGCTCAAAAACGATGCTTGCCTGGTTCCAGCAACCATGCGTATTGGTGGTAATAACAGTATAAATTCCTGACACGGAAACTGTAAAGGACTGCTTATTTGCTCCCGGAATATTCACGCCATTTAATTGCCATTGAAAGAAATTAGCCGGCGTGGCAGTCAATACATTACCGGCAACAGTGATTTTGGGCGTATCGGGATAATTGTAGACATGAATCAGGTCAGGTAACTTTAATGTGTCGGAAACTGTACCATCTGTTACCATGAGAGTGACTCCAAAACTACCGGGCTGTAAATAACAAATGCCCTCAGGCGCTGAAGCAGTTGAAGTTTCCGGAACAGCCCCTTCAAACAACCATAGGTAGCTTGAGCCGGATAGCCCATCCTGGGTATTAAAATCAATGCATTGTCCGGTACAGAGCGCTGTATCGCTGATACTCATTTCGGGAATAACTGAAATATCACAGCCGGATCCACGGAAACAATCCGGGTCAGGTTCGTACCGCCACAGGTCATTTAGTGTTACGAACGGGTAACCGGTCTGATCCGCTGCAACACTGAGACCACCAAAGATCCAGAAATTACCGAGGTTATCTTTCCAGGAAACGGCCCCTGCCCTGTTTCGCGGATAATTACCTGTTGCAGAAACACCCTGCTGCCCGTAGTGGCCTTGTAAATTTGGTAATGCAGTGCCATGAATCAATGCCCATGCCTGGTACGCCGGATTATATCTCCATAAATCGCTGTAAATTACCGGAGGCACTCCCGTTTTCAACCCTCCAAATACCCAAAGGTTGCCCTGCGCATCGCTCCACCTTGCCCGGTTCTCTGTACGTGCAGCAGGATTGTATGCTTCACTATCTTCACAGTATTCCCCATAGTAATTATAGTTGTTAGGATAATTGTTGCCATCCACCCAGGTCCAGTTATTCGTGATTCTGTCGAATGACCATAAGTCGTTATATGCTTTGGAGTTTTCACCTCCAAAAAACAGCAGGTTGCCATCACAGTTCAGCCAGCTGCAATAGGCGAACCTGCCACCGGGATCATTCTGTTCATCTGCTACATTTATTAAACCATGAAAAGGCTCCCTGTTCAATTGCTCACCACCTTTCATCCAGGTCCAGTTATTGGTATACCAGTTGTACTTCCACATATCATTAAACAAGCCTGCATTCGTTACCCCTCCGAAAATCCAGAATTCATTATTGATAGCCCAGGTACAGGAAGATTCATCACGGGATGGGATCTCATTTTCAGGAGCTTCTACGCGAAGCGTGCCATATTCGGCAATGCCATCAATATTTTGATCGCCCTTCATCCAGGTCCATTCCTGATCTTGAATATCGTACCTCCACAGATCGTTTAACCTGCCCCTTTCACCGGCATGGTCAATGCCGGATCCTCCAAAAAGCCAGAGATTTCCGTCCGGGTCTACCCAGGTGGCAATGCCCCAGGCACGTGCGCCCGGGTTGTTCTCCGACGACGGCATGCCTTTTACCCCATAAATACCAGGCTGATTAGCAAAGCCCGGGCCTTTGACCCAAATCCATTGACTTAAATAAACATCAAACTTCCAAAGGTCGGAATACATATTAAAATCCTTGTAATGAACACCTCCGAAAAGCCAGAAATTTCCGTCTGCGTCGGTCCAGTTTGCCGCTTCATAAAAAGCGGGCGGATTGTTTGAAGGTGATGCAATACCCTGCTGCCCATACGATCCATAAGATAGCGGTACACTGTCTCCTTTCATCCATGTCCAGGTACCGGATTGCGAGTAACAAGAAAGGACGCTGCACAGAAATAGCAGCATTGCGGTTACGTAATATGTAAGATGCCATTTATACATTGTAAAGTAAATTATCACCGGCAGGAATCGTCAATCTGCCGGCCTATTCCCTATAGGTCATTACCGTACCCGGTTCTCCACATTTACCGTACTGAAAGATAACTATTGTGGCTTGTAAAAGAATCATCAAATTGTCAGATTTCATATAGGGCTGCGTTAATCCAAAACAATGGCTGATATTTTCAGGAAATTTTTCTCTATTCAATCTGAAGTTTTTGATCTCATTTGTCTCCTGATCTTGCTCTGATTTATGATAAAGATCAGCGCTGCTGCTGTCAACGATCATCTTTCGGGAAAATCGCCGGGCTTTTTTTTGCATCCATGCTTTTCTGTTGAAAAATCAATTAAAGAAAAAGCAATCATAGCCATGAAAAGACTACTAATTCTCGGGGCCGGTACTTCCGGCACGATGATGGCAAATCACCTGAAACACGAACTGAATCCGGAAGAATGGGAGCTTGTTATTATTGATGAAAGTGATACACATTACTATCAACCGGGGTACTTGTTTCTTCCGTTCGATCTTTATGAACCGGAAGACATTCAGAAGCCTATTCGGGATTTTATACCGCGTGGAGTGAACTTCATGCATGACAAGCTGGATAAGATTATACCGGCAGAACAAAAAGTTGTTTCGGCAAATGGAGACAGCCTGCATTACGATATACTCATAATTGCTACCGGTACAAAACCTGCACCGGACGAAACAACAGGCATGCTGGGCGATGAGTGGAAAAAAAGCATTTTCGATTTTTATACCTATGACGGCGCATTGAATCTGCGTAACAAACTACGCGAATGGAAAGGCGGAAAGTTAGTGGTGCATATTACTGAAATGCCCATTAAATGCCCGGTCGCCCCGCTTGAATTTGCATTTCTGGCCGATTCCTATTTCAAGCATAAAGGTATGAGAGATAAAGTAGACATTACTTTTGTTACACCGATGAGTGGTGCGTTTACCAAACCAAAGGCAACTGCCGCGCTCAACCACCTGTTAACAGAAAAAAATATCAACATCATACCGGATTTTGCAATTGAAAGCATCGATAATGAAAAAAAGCAACTTATAGATTATGGAGGCAGTTGCGTACCGTTTGATTTGCTGGTTACCGTTCCGACAAACAAAGGCGATGCCTTAATTGAACGCTCAGGTTTAGGTGATGAATTAAACTATGTGCCAACCAATAAAGGCACCTTGCAGTCAAAAGACTTCCCAAACATTTTTGTATTGGGGGATGCCAGCAATCTTCCGGCTTCGAAAGCGGGATCCGTTGCGCATTTTGAGGCCGAGATACTTACCGAGAATATTAAACGATACATAAAGGGCGAACCGTTGAAAGCAGATTTTGACGGACATGCCAACTGTTTTGTGGAAACCGGAAACGGTAAGGCATTGCTGCTGGATTTTAACTATTCGCATGAACCGGTTGAAGGTGAATTTCCCATTTCCGGCATCGGACCGCTCCGGTTACTGAAAGAAAGCCGTATGAATCATATGGGCAAGATGGCCTTCAGGTGGATCTACTGGAACATGCTGTTGAAAGGAACACACATTCCCTTCGTATCAGCAGCTATGTCTGAATCAGGAAAACATTATGACACATAAACAATCTAAACAACATGGAAAAGACTATTGCAGGAAAAAACATTACGGTTAATGAAGAAGGCTACCTGACCGACTTCAGTCAATGGAACAAAGAAGTCGGAGAAGCCCTTGCCAAAGAAGCCAATATCACCCTGACACCAAGGCACTGGGAAGTACTGGCTTATCTCCAGGAATCGCATAAGAAGGAGATACCGTTAAGTATCAGGAAAGTGGGCAAAAGTGGTGTAGTGGATATCAAGGAATTTTATCAACTATTTCCTCAGGGCCCGCTAAAAACAGCAACCAAAATTGCCGGTATTCCTAAACCCGTAAGTTGCATCTGAACGATTCTATTTCACAACATAAATCAATAACAATGAGTGAGACTAATGGTGATATTAAAAAAATGATGATCATTCTTTCAAAGGCAACTTTAGAGAATGTGTATGCTGCTTTTATCCTGGCCAATGGAGCCAGGTCAGAAGGAATAGAGGCAGAAGTATTTTTTACTTTTTTCGGACTGGAAGCGATTCATAAAAAGAAACTGGAACACCTTCATGTTGCAACGGTGGGCAATCCTGCCATGCATATTCCAACAATGCTGGGTGGTTTACCGGGAATGGAAGCGATTGCAACTACCATGATGAAACATGAGATGGAAAAGATCGATATGCCTGATGTGCATGAGTTTCTCGATATTCTTACCGCTTCCGGGGTGAAACTCTGGGCCTGCCAGCTCGCAATGGAAATGTTTCATTACAAGAAGGAAGATTTGTATGATGGCGTAGATGGCGTGCTGACTGTCGGGTCATTCTACAACCGGGGCAAAGGTGAAGGCACCCATATGCTGTTCATCTGATGCTGTCAAAGTATTCTATGAATACGGCGAATTAGTAAATTTTGTAGCTGTATATAAAAAGCAACAGGCAATACCTCAGTATTGCCTGTTGCATTTAAGGATGGTTTGGATGCTATTGCTGAATGGTCAACTTTTTATAGACTGTTTTACCATCCATATAGACCTGAACATAATATGCACCTGCAGCCCAATTTCTGAAATCAAATGTTTTCCTCACGAGACCAGCTGCATTGCCAAAGCTATTTTCAAAAACCGGCTGACCTACCAGATTAAATACCCGGACAATCAATTCACCGACAGGTTTTTCCAACCTTAAATCAAGGGTGACCAGCCCATCGCCGGGATTTGGATAGAGGTTCAAGTCAAAACCATCCTGCATTCCGGCAATGCCTGTTTGAATGATTACCTCTACCTGCTGGCTTATTGAACCAATACACCCATCCGGGTCGGTGTACGTATACGTTATAGTATAAGTGCCTACACCAACATTTCCGGGACTAAACGTATTTCCTGTAACGCCCGGCCCGGAGAAACTGCCGCCTGCCGGTATACCCTCCATCAAAACAGGCGGATCGGTAACATAATATTGCGCATCCAGTCCTGCAATCAAAACACCCGGTTCCGGATTAACGGTAATATTCACAGATACTGCGGTATCGCAGCCAGCACTTGGGTCATTAACCGTAACGGTAAATGTCATTGTTGCAGGTGGTGCTACTATCACCGTTTGTGCCATTCCATTCTGAGGCTCCATTCCCGCAATAGCCGGTGACCATTGAAAGGTGAAGTTACCCGGAGTCAAATTCTCTGCTTCTAACTGAATTGTTTCGCCAAGGCAAATTACGTTATCGCTGGCTTCAGCGCTTACAGCCGGCGAATAGATTGATGCTTCCACCGGTACCCGTTCGCTGGCACAACCGGGAGCTATATAGTGTACGGTTCCGTTCCATTTATACGGGAAACTCGGATAGCCAAACGGATAGTAGTTGGCAGATCCTTCTTTCAGCTGAATATTTGCATCAGAAGCGTACACGTTGCCCACCGCCGTACCTATGTCGTAATAGATGTAACTGTAATTGGAAGATGCAATGTAAAATGCATAGGTTTCTCCTGCATCCATATGTATGCTCACCGGTGCCGGAATCGCTGTAGGCAAACCATAACCGGCTGCCGGAATTCCGGTGGCAATGCCCGCAAGTGTCCATGCGCCGGGGTTATTTTCGAAGCCGACATACGTACCCGGCTTGTAATAAATTTCAAAATCAGCAGTACCATATTGCAGGTGCGCATCAAATCCGGTAATGAAAACTTCGTTAATGGCGGTCACGTCAAACATAGAACCTGTTTGTGAATAAAATCCAGTGTACGGTGTTGCCAATGGTGCCGGCGCCGGAAGGCCTTCTTCAACCCAAAAAGTAGTGGTGGAATTTATGACCGGTGTATTGAATGGTGTGCCGGAGCCGAGGTAGGAATTTCCGGTTTCAGAATAATACCAGTTCAGATTGCCGTTTCCCGATCCTATCGCTGCCAATTCAACAGAACCCGGCCCGCAGTGCCCACCCTCGATACCAATGGGACCATCAGGTGGAAAATTAATAATGATCGGTTCCTCCGGAGAAGTGATTGAATTCTGACAACTCACTTTTGCCACATAATAGGTTGTAGCGGTCAGTACCGGAGTCGCATAAACATCTGAAGTGGCACCCGGTATGCTCGTATACGGTCCGCCGCTGTTTGCGGATTGCTGCCAGGAAATTGCAGCTCCCGGTGAGTAGTTCTCCAGTGTGAGTGTAGATTGGCCGCTCTCGCAGAACTGATCCAGCGTGGACGATATGGTGCCGGCAGCCGGTGTGGTTAACACGTTAACCGTGACAGTACCTGAGCTGGAACAGAGTGACGCTGCATCGGTAACAGTTACGGTATACGTTGTGTTGGCAACAGGTGAAGCCTGCGGATTCACGATTGAAGGGTTATTAAGTGACGTTGCAGGAGTCCAGCTGTAGAGATAATCCGGCAGGCTGAACTTCCATGCATCATTCGTGGCAGTCCATGTTGCATCCGCATTTCTTCCCGGAACGGTAAGTGCTATGCTGCCATCTCCGTTTTCAATTCCCATAGTATGTCCGAACCAACTGTTGGATGGGTTACCGGGCATGGAAGTCGTGTGAATCTCAATCCTGTTACTTGTTTCATACAAAATCACCTGCGCTGTAATTGCATCGCCTCCCTGGTAGTGTTGAATATTATCAAAAGTCATAACCAGCTTCCTGTCCGGTGCGACTCCCGTTGTATAATAGGAAATGGTGCCGCCTAATCCAGGATCCAGGTCCTCCCAGGCAAATGCGATGAGGTTTTTTACAAAGCTGTAGTTCGGCAAATACTGACCAGAACAACAACCAGGTCCTGTGAACGGATCAAATGTGATAAACCCATTGGATGATATGTAAAACATCGTGTAGTCAATGCCATAGAACTTAAATGGAAAGCCGACGGGTAATGCCGCACTTACGGATTCATCGGTGAGTGCTACAGGAATGCCGGCAGTGGCTGGCAGTGGCGCGAATGTAATCTGACTAACATTATAAGTAGCCGAAGGTGTGGCAGCAAGCAAACCGGAAGCACCACCCGCGCAAATTGCATCCGGGCTTGCAGTGACTACAACTGAAGGTGGATCAACAATACTTACCGTAACGGTATCAGAGTTGGTGCAGTTGCCGTCGGTTGCAGAAACAATATAACTCATGGTTACATCAGGATTTGCATTAACTGAAGGTCCGGAAGTGGTGCTCAATCCGTCAGCCGGTGACCAGGTATAGGTCGTATAAGGTCCGGCAGCGATTAAACTCACTACCTGTCCGGATCCCACACAGATTGCCGCAGATGACGGAGTGGGCGTAACTGTTATTTCCGGAGATGGCGTTACATTAGCCTGAACAGGCACTCTGACTGATTCACACAAAGTACTATAGTTAACCTGCCAGTCATAATAGTAGAAATAGTAGGTACCTCCGTAAGCGCTGCCGGTAATGGACAATACCTCGTCAATAGTATACGGGTAGGTTGCTCCATAGTCATTACTGTATAAATTAATGCTGCCGAATGTCCATCCCAGGTGAAAGTTTGTTCCGGTATACAATTCAAAATTGAGCGGGATAAAAGTCTTCTGATTGACCTGCGCATCGGTGACGGCATAGGTTACCTGTTGTATCAGGTTGAAGTTCTGATCAGTCCATTGGATAATCACATTACCGGGTGAAGCCGGATAAACATAAACTCCTTCCAGTACACAATCTTTATAAACATTAAAGTATTGATACGCGTAATTATAATATTGGTTGATAGGCCCAAAATTGTAATCAACCGGTCCCACATTTCCAATATTCACGGTGCCCGTTCCGGCAGCTGCATAATAGGTTGTTGGTGTATTTACAAAAGTCGTAAAATCAGAAGGGCTGCTGCTGTAGAAGAGTGGTGAACCACCTGATTCATTTTCATACCAAAGCACGAAGTCACCGTTACCGGAAGCCTGCAGGGTTACATTTCCTTCTCCGCAAACGGTATCGTCCGTAACGGAAGTGATCGCTTCATTGCCTCCGACTTTCACTTCTACCGGTTCTGAATAAGCGGTCTGTCCTGAACCGGTACAGGTGATTGCTGTCCGGTAATAAGTTGTAGCAGACAAGGAGGCATCATAGTTTGTATTGGTAGCCCCGGCAATATCAGACCATCCTGAACCATCCGGCGATTGCTGCCATTGAAAAGCAAGGCCGGCAAATGCGCTAAAACCGCTAACCGTCAGCGTTGAATTGCTTCCTGCGCCGCAGATCACAGAAGGTTCCGCTGAAGAAGCACCTGCAACCGGAGTACCGGTGCACAGTGGCGGTGGCGTAATGGTAATCATATAGTCTTCCACCTCTCCATAGTAAAAACTGCTGGTGCAATAATCGTTGGCCGTGAGTGTACTGGCATATACGCAGCGTACTCTCATCCGGCGGTCGCCATAGAATGCTGGGTCAACAGGTACTGTAATAGACCCGGTGAAAAGCTGATTGCTCGATGAAGGTGATGCGTATACAAACTCGCCGGGATCTCCAAAGTCAGCATTGTTGTTATAGTCAATCCAGATTCCAAAACCTTGTCCATAGATAGGGCCTGACTGTACAGTTAAGTCGTAGGTAGCGCCTCCCTGTAGTTCCGTTGTATACAATCCCGGATCGTAATAGATGTAATTATTTATGTTGCCATTACAACCCGAAAATAAATTAGAAAGCGTATTTAGGGTGAAATTATCAATATAGTCACCCGAAGAACAGAAGGTGCCATAGGTGGGAACGCAAAGATTTATTTCTCTGCTACCGATAGGTGCAGAAAGGTATGGTGTTTGTGTGCCCCCCGAACCGGTCATCACAATTTGTGTGCATTGGGCATCCAGGAAATCACCCAGGTTTGCGCCTGCCGATACATCAAAAGCAATCCAAAAATAATTAGTGCCTGCATTTAAGACCTGATTGCCGGTAATGGGCGCAGCCAGGGTTGTACTGGATCCAAACAAAGCCACCGGGGCAAACACCGATGAACTGCCTGTATAATAAATCTTGACATTCGTTACATCATTTCCAAAATTTGAAGAGCCGGTAGCGTTCACCGTGAAGGAAGTTGCTGCAAACGGATTAAGTGCACCGGATGTCACGATCTGTATGCCCATAATTTCTGCATCCGGAGTGCCGGGCAAAATGGTGGACAGGTTGTTTTGTGTGGTTGTGCTGGAAAGGTAACTCATATCTGCTACCGCCGGAGTGAGCGTGATGATGTAGTCCTCTGTTTCGCCATAGTAAAAATCAACACAGGATTCTGAAGCTGTGACCAGCGCATAGTCTTTGGATCTCACGCGCATACGGCGGTCGCCAACGTATGCCGGGTTGCTGCCGATTGTTATCGTACCAAACTGGCTGCCAAATCCAATGTACGGGGAGGAAAAAACGAACTCATCATTATCCGTAAAATCCCCATCATTATTGAAATCAATCCAAACTCCGAATCCAACAGCAGACCAGGACGGGCCACCGTCTAACTGAATATCATAGGTTTCACCCAATGCCAGCGTGGTAGTGGTATTTCCGTACTGCGGATAAAATGTATAGCTGCCCGTATAGCTGCAACCGGTAAATGTATTTATAAGCGTATTGAGAATAACTCCATCTGTATTGCCATAATAACAACCATATATGGAAGTTGGCGTGCAATAGTCAATGGTTCTTTCACCCGGAGGCGCAGTTATTGTTGGTATTTGCGTTCCCCCGGCACCGGTCATGCCGACGGCGGTACATTCCGCATCAATCACATCTCCCATGGAACCCGTTGGCGAAAGGTCATACGTTACCCAGAAGTAGTTGGTTCCGGTGGTCAATACCTGGTTACCGCTGATGGGTGCGCTTAAATCTGCAGAAGAGCCGAAGAGGTTGGTTGCGGAAAAGGCCGGGCTGGAACCGGAATAATATACCTTCACACCGGTTACATCACCGGTAAAATCAGAAGAGCCATTTGAATTCAGGGTAAACGAGTTTACAGCAAATGGCGACTGACTTCCTGCCACTGACACTTCTATGCCAATCACTTCCACATCCGGCTGACCGAGCGATACATTGCTGATATTGTTTTGTGTAGTGGTAGCTGAAACGAAAGACATTGGTCCGGGCGGCGTGATGGTAATGGTATAGTCTTCCGACTCACCATTATTGAAGATCAGACTACAAGCCTGGAAGGGGGAAAATATACTATAAGCCTGTGACCGGATACGCATGCGGTGTTCGCCGATAAATGCGGAATTGTTGGGAATAGATATGATTCCGGTCTGAACAGCATTTGTATAAAATGGCGATGAGAAAACAAACTCGTCCGCATCCTCAAAATCCCCGTCATTATTGAAGTCTATCCACACTCCGAAACCAACATAGTCAAATTCATAGCCGGACAGTGAAATATAATTCTGCGATCCAATCTCCATACTGGTTGTAAGACTACCGGTCGGCTCGTAGTTAATATAAGCATCCGGATTTCCATTGCAGCCTGTATTCGTATTGGACAACGTATTAAAAATGACATCATCAATGAAACCATAGCTGCAACCATAAAAGGTAGAAGGAGTGCAATAGTTAACACTTCTGTTGCCGGCAGGCGCGGTCACATCAGGAACCTTGGTTCCGCCAACTCCGGTCATTACCAATTGTGTGCACTCAGCATCGAGTAAATCACCTATCTGCGCATTACCTGACACATCATAAGCCACCCAAAAATAATTGGTGCCTGCACTCAGCACCTGATTACCGGAAATGGTTGCCGGTAAGGAAACGGATGAGCCAAACAATCCGGTTGCGGAAAATACCGGGTTCACCCCGGTATAGTAGATCTTTACATTAGTAACATCACCTGAGAAATCAGTTGACCCGTTTGCATTAACAGACAGCGAAGTAAGATTAAACGGGCTGATGCTACCCTGTGTAACTACCTGTATGCCGATAATTTCTGTGTTGGCCGTACCTGCTTCCACTCCTGAAATGTTATTCTGTGTAGTTGTTGTGGATACAAAAACCATTGGCGTGGAATTGACAATGGTGACTGTATAATCTTCCGCTTCACCATAATAGAATGTGGTACAGGATTCTGAGGCAGTAACCACGCCATAGTCTTTGGCTCTGATTCGCATCCGGTGCTCTCCCAATGAAGCTGTAGATGGGATTGTTATGGTTCCATAAACAGTACCTGAACTATAAGTCGGTGTAGAATAAACGAATTCACCTACATCGGAAAAATCAGCATCATTATTAAAATCGATCCATACGCCAAATCCTACCGGCTCAAAGGTGGGGCCTTCCAGTGTAATGGCATAGCTGCTGCCCAATTCAAGGCTGGTAGTAAAGGTGCCGCCGGGAGCATAATACGTATAGCCGTCAATACTGCCATTACAGTAGCTGTTTACATTTGACAGGGTATTTAACACCACATCATCAATATAAGCGAAGTTGCAACCGTACAGATTATTTGGCAGGCAGTAATTTATTTGCCTGTTACCATAAGGATTGGTTAGCGTTGGCACCTGATTTCCTAACCCGGAAATGTTAACCTGCGTGCATTCTACGTCCAGGTAATTGCCAATAGTTGCGGTTGCTGCAATGTCGTAGGTTACCCAAAAATAATTGGTACCCTGTTCAAGTTGCTGGTTGCCGGATACCGGCTGTGAGAGGTTTGCTGCTGAACCAAACAAATCAGTAGTAGCAAACACCGGGCTGTTGCCGGTATAGTACACTTTTACACCTGTAACATCTGCAGCGAAATTGGTGCTGCCTATGGAATTCAGGGTAAGCGCTGTTACGCTTAGCGGGGAAAGGCTTCCTGAAGTAAGAACCTGCACGCCCATCATTTCAACATCCGTGCTGCCGGTAGAGGTTGTGGTAGTGTTGTTCTGAGTGGTTGTAGCTGAAACGAAACTCATATCCACCGGCGGCGTCAGATGCGCTGTATAATCATGAACCTCACCATAGGAATATTGCAGGCAGGGATCAAGCGGCGGATAGGAATAGGCTACACTCCGGATACGCATCCGGTGATCGCCCGGAGTTGAAAATGCAGGTACTACAAAATTTGCCGAGTAATTCGTAAACGGCGTAGGACAATAAAGATAAGAAACCAGCTTCTCGGATGTTTCAAAATTATTATCATCATCGAGGTCAATCCACATGGAAACATAGTGGCCATAGGTACCTACGGAAACCGATAAGCTATAAACAGAGCCTTGTTCCAGATCGGTTGATAAAGATGTATAATCACTGTATCCGCTATTCCCGCTTGTACAACCGGTCGCCGTTTGTGTTAATGAACCAACGGATACATTATCAATATAGTCTCCATAGGTACAACCATAGTAATACAGATTGGATGTACAGTATTGCGCAGTTGCATACTTACTTCCTGCAGACAATAAACAAAGCAAGATCAGTACCGGGCGTACGATGTAAAAAGCTTTCATAGTGCGGTTAATGGTTTCGTTAAAAAATAAAATGGAAGCATGAAACGCAGATCACCTCACTACAAATTGATATGCATCAAAATAAAACAGGGCGTAGGAGTTTTCCGGTATCTGTTTCTTTTCAGTAAACCTACAGTAATGATTCCAAATTTGCAAGCAAAAAAAACTAAATGTGAGGGGAGCCTATTCCGGTATCTTATAGAAACAGCCCACTATCATTCCGGCACAGATTGGAACAGGTACAATATGGCTGCTGCATCGTAAGTCGCAGCCATTTCTCCGTGAAACCGGCATACCGGAAATATAACATTAAGAAAGCCTTGTATACCTTTTTTCACTAATTGTGCTCATGCATCCATGCCTATCGGGGCCGTGCTTTACCCTTTGGCGAGTAGCTTCACCACGCTGCCCGGATGCATAAAAAAAGGGCAGCCTTTGCAGCTGCCCTTTGTAGCGCTTTCAACCGGTTACTGTAATACCAGCATCTTTCGAACGATTCTGCCATCGGCATTGATCTCTAAGAAGTAGGTACCCTTCGACCATGATGTAAAATCATATGTTTTCTTATAGAGGCTGGAATGCAGGTTTATAGTTTCATTATACAACACCTCTCCCAGCACATTCACCACACGGCAATTCAGTTGTTGGATCGCTGCGGCTGCATCGATATCCAGGACAAATACTCCTTCCGCAGGATTGGGATAAATACTGATCATTTGCTGGGTAAGCACATCGTCAATACCAACCGGATTGGTAATGGTAACCTGCTGAGTATCCATGCCCGTACAACCATTTGCATCGGTGTAGGTATATGTAATAACATATGGTCCGCCAACACCAGCGGCGCCCGGATCAAATATATTTCCGCTGACACCGGTACCACTAAAAGTTCCACCAGACGGAGTCCCGGTAAGAGTAACCGGAGGTGCAATAACTTCATAGGAATTATTTAACCCGGAAAGCTGTACTGCCGGCGAAGGTGACACTTCCACATTTACAACGATTGCTGTATCACATTGGCCGGATGTCTCGGTAGCAGTGACTGTAAAGGCAGTTGTGACAACCGGCGGCACTGTTACAGTAGCAGCCTGGCCATTTGCCGGAATCATACCGGATACGATCGGACCCCATTGATAATTAAAGGTACCCAATCCAATGTTCTGTGCATCCAGGCTGACGGTTTCTCCTTCACAAATGGAAGTTTCGCTTGCACTTGCTGTAATCTCAGGACTATAGATAACCGCTTTGACAGGAGTGCGCGGGCTTACGCAGGCAATTGTTTTATAATGCAGGGTGCCATTCCATACCCGTGGCTGAAAGTAGAGCCCGAAAGGATATTCGATGCCGACACCTTCCTTAATCTGAACGTTATCATCAGCAGCATACACATTACCTGTTCCGGATCCATTGGTGTATTGTACAATGGTAAAATTGGTGGTGGTAATATAGAATGCATATGTTTCACCGGCCGGAATATTCACCGACATAGTTATGGGATATGTTGTCGGCTGGCCAAGGCCTGCACCTGTAACTCCCGTTGCAGAAGCCGCGAGCGTCCAGGCTGATCCGTCATTTTCAAATCCTACGTGGGTTCCAGCCTTGTAATACACTTCAATATCAGCAGTTGTCAGGTTATCAAGATGCCCATCGAAACCAGTTACTTCAAGACCATTTAAAGCTGTCACGTCAAACATATTACCATGACTGCCATTTCCGGCAAGGAAGGTAGTAGTAAGCGGGCTCGCAGGAGCGGCACCCACACTTTCTTCCACATAAAATGTGGTAGTAGTAGTAATATAGGGAGTAGTAAATGGGGAGCCGGTACCAAGGTAATTTCCGCCAGTCATTTCATCATACCAGTTCATACTGCCTCCGCTACCCTCTGCACTCAACACTACTGTTCCCGGACCGCAATGAAGTGCATCTACAGCAGTAGGTGCATCAGGTATTGGAACAAGTGTAATAACAGCGGTATTACTATAACTGAACCCGGCAGTAGTTGTACAGGTGACCTTTACACGATAGTACATAGTAGCAAATAATGGTGCTGTGGTATAGGTATAGCCTGTAACGCCGGTGATCGGATTCCACGACGTGCCATTCGTAGATTCCTGCCATTGGATTTCGATATTGGAAGCCAATGGATAGTTGGCTACACTAAGTGTTGCAGTAGTTCCGGTAACACAAAATTCATCCGGTGTGATCGACAAGGTAGCTGGTTCGGGAGTGCCGGTGCAAGGCGGCTGTGGATCCAGTGTAATGGTATAATCTTCCGTTTCTCCGTAATTATATTCGCTGCAATAACCATTGGAAGGTACGGTGCTGTTATAGATACAGCGCACCCTCATGCGATGCTGGCCCGCATAAGAAGCAATGTTTGGAATGGTAATGGTTCCGCTGTAAACATTGGTACCATAGCCCGGAGAGGCATACACAAATTCATCTGCCCCGCCAAATGACGCATCATTGTTGAAGTCTATCCAAACACCAAAACCCTGGTTATAGGCTAATCCGGCCTGCACTGTGAGATCATAAGTCCCTCCCAAAAGCATGGTGGTAGTCAGTGTACCGACGGGATCATAATTAATATAGTTTTCTGGATTTCCATTGCAACCTGAATTCAGATTCGACAGGCTATTGAGTGTGAAGTTGTTGATGTAATCGTCGGATGTACAAAGGTTGACATACGTTCCAACACAATAATTGATTTCCCTGTTACCGTCGGGCGCAGTCACGTCCGGTACATGCGTTCCACCGGTTCCATTTAAAGTGATGGAAGTACATTCCGCATCAATAAAATTACCCAGTGTGGCTGTTGAAGAAATATCATATGCCAACCAGAAATAGTTGATGCCTCCGGTTAGGGTTACAGAACCTGTTATAGGAGCAGACAGGTTAGCTGCACTGCCAAACAAGGTGGTATTTGAAAATACCGGGCTTCCTGCGGTATAATAAACCTTCACCCCCGTAACATCAGCGGCAAATGACGTGGTTCCGTTTGCATTAAAAGTAGCAGAAGTGAGATTGAACGGGTTAAGGCTACCGGTGGTTTGTACAGCAATGCCCAAAACCTCTACATCTGTCTGCGCAATCTGCACTTCGGAGAGGTTATTTTGAAATGCTGTTACAGAGCTGAAAACCATGTTGCTTGCAGGCACAATGGTAATGGTATAATCCTCAGTTTCTCCATAATAAAATTCGGAACAAGCCTCTGTACTGCTGATTGTACCGTAGTCTTTCTCCCGTATCCGCATCCTGCGTTCACCAATATAGGCCGCATTATTCGGAATGCTGATCAATCCCGTTTGGGTACCGGTTACATAGGTTGGTGAAGAAAATACGAACTCATCTGCATCATCAAAATCGCCGTCGAAATTAAAATCTATCCAAACGCCAAATCCTACCGGGCTGTACACGGGTCCGCCAAGTGAAACCGGATAATTGCTGCCTATCTCAAGTGAGGTTGTGGTACTGCCGGATGCCGGGTATTTAACATACCCGTTTGCAGAACCATTGCAGCCTGTATTTACATTCGACAGTGTGTTTAACTCCACATCATCAATGTAATAATAAATACATCCATAGGTACTTGCGGCAGTACAATACCCGATTTGTCTTGAACCGGCAGGAGCTGTTACAGCCGGTACCTGATTGCCGGTTGCACCTGTAAACTGAATCTGATTACAGCTAACATCTACGTTGTTTCCCATGGTAGCGGAGGCTGCAATATCATAGGTAACCCAAAAATAGTTGTTGCCCGTATTTAGGGTAACCGCACCAAATACCGGGGTGGAAAGATCATTGGAAGAACCAAAAAAGGTAGCGGTTGAAAAGACAGAACTATTGCCGGTTGAATAGACTTTCACATTCGAAACATCTCCGGGGAAATTGGTGGATCCCATCGAGGTCAGGTCAAAAGCAAACACATCAATGGGATTTAAACTGCCGGTAACCACAATCTGTATTCCCATCATTTCGGCATCGGTCTCTCCTATTATCACATCGTTGAGGTTATTCTGGAAAGTGGTACTGGACTGGTAGGCCATATCCGTAGGTTCTGATATGGTTATGGTATAATCTTCCGTTTCACCGAAATAAAACTGAGTGCAGGATTCGTAGTTAAATACCGTATTATAATCCTTCTCCCTAACCCTCATTCTTCGTTCACCGATGTAGGCTGCATTGTTAGGAACGGTGATCTCTCCGCTCTGCACGCCGGTGGTCCAGAATGGTGAACTATAAACAAATTCATCTGCATCGTCGAAGTCACCATCATTATTGTAATCAATCCACACGCCAAAACCTACTGAGCTGAATTGCGGGCCTTCAAGGCTCAGGAGATAGGTAGTACCCAGTTCCAGTGTTGTTGTATTACTGCCTGTTGGCGCATACTTGACATACCCATCTGCTGAGCCATTACAACTTGAATTAACATTGGAAAGTGTATTGAGCACCACATCATCAACAAAATAGAACCCGCAGCCATAAATACTGGAAGCATTGCAGTAACCTACCTGCCGGTTACCAACCGGTGCAGTAACGGCAGGTACCTGTGTTCCGCCATTGCCTGTCATCACCACCTGAGTACATTCAGCATCCAGGTAGTTGCCGATGCCTGCAGTGATGCTGATGTCATAGGTCAGCCAGAAATGATTGACCCCAGAAACCAGTTCTACGTTACCGGTTACAGGAGTTGACAAATCAGTTGAGGTACCAAACAGGGTAGCTGTTGAAAAAGTCGGATCGGCACCCGTAAAATAAACCCTTGCTGCCGTTACATCACCGGAAAAATCAGTAGTGCCGTTTGAGTTGAGGCTTAATGAGGTAAGATTAAACGGATTGATACTGCCGGTGGTTACCACTTCTATACTGATGATATCCTGATCGACGCTACCGGCCAGCACATCATTCGTATTATTCTGTATTGTAGTGGTTGATATATATAGCATAGAAGTGGATGGGCTGATGGTAATGGTATAATCCTCCGTTTCGCCATAGCTAAAAGTGTTACAATAATCCCCCTGGAAAGGAACGGTATTATATATACAACGGATTCGCATGCGGTGCTCACCAAGCAGATCGGGGTTATTTGGAATGCTGACATTGCCAATAAACGTTTCAATGCCCGCATAAGGAGAAGCATAGACAAATTCATCGGCATCATCAAAATCAAGATCGTCATTAAAGTCTATCCACACCCCAAAACCCTGATCATACTCCTGGCCAGCCTGTAAGGTTATTGTATAATTACCGCCGAGCTCCAGCGAAGTGGTATAGCTTCCGGCCGGTTCATAATAAATGTAATTATTAAGATTTCCATTGCAACCTGACGCCAGGTTACTGAGCGTATTAAGAGTCACATTATCAATATAGTCGTCAGAGGTGCACAGGTTTCCATAGGTAGGAAAGCAATAGTTGATTTCACGAAAGCCGGCTGGTGCAGTCACAGTCGGCACTTTTGAACCTGTTGTTCCCGACATGGTTAATAATGTACATTCAGCATCCACATCATTTCCAATGCCTGCATTTGCGGCAATATCGTATCCAACCCAGAAATAATTGGGGCCTGAGGAAAGTGTAGCATTAACTACGACAGGTGAGGAAAGATCGGTAACGATGGCATAGAGCTGATCGGCACTGAAAACCGGGCTGGAACCGGTAAAATAGATCTTTACGGCATCAACATCCGTGACAAAATTGGTACTGCCGTTGGAGTTCAATGTAATTGATGTAAGCTCAATAGGGTCAATACCTCCTGTTGTGACTACCTGAATGCCAATTATCTCCGCATCGGTTTCACCCAATCCCAAAGCATTAAAATTAGTCTGCGTTACCGTGCTGGAAGTATATTCCATGCTTGTAGTTGCAGGAGTAATGGTAATTGTATAGTCTTCAGTTTCACCGTAATTAAAACTGGTACACGATTCATTGGCAAGTACGATACTGTTATACTTGCACCGCACCCTCATTCTTCTCTCACCAATATAAGCAGGATCGGATGGAACGGTAAGTGTACCTGTAAACTGGTTGATGCTGGCATTGGGCGATGCATACAGGTATTCATCGAGGTCGTCAAAATCATTGTCGTTATTCAAATCAATCCAGACGCCAAAACCCTGTGGCCATTGTATGCCTGCTTGCATGATGATGGCATAAGATGCCCCGGATTCCACTGAGGTGGTAAGAGCTCCGGACGGAGCATAATTGATATAATTGTTCACATTGCCATTGCAGCCGGAAGCCACGTTTGACAGGCTGTTCAGTGAGAAATTATTTATAAAGTCATTAGATGCGCTGCAGGCATTTTCATAAGGAGGTGTGCAATACTGTGCATAGGCAGTATTTAAGGATATAGCCAGCAGGTAAACCGTGAATACTGATGCGTACGTGTAAAGATTAATTCTCATGGCTTAAAGTATTTGGTGATGGTACAAAATTTCTAAAAAAAACAACACCTGCTATACCGGAATTGAAGGCCCGGCATCCGGCATGCAGTTTAGCACAATTTAAAGTAAATCTAAGAAGCTCTTTTGTATTTATTCAATTATTTGTAAGGGTGCTCACCTTTCAACCTCCGCCCGGATATGCGCAACAGGAAAGCGAACCCTGAACACTATGCCAGGTTCAGTGGCAGCATATATGTATTTCAATACATACATTAAGATTTATCCGGTTATTCAGGAAATCATTCTGAAGCCCGGCAAACCTGCTTTGTGTCGTTTACAACATCTGAACTTCAGCGCAGCAAGTCTGATGGCACGGCATTATTAAAAGTGATGGCGGATGCGGTCACAATCCGGAATAGATCAATCCCGCAATCAAGGCCATGACCACCAGCACCGGTGTTTTGACGATTGCAGATTCCAATAAAATGAAAGTAAGGATTACTACAATCATATTGATCCATCCAAACTCCAGGTTAGTATATAGAATTACCGCGGCAGCCAGCACCAGCCCAACGGATGCTGCATTGATGCCGATCAGCGATTTTCTGACAAAAGCAAAGTTCTTGGCATACTGCCAGAACGGATAGACAATAAACGCCATCAAAACGCCGGGCAAAAAAATAGCTACGATACCAATGATACATCCTGCAAATTGTGAGGTGGCTCCCATGCCTTTTAATGCCATTCCTCCCGTGAAAGCAGCAAGCGCGAAGGACGGACCGGGTAATGCCTGATTAATGGCCAGTCCTGAAAGAAAATCCGTTGCAGATATGTAATGATGGTGTTTTACAAATTGTTCAAACATCATGGGAACCAATACACTGCCTCCGCCAAAAGTCAGTGCACCGAAACGAAAAAAGTTCTCGAATAAAATGATCGGCCTTTCGCGGGTCACAAGTGCCAGTACTCCCACTAAAATTGACACGCTTAAAAAAATACCGATACCCAGGTAAGCATGATTCCATTTTACCGGTTGCGATTCGTTCGCTGCAGTATTAGCAGGCATGCCGGTTATGGACTCATGATTAGATACCGCACCGGCAGGCAGGATGTTTGTCAGGACTGCCGCTCCTATTAATACAAGCGGAAATGTCCATGGTGTTGTGACTGCCAGCGCGCAGGCAATAGCCAGCACCATTATATAATGGCACATCCTGTTTTTTATAACACTCACGCCCATATTGAATCCTGCATGCGCGATAATGCCTATAGCCATCGGTTGCACAAACAGGAAAAAATCAGTTGGCATATTCCGGGTTTCAAAAGTTGAAAACACGGCTACAAGCATTGACATCAGCAAGGATGCAGGCAGTATCCAAACCAGCAGTGCGAGGATGGCCATCAACACATTCCATTTTTTCTGTGTAAGCACAATAATCGTTTGCGTGGAAGCCGGGCCGGGCAACATCTGGCAAAGTGCATTTACCTCCAGCAATTCTTCTCCGGTAAAATACCTGCGTTTGGTTACCAGAATATTGTGCATTACCGCCAAATGCCCTTGCGGTCCACCAAAAGAAGTGATGGCAACTAAGAATATATCCTTCAGATATATCAGAGCCCGTGGCCTCATACGGCTGCTATTTATTTTTTTTCAACCCGATTTCAATCAGCCGTTCTTCAAGGTATTCGCCGGCAGAAATGGGATCATATTTTCGGGTATTCTCCAGAGATATGCATGAGCCAAGGCAGTCCAGCCTCATTTCAGCACGAGGGTGCAGAAAGAATGGAATGGAATAGCGTGACGTATTCCATAATTCTTTGGGTGGATTTACTACCCGGTGCGTGGTTGACTTCAAACGGTCGTTGGTGAGGCGCTGTAACATATCTCCGACATTCACAACAATCTGGCCCGGCATGGCAGTTACCGGCACCCACTCTTCCTGTCGTGTAAAAATTTCAAGGCCTTCTGCAGAAGCACCAACGAGTAACGTGATCAGGTTAATATCTTCATGTTGTTCAGCCCGTAACGCTGATTTAGGATCGCCGGTAATCGGCGGATAGTGTATGGCGCGCAAGATGCTGTTGCCATTGTGTATTTTCTTTTCAAAATAGTTCTCCGGTAAATCCAGGTACAAAGCAATGGCACGCATGAGGTGGCCGCCGGCAATTTCAAAACTTCGGTATGCATTGATATTGATCTCATTAAAACCCGGCAGCTCCGCTACCCATACGTTATCAGGATATTCCTTGCGGATCGGATCTTCATCGGTTACCATCTGTCCGAATTGAAAAAACTCCTTCAGGTCGGCGACTTTGCTTCCTTTCGCATGCTCTCTTCCGAATGAAGTATATCCACGCTGTCCGGCAAGTTCCGGTTTTTCATACTTGAATTTTATCTCATCCGGCAACGAAAAAAAAGCCTTCACCTCTCTATACAATTCTTCAATCATCTTATCGCTGATGCCGTGATTCCTGACGGTAACAAATCCTGTTTCATGATACGCATCTCCCAATTCTTTCACGAAACTCCGTTTCCGTTCCGGTGTTCCGGAAATAAAATCTGATAAGTCAACAACTGGTACGTAGTCCATAGTGTGGAAGTAAATTTATGGTGAAGGTAAAACTAAGAGAAGAAATCGGGAATGAATGTAACAATTATGATAGAAGTGGGGGTGTTTTGATAGTAACTGTTTAACTGATGAATGGTTAAATTGCTGAATGGCTGAATGGTTTAACTGATGCACTTTTTAACTGATGAACAATTTAACAATTTGACCATTTAACCATTAAACCACCTTCATAATACCATCCCCCTCACACCTCACCTTGCAGGTTTATACCTCGATTCTGTCAATATTTTCTGTGCATCCATTTCATCCATCAGTTGCTGTAAGGTAGTCTCCGGATGCCTTTTCATATAGGCTGAAACAATCCTCCAGCCCACCCAGCTTCCGATATTCCCCGGCGCTTCGGCAGGCATGCCAGAAGTGGAAGGGCCTTCCGTTACATATTTGGAGAATTCCAATGGTTCCGCACTATATAACATTTTGTACTCAATAAAAAACTTCCAGATCTCGGGTTCATTATCTATACACCAGGCCAGGTCTTTCGCTTCAAATCCCGTTATGATGGAATCCGGTACTCCAGGCATCAGTTTTTGTTTAAGGAAAAAGATTTTACCATTATACACCATGGCATCCAGTAATTTCTTTCCTGACAGTTCAAATTCAAAATGGCCCGTAGCCAGTACCTGCATGCAGTTGGTGACCATGTATTCGGCTTTGAAGCGGCGCAATAAATAATTAGGCACCATTTCGGTTTCATACCTGTAGAAGGCAGAAGCCGGACCGAGGTATTTATCCAGACTAATGCAAAGCAATTCATCACCGGCCGTAAAAGCAGGTGGCGCATTGATTAAGGTGACTACTTCCGGTATCACGGCATCCGGAAAATAATACCGGAAATACTTCATTGACTGCAGCAGGTTTTTTTCAAAGATGGTAAGATCGCTATATTTCAGCATGGTTGAATCATACAATGCCTGCGCATAGGGAGATTGCACGTACTTCCAGATACTGTCCTTAAATGTACCGGCTGAATCATTAGCCAGATTCCATCCTCCGATTTCTTCGAAATAAAATGGAAACAATATGGGGTACTTGCGCTGCAATGCATCAATCTGTGACAGGTAATCCTGCTCGCGAAGCGCAAACAAGTCTTTCTCAAAACGTTTTACATCAAGAGTTACCGAAATGCCGGTCACATCCGGTACGGTATCCGGTTTGCAGGAAGCAATCAGCAGCAAACTTGCATACAACCAAAAACAGGTTACGAACTTGCTTCGCTGAACCTTACCTGATGCCCATCCGATGCGCATACTGTTCATTCACCTTTAAATTGAGGTTTGCGTTTTTGCAGAAAGGCCGCGATGCCTTCTTTGCTGTCGGCAGTAGCTGCAGCGATATCCTGGCAGTAAGCTTCATAATCAAGCAAAGTATCCAGGTCTGACTGAAAGGATTTGTTAATCATCCTTTTCATTAATCCAATCGCTTTCGTTGGGGCATGTTCGTAAAAAGTTGCCATTTCCAATACCGCTGTGTCCAACTGATCAGGAGGTACCACTTTGTTGATCAATCCAATGGCAACAGCTTCATTCGCTGACACTTTCCTTCCGGTAGTCGCCAATTCAAATGCACGGGCAGAACCAACCAGTCTGGGTAAAAAATAGGCAGAACCGGAATCCAGTACCAACCCTATGTTTATAAAGATTTCAGAAAGTGCTGCTTCCTCCGAGGCAATCACCAGGTCGCAGGCCAATGCAAGTGAACAACCTGCACCTGCCGCAATGCCATTCAAACGGCCAATAACCGGCTTGGGCATATTGCGTATTTGTCTTATTACCGGATTATACCCGTTATGCAACGATTCAGAAATGCTTCTGTTTGGATTTGCCAGTACTTCTTTTAAATCCTGTCCGGAGCAAAAAGCTTTCCCGGAACCTGTAATAATCACTATCCTCACCAAGGAATTCTTTTCGGCTTCCTTCAAAGCTGCAAGCAATTCCTTGCGCATGAGGTCGTTGAATGCATTGTATACATCAGGCCGGTTGAGGGTTATCAAAGCCCGGCCATCCGTAACTTCAAAAAGCAGTGTCTCAAACATGATCTTGTTGTTTATACCTATGATTAGTGTAGCAGTAAAAGCAGCAGATGTAAACGCATTATTGTTTCAGAAAATTTTCAATGCTGCGGTAAATATAATCAAGGTCATCATCAGTGATACAATAAGGAGGCATCAGGTACATTGTATTTCCTAATGGCCGCATGATGATTCCACGTTGGAGAAAAAAATGATAAATCGTATCACGCATCGAACTGTTATAAGACGAACCGGTTGCAGTCTTCAATTCAATGGCCAGGATGGTACCACATTGACGTACGTCAAGAATTTTCGGATCATCTGCGATTACCTCCCGGAATAAGGCATGCCTTCTTGTTATACGCTCAATATGCTCCATGGTTGCCGTTGCTTCCATCAGGTCGAGACTTGCCAGCGCTGCTGCACAGCCCAGCGGATTGGCTGTATAAGAATGTCCATGATAAAAAGTTTTATTGAGCGGTTCATTCTTTTTAGATAGGAATGCATTGAAAACTGCCGATGTGCACGATGTGATCGCCATCGGTAAAAACCCTCCTGTTAATCCCTTTGACATGCAAAGTATGTCCGGCTTTTCAGAAAGGTAATCACTGGCAAAGAATTTTCCAGTACGACCAAAGCCTGTCATCACCTCATCGGCAATGGTTAGGATGCCGTTTTCTTTGCAACAACAAATCAGCGCATTCAATGCATCGGGGTCGTGCATGAGCATACCACCTGCACCCTGCACGAGGGGCTCAAAAATAAAGCAGGCAATGGAAGAAGGATTACTTTCCATTTCCTGTTGCAATTGCGCTACCGATTCCGCTTGATTTCCGGGCACTGGAGCGTCAATAAATAATACGCCGAATAACAAATCCTGAAAAGCCTGATTGAAAATACCGCGCTCACCAATGCTCATCGCACCAAAGGTATCACCATGATAGCCATTTTTAAAGGCAATCACCTTTGTACGGTGTTCACCCTTATTGCGCCAATACTGAATGGCCATCTTCAATGACACCTCTACCGCTGTGGAACCATTGTCGGAAAAGAATAGCTTTTCCTGGTTGACCGGAAGATGCCGCAATAGCCGTTCAGCCAGTTCTATTGCGGGAGGATGTGTAAACCCCGCGAACATCAGGTGCTCCAACTGTTTTGCCTGTGCTCCAATTCGCTGAGCAATATGAGGATGCGCATGGCCATGTAAATTCGTCCACCAACTTGAAACAACATCAATGTATTTGTTTCCATTTTCATCAAAAAGATATGCTCCTTCCCCTCTGATAATACAGAGATGATCGGCATCCGACATCTGTGTGTAAGGATGCCAGATGAATTTTCGGTCTTTTTCCCTGTTATTCATCTATTGAACAAATTATCCGGAAAAATTTTTTACTAAAAATAAGCAGTGTTAAAATTACAAGGATGAAATAAAGCAAAAACTCAATCTTGTTACCACTGTATTATTAACTCAACCGGGATCAAACTCGTTTTCATAGTTTGTTTACTACCCGATGAATACCATCCTTAATCAATTCCACATTAAAATTCACAAGCAAGCCCAGTTTAATACCCGATAATTTGAGATATGTCAACATAACCTTGTAGTGAACGGGCGACAAAGTTTCAACAGACTTCACTTCAATAATCACTTTCTCCTCAACAACTATATCGGCCCGAAAACCCAAATCCATTTCTACTTCCTCATAAAACACGCCAATGTGTTGTTGCCGTTGCGCACTGATTCTTTCTTTTGCAAGTTCATAACAAATCACTTCTTCATATACTGATTCCAGCAAACCGGGGCCAAGGCTTCGATGTATCCTGAGAAAAATATTGACCAGAATACCGGATAGTTCATTTTCAGTCATAGTATCAAAATATAATGGTGAAGATAAAATCACACTCAATAAGCAGAGTTAACAGTAACCTGCATAATTCGATTACAAGATATATAAAATATGATTACCCGGTTCTTTACAGGCTTGCTTTGAAATAACCTTTATTCCAATTCCGGTTTCTCGCTACGCATGATAAGAAAATACGCAACCCTCTAAATCACCTATTCTAACCTTTGCGAACTCCGCGCCCTTTGCGTAAAATCATGGTCTCGCGCAAAGCTCACCAGATTCGCTAAGAAAATATGCAAACCTCCAAATCACTTATTTAACCTTTGCGAACTCCGCGCTCTTTGCGT
>CAZGBP010000003.1:28933-89357 GCA_964524035.1 uncultured Bifidobacteriaceae bacterium
CTTTGCGTGAAATTATAGTCTCTCGCTAAGCTCGCCAGGTTCGCTAAGAAAATGCGCAAAACTCCAAATCACTTATTCTAACCTTTGCGAACTCCGCGCGCTTTGCGTGAAATTATAGTCTCTCGCTAAGCTCGCCAGGTTCGCTAAGAAAATGCGCAAAACTCCAAATCACTTATTCTAACCTTTGCGAACTCCGCGCGCTTTGCGTGAAATTATAGTCTCACGCTAAGCTCGCCAGGTTCGCTAAGAAAATGCGCAAAACTCCAAATCACTTATTCTAACCTTTGCGAACTCCGCACCCTTTGCGTGAAATCATGATCTCGCGCTAAGCTCACCAGATTCGCCAAGAAAATACGCAAACCTCCAAATCACTTATTCTAACCTTTGTGAACTCCGCGCCTTTGCGTGAAACTATAATGAGTACGAAACCCCACTAAGCTATCCCATTTTCTTTTTTGCAAGTATTGAAAATTCACTCTCCTCTTTAACAATCGTATTAGTGAGATGGCCAAGCCCAGTGATCTCCATTTCCACCACATCTCCTTCCTGCAACCATTGCTCTTCATAATTTGGATCATTAAATTTGCAGGTACCGTTCAATTCTAAAAAACAACCTGTTCCAACAGTGCCGCTGCCAATCACATCTCCGGGTAAGAGATCCACCCCATAGGATGCACGTTCAATAATTTCTGCAAAGGTCCAGTCCATATCACCCATATTGCCGCTTGAAACCAGCTTGCCATTTACCCAGCACTTCATATCGAGGTTGTAATTGTTGCCAACATGCCCTTCTTTACATGGAACTTTAAAAGATTCCAGTTCATCCGGCGTTACCAACCATGGCCCGATTACTGTAGAGAAATCCTTTCCTTTTGCAGGTCCCAGGTTCAGTTTCATTTCCTCCATCTGCAATACCCGTGCACTCATGTCATTCATAATCATATACCCGGCAATGTAGCTGTCGGCTTCTTCGGCGCGGATATTTCTTCCTTTGCGGTTGATCACGATGGCTGCCTCCAATTCAAAATCCAGTTTTTGAAAATGATCTGGCATACACACCACTTCTCCCGGACCCTGTATGGCATTGTGATTGGTGAAGTAAAAGACAGGGTACTGATCAAATTCAGGAATCATCTCCACCTTCCGGTTCCTGCGGGCCGCTTCCACATGCTGACGGAATGCGTATCCGTCGCGACAGGATGTGGGTTGCGGCACGGGAGCCATCAGCTGAACACTGCTTAACAGCTTCGGTCTTGCCCGAACTGACTTCCCTTCTCTTAGCATTTGATCATATTCCAAAGCTGTTTCAAAGGCTTCTTCCCCTCCGTAAAGAAAGAGTTGCATGTTTCCTGGCAACCGCCAATCCATATCCTGCAAGTCATAAAAATTTTCTCCATGTACCATGGCCAGGTGATCCTGTTCATCGGTGGGGTTAAAGTAGCTGATAAGTTTCATTGTATGATTGTTGAATGTTGTACAAGTTGCGGCAAATATATAATCAAGTTGGTCATCCGTCTAAAAATCATGACAGCATAATGAAAAGCCCGGGTAATACTTCTGTTTCAACCGAAGATCTTGGGTTCTCAGGAAAGCAATAGACAACTTTTTTATTTACCATTCGTACCACACATGCTATGCTTTAAAATCATTGACCATGAAAAAGTTAGATTGTAGTCTGTACTTCATCGTTTCAGTATGCCTCTATATTCAAAACCTGGCTGCTGCTCCGGATACTATTGATTATCACATCCATGTCGATCAATTTGGCTATCGTTGCGATGCGGAAAAAATTGCCGTTATCAGTAATCCGCAAACAGGGTACAATGCTGGGGATCCATTCAATCCGGGTACGGGTAATAATAAATATGAAGTGCGAAAGTGGAATGATGATATACCTGTTTTTACTGGCACCATCAAGAAATGGAACAGCGGGGCGACGCACACGCAATCGGGAGATAAGGTTTGGTGGTTTACCTTTTCATCCGTAAGTACGCCCGGCGACTATTACATCTTCGACAAAACGAATAAGGTTGGATCCTGCAAATTCCATATTGGCGACAATACCTATGATGAGGTACTGAAGGCTGCCATGAAAACCTTTTATTACCAGCGTTGTGGTGTTCCAAAATCAGTTCCGTATGCCGGTGCGGGCTGGAATGACGGAATTTGTCACCTGGGTTCACAACAAGATCTGGATTGCAGATTAGTGACCAATCCATCTATTGCCACTTCACGAGATCTTCATGGTGGCTGGCATGATGCCGGCGACTATAATAAATATGTGAATTTCACCTGGACGACAATGACCTCGCTGCTGCTTGCTTATGAAGAAAATCCAACAGCCTGGGCTGATGATTATGGCCTTCCGGAATCCGGAAACGGCCTACCCGATTTGACAGATGAAATAAAAATTGAGTTGCAATGGTTGTTGCGCATGCAGGAAGAAAATGGATCGTTGCTTTCCCTGGTGGGCACGCAAGATTTCGCGTCTGCTTCGCCACCTTCTGCTGATGCGGCTTTCAGAAGATATGGCCCTGCCACTACTTCGGCTACGTTTACCGGTTGCTCGATATTTGCATTGGCTGCCATTCAATTCAACTCCCTGAACACAACTGCTGCTGCAGCATTTGCCGATACGCTGGAAGTTGCTGCCATCAATGCCTACAACTGGGGCATGGCGAATCCGAATGTTACTTTCTATAATACTGGAACCCTTGCCGCCGGTGAACAGGAAGTGGATGACTACGGAAGGCTGGTACGCAAAATAGCCAGTGCCTGTTTTTTGTATAAACTTACCGGCAATACAACCTACCGCGATTTTTTCGATAACAATTACAGCAGTGTACACCTCATGCAATGGCAATATGCCTACCCTTTCGAAGGTACTGAACAGGATATGCTGCTATATTATACGAAGGTGAATGGGAAGACAGCATCGGTGGCTTCTGCCATAAAAAGTGTATTCAGTAATTCCATAAAAACTAATAATGCCGATAATTATCCGGCTTATAAGAACAAAATCGATGCTTACCGTGCTTACATGGCTGATAACAATTACACCTGGGGAAATAATGAGTTCAAATGTGTACAAGGCAGTATGTTTACGAATATGGTGCGCTATAATTTGAATGCTGCCAATGCGGCAAACTATCGTTCGGCAGCTTCCGGCTACCTTCATTATATGCATGGAGTAAATCCGGTTGGCATTACTTACCTGAGTAACATGTATGTTTTGGGTGGAGATACCTGTGTAAATGAAATCTACCACAGTTGGTTTGCAGATGGAAGTGCTCTTTGGGACCGGGCCGGAGTCTCCGCCTATGGGCCGCCTCCGGGCTTTATTCCGGGAGGTGCCAATCCTTCTTACAGTCTTGATCCCTGTTGTCCGAATGGCTGCGGAGGTGCTAACGGCGAGTGCAATACTTCGTCAGTGACACCTCCCTTATCTCAGCCAATTCAAAAATCATATCGTGACTGGAATACCGGCTGGCCGCAAAATTCATGGTCGGTTACCGAGAATGCAATCTATACGCAGGCCAGTTATGTTAAACTGTTGTCCTGGTTCCTGGGAGGTGACTGTACTGCATTCCGGGAAAAAGAAGCAGAAGCATCAAATACTGGTTCGCTGCTGCTCTTCCCCAATCCTGCTGATGACCAAATTACCATTGACCTTGATGATTACAACCTGGAAAGGGTAACCATCCTCCTTTTTTCCATTGATGGAACGATGATACGGGAAATCAGGAATGTACAGCTGCCGTATACTACAGACATTCAGGGTCTGCTACCGGGATTTTATATCATACAGATTCAGTCAATTTCGCAACTTATTAGCGGGAAACTGGTGAAACGCTGAATTGTTGAACATTACTCCTGCAGATCACCGGTGTGGGGCGGCACCGGGTTATTGATTCTGGACTTTGCCTTTTCTATCAAACGCTCAATAATCAAGTCTGCCACTACTTCTGATGGCTTTTTGTCCGCTGCTTCTATGAGCGACTTTTTTGCCTTATTCTCATCAACATCTATACGATACAATAGCTGCAGCAGTTTTTCATAATCATATGTAATCAGGTAATCAATCCTGTCAATTAGTGCCAGGCGCCATTTTTCAGGTGGCTGTTCAGTTGAGTTTGATGGCAAGTCAAAACTGCGTTGAAGAATTCCTGCCACCAATTTGTCAATTTCTGTAGGCATGATCACCGGTGCTTCGGAACAATAAATGTTTTACTAAGTAAGCATTATTTAAGACTTTCAATAATAGTTGAAAAAAATATTAAATTTATCACCTCAATTTTATTTCATTCTTTTCAAATAAAAATGGAACGCTATGAAAGATTACGCTCACCCAGAAATGTTGGTTTCTACCGAATGGGTTCATCAGCATAAATCTGATGCAAATATCGTAATAGTTGAAGTGGATGTTGATACTGCATCCTATAATGAAGGCCATATTCCCGGCGCATTTGGCTGGAACTGGCAGACCCAGTTGTGCGATACCAGGCAACGTGATGTAATCAGCAAAAACGATCTTGAGCGTTTATTGGGCGAAACCGGCATCAGCAATAATACGACCATCATACTTTATGGCGACAATAATAACTGGTTCGCCGCATGGGCACTCTGGCAGTTGAAGATGTATGGTCATAAAGATGTACGGATTATGAACGGCGGACGGAAGAAGTGGCTGGCGGAAGGCAGAGAACTGACAAAAGATCTGCCATCACCAAAGAAAGAAAATTATACAGCTTCCGACCGTGATGATTCACTTCGTACCTATCTGTACCAGGCAATGAAGGAAATGAATGCAAGCGGAACAGTAATGGTAGACGTTCGTTCGCCCGATGAGTTTACGGGAAAAATTCTGTCTCCTCCGGGCTTACCGGAGACTTGCCAGCGCGGAGGCCATATTCCGGGTGCAAAAAATATCCCCTGGGCTCAGGCCTGTAATGAAGATGGTACTTTCAAAACCAGAGAAGAATTGGAAACCTTGTATGCCGGCAAGGGTGTAACTTCGGACAAAAAAATTATTGCTTATTGCCGAATCGGCGAACGATCAAGCCACACCTGGTTTGTGCTGAAATACCTGCTGGGCTACCCGGGGGTTACCAACTATGATGGCTCCTGGACCGAATGGGGTAATCTGGTAGCTGCACCGGTTGAAAAATAACCAACGATAGCATTATGAACGCTGAACAATATCTTGACGAAACCACGGAACTAAATGGCACTGCCATTCACATCATCACATACAAAATCGGTGATGAGTACCATTGCCATATCACCAATGCTGATCCGGGTGCTACTATTGCAAGAGATTCTGGTGCTTCACGCGAAGCAGCACGCGACGCGGCAGTGAGCAAAGCGACAAAACGGTTGATACCCAAAAAAGTATAGCTAAAGTATATGCCGCTACTGCTTTGCAAATAGTACCCATTGTTGTTGAGCAGCGGTTATAATAACTGCTCCATATATTCCGTCAGGAAGCAATGAGATATCTATACTGCCGCCAGGTTGTACGGTTGATTTCTGCACACACATTCCGTAAAAATTGTAAACAGCAATGTCCGTTGCACGATCAATTCCTGATAAGAATATTTCATTTGTTGCGGGATTCGGATATACTTTATACATGGTGTCGAATAGTGGTGGCCGAATACCGGTTGACAATCCCTTTCTTAAAAACATACCATTTTGTCCCACTGCAAAAACTGAATGATGGTCGGCATCGAGCGCACTGATCAGTGAAGGGGCAACATAGTCAAAAGTCCAGGTCAGCCCTCCATTATTTGTTTTGTAAATATAATATTGTCCTGCTACCAGATAGCCGGTTAGCGTATCTATAAACAATAATGTTGAAACATTGCTGATACCGGTTGCAGCCAAAAAATTCCAGGAGATGCCCAGGTCAGAAGTAGTAAATAAATGACCGTCGCCGGAAATTGCAAATCCATGCTGCTCATCAGAAAAACTCAATCCAGAAAGTGAATAGTTGGAATAGCTATTTACGGTATCCTTACTCCAGATAGTGCCATAATCGGAGCTCCTGTAAAAAGATGGTCCATAGACGGCCACAAAGACAGAATCCTGAAATGCCGCTAGTCGATTAGGCACGAAGTAGGGAATATTGGTTGATTCGAACCAGGAAGCACCGCCATCAAGGGTTCTGTAAACACCGGCAGTACCTCCGAAAATACCATGCTGATCATCGGAAAAACAGATACCTGTAATAAAACAAGTGCACGTGCCGGTAAAAGTCCAGTTGCTTCCACCATTAACAGTGCGCAACAGGCTACCATAGCCGCTGCCTGCAAAACCGGTATCCACATTTTTGAAGTATGCCGCCGTATAAACAGATGCGCTGATATTTTGCTCGCTGCTGAATGTTTCACCGCCATCCATGCTTTTGAGCAATATGCCATCCTCTCCAAACACGATCAGTGTATCAGCACCAAGGCATTGCAAACCCAGCAAACTCAAGGTGGTATTGGTGGGTACTATCTGCCATGTATTTTGTCCACCGGCACATTGTGGCCAATAAATCCAAAGCGCAATTGTTAGTATCGATAGTTTGATGACACGGAGCATGAACCGGAGTGCATTTGCAATTCACTTCACAATAATAGTAAATGCGCCTGCCAAAATAAAATCAGGTATTCACGAACCACACTATTGATCAATTATCAGCATACTAAATTCATCAATCAATAGTGTTCCATCACACCCAGTCCAAACAGTGCAAAATCATACTTCACCGGATCCTTTGCATCGAACGTTTTCAGTTTTGCAGTCAACTCCAATGCTGTCTTCCAGTTGGTTTGCCTGCTTTTGATCAATCCAAATTTCCGTGCTACACGATCTACATGCACATCGCATGGACAAATCAATTGCGCTGGTTTAATTTTTTTCCAAATTCCAAAGTCCACACCGCAATCATCCTTTCGCACCATCCATCGAAGAAACATATTCAATCGTTTACAGGTTGAATTTCTTATCGGTGTTGCAACATGCTTTCGCGTTCTTTTAGGAGCATCTCCCAATGAGAAAAATAATTCGTGAAAACCGATCAGCGCGGTTGTAACATGTTCATCATTCGGTGAAATATATTTCGAGAATGCCGTTTCAAGCGATTTGTTGAGTTGATAATAATTTCTGAAGAATTGAATGAAACATAATGTATCAGTCGCATTAAATGTCCGGTGTTTGAAATGAAGAAAACGTTGGAGATCTTTTTCTTCATGCTGCATTACAAAATCGTACGGAGAATGATCCATCAATTGCATCAACCTGTTACAACTGTTTAAGATGCTGGCGCGATTGCCCCAGGCAAGGGTAGCTGCGAAGAACCCTGCGATTTCAATGTCCTGAAGTTTTGAAAACTGGTGAGGGATGCTGATGGGATCCGATATAATAAACTCTTGTTGATTATAAAATGCTGCCTTTTGATTTAGGAATAAGATCAGGTCCTGATTGTTTTGCATTGGCAACAATTGAAATTGCCTTTAAAAATACACTCTTGCTGTCATTGATAAAACCAGTTCAATATACGATCGTCCGTATACTACCTGTCAACTAATTAGATTGTAACATAGATTACCAAACCCTCGGTACTCTTATCCGGCCTTTCCCTGCTTGTTTAAACATTCATAGTTGTCCGACCACAATATTTGGGATTAAGCCGAAACCCAATACTGGCGTGCATCCTATAACCCCATGCTTCAGCTTGGCGTTATAGGATGAAACCCGCTCCTGGTGGGCTTTCGCCCATCTTTATTCTGACAATAGTGTTAAACATTATCTGTAACCTGCCAATAGGAAAAAGCAAATCAGGTTTAAAAGACCAGTGCAATTACAAAAAGAAATAAACGCTTCAATAAATTACCTTTAGTTCCATAACATCCCCTGACCATGAAGAAAAATGTTTTTCGATTCATTACAGCTTGCCTTATCACACTTGCAGCTTGTAACAATGCAACCAACAAAACATCACCAGCTGATGCAGCAGATGCTATTTATTATGGTGGGGATATAATAACCATGGAAGGTGATACTGCTGTTTATGTACAGGCTGTTGCGATAAAGGATGGCAAAATAGTTTTTGTTGGCCACAAAGCGGATGCTGAAAAATTGAAGGGCGACAGCACTGTTATGAATGACTTGCAGGGCAAAACATTGGTTCCTGGTTTTGTGGATGGCCACGCTCATTTTGCCGGTTTTGGTACGCAGGCAGTGGGAGCAAATTTGCTTGCGCCTCCGGATGGAAATATCAATACCATTGATGACCTGGTGAAGGAATTAAAAGACTGGTATGCAGCAAATGGGACAGATAAAACCATGGGCTGGATCTTTGGAATGGGTTATGACGATGCTGTGTTAAAAGAACAAAGGCATCCTACCAAACAAGAGCTGGATCAGGTATCTACAGAAATACCGGTTATCATTGTTCATATTTCCGGGCACTTCTGTGTCATGAACAGTAAGGCCTTAGCGCTAAGTAATATCACTGCCGCATCAAAAGACCCTGCCGGTGGCGTAATCAGGAGAATGCCCGGTTCAAAAGAACCCAACGGTGTACTCGACGAGTTAGCTGCCATTCCGGTTTATGTTAAGATATTAAGCCCCACAAAACCGGAAGACATCGATTACTTTATGAATAAGGGCCAGGACCTGGCCCTCCGGTTTGGATATACTACGGCACAGGAAGGAAGAGCAATGGGCAACCACGAACAACTCGCATCATTTGCGAAAGAAGGTAAATTTAAAATTGATATAGTTTCCTACATCGATTATGCTTTTCCAAAATATATGCGAAGCGAGTGGTACAGCCCTGATTACAAAAACCATTACCGCATCGGTGGAACCAAACTCACGTTAGACGGATCGCCGCAGGGAAGAACAGCCTGGAGGACTATCCCTTACCTGCTTCCTCCTGAAGGGGAGTCAAATACTTACAAAGGTTATCCTGCAATTGCTGATGATAATAAAGTTATCGCCATTATGGACAGTGCATTTGCTAATCACCGGCAATTGCTTTGCCATGCCAATGGAGACGCGGCCATTGATCAGTACATCCGATGCCTGCGATCAGCAATTGACCATTACGGAAATGACGACAGAAGAAATGTTTTGATCCATGGACAGTTTATACGGATGGATCAATTGGACAGCTTGAAAGCAATGAAGGTGATTCCTTCCTTATTCCCTATGCATACTTTTTATTGGGGAGACTGGTACAAACAAATTATTGGCGAAGACCTTGCAAACAAAATCAGCCCTATTAAAACTGCTTTGAGAATGGGCATGATGCCTACCAGTCATACCGATGCCCCCGTAGCTTTTCCCAACCTGATGATGGTGATGTGGGCTACAGTAAATCGTGTTTCAAGAAGCGGTGCCGTGATTGGACCTGACGAACGGCTTACCCCTTACGAAGCACTAAAGACCATTACTATCTGGGGAGCTTATCAGCATTTTGAAGAAAAGAACAAAGGCAGTTTAACGGTGGGCAAATCAGGTGACCTGGTGATACTTTCTGAAAATCCGCTTAAAGTTGATCCAATGAAAATTAAAGACATTGTAGTTTTAGAAACTATTAAAGAAGGAAGGTCGGTCTATAAAAAATAATCTTCAGCATTTCCGATTGGAAAACAAATTTTGATGGCAAGAAATTGTTTCTTTCCGGAGTTCCTCCTTCGAATGAAAAGATGATTTTGAAAATTTATGACGTAGCCGGTAAATGTTTTTTCGAAAAACAATTTGTCAACCATTCATCCTCTTCCAGCACCTTTGATATTCCTGACCTTTCGAACGGACCATACATCGTTCTGCTAGAGCAATCAAATAAAATTGAAACGCAGAAAGTGATAAAAGCAAAATAAACCCAAATAAAAAACTCAGCGCCTTAGCGTCTGCCTATTGTTGAAAACAACAGGACAGTGCTAAGGCGCTGCGCCGTAATAAAATTATTTTATGCGTTAACCGCTGTCGGTTTTAACTTGATAATACCTAACCAGTGAAACATCTTAATGAACGGATACACCGGATCAATTTCATACCACTTGATACCGAAATTGGCGCGGCCGGGATGGCTGTGGTGATTGTTGTGATAGCTTTCACCCAGCATCAGGAAATCAACAGGCAGCAGGTTCTTGGAGGTATCACTCATCTTGAATCTAACTGTACCCAACGTATGTGCAAACCAGTTGATGATGGCACCGTGGAAAGGACCCATTACAAAATGAATCGGCAGCAATAAAAACATCCACCAGGAAGTGGCAAACATCATGTAGAAAATTACATAGAATGCGCCCCAGGCAATGCGGCTGTACCAGCTATCTGCAAACTTTTCAAATGCAGGCCAGTACGGAAGATCCTTTTTGAATTTTTCATCAACCGGGTAGGTATCATGCAGAATTTCCATGTAAATGATTTTTGTCCGCCACATCATCGCCCAGATGTTTTTATCATATTTCGGTGAATGCGGATCCTTCTCGGTATCTGCATAGGCATGGTGCAGCCGGTGAAGAATACCATAAGAATATGGGCTCAGGTAAGAAGAACCCTGGGTAAGCCAGGAAAGGAAAATAAAAACTTTTTCCATAGGTTTCGACATCGTAAACATCTGATGTGCTGAGTAACGATGGTGAAAGAAAGTCTGGAAGAAAAGCGAAAAGTACCAGTGACACACAAAGAAAATGAGAATGGCCATTGTTGTTGTTAATTATTTTTTTGTTAGTTATTCCACTGCCGGTTACTGTTGATACAGAATAGACCGTTTACTAATAGTTGAAGCGAAAAAAGTACCGTTAAAAAATCGGGCAAATTTACGTTAAAATGACGAGGTAGGCAAATCAAACATCCTATGGAAGCTAACTGCTTGAATACGACCGTAAAAAGTGTAAGCTTTTTGCGATATCATCACTCAGTATCCGGTCAGATTCGTTGAAAGAAACCTTTTCACGGTAGGAAGCATAACAGGCTTCAATGATCCTGCTGCTTTTTAATGGCCTCCTGAATTCCAGCGCTTGTGCCGCAATTAACAGTTCTATTGCCATAATGTTTTCAAGATTCATCACCACCCTGAAACATTTGGTTGCCCCGTTTGCACCCATGCTCACATGATCCTCCTGTCCGTTCGACGACATAATGGAATCCACAGAGGATGGGGTGCAGAGTTGTTTGTTTTCACTTACCAAAGCTGCGGCAGTATATTGCGGAATCATCATTCCTGAATTTACTCCCGGTTTCGCCACCAGGTATGGAGGCAATCCTCTCTGGCCGCTAACAAGTAAATAAATTCTTCGTTCACTTATGTTGCCTAATTCTGCAAGGGCGATGGAAAGAAAGTCGAGGGCAAGTGCAAGTGGCTGGCCGTGAAAGTTACCGCCACTTACAATGGTATCTGCTTCCGGAAAAACATTCGGATTGTCAGTAACCGAATTAATCTCCGTCGTGATCACCTTTTCACAATAGCCGATCGTATCTTTTGATGCACCATGCACCTGGGGAATACACCTGAATGAATAAGGATCCTGGATATCTGTTTTTTCGCGTGCCGATAACTCGCTGCCTTGCAGTATCTTCAATATTGTTGCAGCTGTTTCCTTTTGCCCGGGATGCGGCCTCACTTCATGAATCAGCTGATTATACGGGTCCATCCGGCAGTCAAAAGCATCCATTGACATGCAGGCAATGAAGTCGGCCAGTGCGCTCAGTCGTTTCGCCTGCAACAAAATCCAGACGGCATAGGCACTCATGAACTGTGTGCCGTTAAGCAATGCCAAGCCTTCCTTCGACTGCAGTTTCAGCGCTTTCCAGTTAAAAGCATGCAGTACTTCCGATGCCGGCATTTTTTTATCCTGGAAATTTACAGTGCCCATGCCAATCAATGGCAGGCTGAGATGGGCAAGCGGTGCAAGGTCACCGGATGCACCAAGGGATCCTTTTTGAAAAACAACGGGCAGGATATCGTGATTATAAAAATCAATGAGGCGCCAGACGGTGCCAATATCAACACCGGAATTACCATACGAAAGTGACTGAATTTTCAAGAGTAACATCAGCTTAACAATATCTTTCGGCACTTCATCACCTACGCCACAGGCATGGCTCATCACCAGGTTTTCCTGCAACTGTTCAATCTGATCAGGTGATATGCGGATGTTGCGCAGCGATCCGAATCCAGTGTTAATGCCATAAAAAGGCTGGTCTGAATTTTTGAGTTTTTGGTCGAGGTAATTGCGACAGGCTATAATTTTTTGCTGTGCTTCCTCTGAAAGAGCAAGTTTATAATTGCCTGTAATGATTTCGCTGATCTTTTCAAGTGAAAGATGATCAGAGCTTATATAGTGAGTACTTGACATGATTTAATAAGCGCAAAGACGCCAGGGCGCTAAGGTTGGGAATTTATTCAAAATAATGAAAGGTGGAAATCCGTAAAAAATACAATTATCTTCTTGATAAGCAGCTCGATTGATCCCTGCCAAAAAACTCTACAGGCCCGCGTAATCATGATTTAACCGTTTTGAACAGCTAGAAAAGAATGAGTCACCTGGTGCAACTGAATTTCACCGGTGACTCATTCATTCCGTTCAAAATAACCTGTACCTGATCAACTGGTGCACTATCTGACCTTTTCTAACTTCGATAAATGTGGCTGCTGATCGATTACAACAACAGCAAAATAGCTGCCTGCAGCAAGTTCCGGTAATGATACCGCCCATTTCCATTCCCCCGCTTTATAGAATTGCTCGTCGGCAATCAATGCCACCCGTTTTCCACCGATATCACTGATCCAAACGGTAACCCGGGCTTCCTTCTGCAAAGTCAGGGTGATTTCCGTCTGGTCATAGAATGGATTGGGATAGCATTGTATCATGGCCATGGCATCGGGTGATAGCTCCAGCACTTCCGGATCTGTCTCCTCACTTATCTTCAGCGGCGTGCATTCATCGAGGTATGCCCGGAAGGTACTGCCATTGTATGCAAGAAAGCCTTCGGCCAGGATCAGCTCCGAACCGGCTCTCCAGGTAATACTGGCTCCGCTTTCTACATGGTACAGGTCGGTATTGGTTACTGAGTTAGTGGCAATCACATCACCCGTTTCATCTTCATCAATCGTTTCAGACGGAAACTGTTTATCCGTTACGCTCGATTCCAGGCTCCCGACGTCATCATCAGAATTGTCATGTGCCGATTCATTATCACTTTCTCCGGTAACCCCTGTAGGATCACCAAAATAATCAACTGCAGGATTAGAGAAATACGGAATCCTGGTGCAGGAAGTTCCAGCATCCTCGCACTCATCGTTATATGCCATCACCGTCCGAAAGAGGTTGGGCAGATCCACATAACCATGCCCATACTCATACGGAGTATCATCGGTATCCACATACAGGTCGTGGCGTGCCCCATACAGGTGTCCCAACTCATGCGGAAATGTCAATGTGCCAACGGCATTATCCCATTCAACCACACAAAAAGCATCGTAATATCCAAAGCCTCCAATTGAATTCGCATAGCCGGCCCAGTCATTAAAATTGTTTGCTATCAGCACACATAAATCCGCATCGTAGTAGGTGCGGGTATTATGAATGCCATCCAGTACACCATCAGATGTTGATTCAAAGTAAGCCAGATCAGTATTGGCATCGGCACTTTCAGTATAAGAAACAATTTCTGACCTGGCCAATTCAACTTCAAAGTTGATACTGCTGTTTTCATAGGCCGTATTGGTAATATCAATGCATGACTGCGCGTAGCCGGGCACATCTCCGATCACACCAAGAGCATCATCAGAAATACAAATGAGCACTCTTACTTTGCAATTGCCCGCCAGCATTTCCATGCCCTCTTCCGGATTATCAACCTGATTTTTCGGGCGTAGCTGCAATCCCGGTAATCCAACTTCAGCAAGGTCACCATCGTCATTGGTTGCAGTTCTTCCATCTGCTATATAAGAAAAATGAATTCCATCTCCCATTGGCATAATCTGGAACTGCAATCCATGCCCAAAAAACACAGCAGTGATTTTACCCTTATTGTTCACTACATTTAGCAGGGTATGATCCGCTTCATTCTTCCCGAACCAGGAATAGAAACCCTCGCTATGCGTTTCAACCCGTTGCCGGTAAACATCAAACGATCCTGCAGGGGTATTCAACGTGAGCATATCATTATTGAGCGCTTCTGTATTAACAGAAACAAAATAGTAACTATCGACGATATCAAGACTGGCCCAGTTACCGGCCAGCCGCTGCTGATCATTATTTAAAATAGGCTGACCCAGGAAGTTGAGAAAATCAGCCCCTAAACTTGATCTTATGGAAGTTAGGATCAGGAAACTGCAAAGTAACAGCACCCTGATTCTTTGCGTACCGCCCGCCCATTGGGCAAGGATGGCCGCAGTTGTAAAATCTTTCCGGTGATTCATAACAGTAGCCCCCTATTTTAAATTAGTAATGTGTTTACGCAAGGATTCATTTTCCTGTTCGAGCGCTTTCATTCTTTCATTAAGCGCAAGCACGTACAGGGTGAGTTCTTCGATCTTCTCCATCATCTTAGGTGTCATTTCCCCCACCGGTAAGCCATTTGCCTCCACTTCTGAAGCAGGTGGAATATTGGGCAGGTGCTTATTCGTACTGATAAATTGTTGCAATTCTTCCAGTGGCATCAGTTTATACTTTTCATCAAACACATAATCGCACCAGCCGGCATCCACACGCACCTCATTGGCACGAATGGTTCCGCATACATTTAATTTGTAAGAAAGGGAAGTAGTACCAAGTCCAACATATCCGTTGGAACCATTAATCCGCATCACCTCTGTCTGCGTGCCAAAATCATCTAATGAAGAATTCAAAATCAAGTACCCGCCATCTCCTACCAATTCATAATCCCGGTAGGTTGCCGTTTCACGGATCCAGCGAAGGCCTACACTAGAACCGCCCTCGGAATGCAGTTCTACCAATTGATCTCCTGATCCGGAATTCTGCCTGATATGATCGCCAACAATAAGGTCGTCGGAAAAATAACCCCTGCCCACTCCATATACCGCAAAGTTGCTTGCACCGCTGGCAGAAGAATAAAGACCATAGTGTGTGCCGGTTCCGGTTGCAGAGCTTACAAAAGAATAAAGACCATAGACCGTTCCGGTACCCGGGTTAGAACCCGTGCTGTAGATGCCATAAGTAGTCAGTGATGTTGAATCGTTGACTACCGTGTTATAAATGCCATACTTGGTGCTTGCATTGTTAGATACGGAATTGTAAATCCCGTATTTAGCGGAGGTGGTGGAAAACTCATTGATGAGATACAAACTCCTGGTGTCAGTATTGTTGTTTACATGACCTTTATATGACGGACTTGATGTTCCGATTCCTATTTTCCCATTGTCGAAGATGGAACCGGTTACCAATGCACTCCCATCCCATTTGGACAGGTAATTCGCGGCATTAACTCCCACCTGCGGATCAGTTTCAGAAAGCAATCCTGTATTGGAAATGATGTTCCCTGCAATACTGATGCCTGCACCTGCAGCATAAGGGAGTGCGGTAGTTTGTATGGTACCATCACCAAAACGTATGCTGTTTGAGTACGTATCACGCCAGCGAAATGCTGCGCTGCCAAGGTCCAGCGTACCCGTTGCTTCAGGTAACAGCGATTGATTAATAGCGGTTGCAGTCAGGTTGTCAAGCGATTTATTGACTCCTTTTGGAGACATCTGTTTCCAGTTTCCGCCGTCATAATAATAGAATCCCGGCGTACTGTTCTTTTGATAGATCAACAATCCTTCTGCCGGAGTGCCAATAGCATCGCGCTGCACTTTAGTCATACGCGGAAACAGTACACCAAGACCGATGGTATCAATATCAAGCATGGCAGACGTATTGGGTGTGGTGGTACCTATTCCAACCCTTCCATTAGCGGGAAGGGTATTTTGGCCTGAAACAAAATGGGTACTACCTACCAGTAATACCAACAGGGTGAGTGGTATAATTTGTTGTTTCATGTGATCAGTTTTAGGAATGAATGAAAAAATAGTTTAACAATCAAATATACAGTTGCGGATAGGCCTATGTCAAGTATTTGGAAGGAAATATTAAGAATACTTCTTCTGATCAGGATTGCTCAAAACCATCTGTGCTCTATTGCCGAAAACATGGCCTGGCTGTGCTTTCAGATGTGAATCAAATAAGCTATTTTAACAATGTCATATTCCTGAATTTGAGAATAACAGGAATACAGAGCTTTTATCAGGTGATACTTTTATTATAGTTAAGTGCTGGAATGAGAGTTGTTGTGCATAAATTGAAAATTGGGTGTTGAATATTGAGTGTTCAAATTTTGAGATTTGAACATTCAAAATCCAATTTTCAATACTCAATTTTCATTCTTACCTTATACCAAATGTATACGAAGCCCAAAAGCTCTCCCAGTCGCAATCCTTTATTTCGGCACACGGAATCATATGTGTTAAATGTACGGCCCAGGTTCCGCCTTTTGTGATTCGGAACGTGAAGATTCCATCACCATTCGTCTTTTTTAGAAATGAAATGGCATTATCGTCCGCTTCCCGGTTTCTGATGGTGACCGTCTTATTAGCCAGCGGCAAACCCATAAAAACTACTTTTGCACTCACCTCATCTCCTTCCTTTAACAGGTATGGATTCTTCAGCAAGATGATTTCGAGGTGATATCCCAGTTCCTTTTTATAGAGATCGCCACCGGCATCAGTTCCTGACAACAATAATGCCTTCAGGTACCTTGAATACTTTTCACGCTGTGGCTGGCTGGACCGGCTTGCGTCAAAGGAGATGTTGTCCAGATGATCGTCTTCCAGATACTGTGCAAACTTTGCAGGCTCCAGTTCAATTCTTGAATAATCGCGTTCCATAGCAATCATCGCCAATCCGTCAAAGTCAACAGTTTTCTCCATTACCGGCAACTGTTTATCAGGTGTAGCTGCGAGCAGGTCAATTGTACCGGTATTCGTGTACATCTTAAAATTACGCGTATTGTTTTTTTCCAGGGTTCGTTCCAGTTCTACATTAAAACCCTGCGAAACAAATAAGTGGACATACAGCTGATCACCGCGCTTAACTATATACTGTTCCGCAATCAGCAGGTATTCATGTGAGCATACTACAATCCAAAGTAATGCAACAAAGAGGAAGGCTATGGATTTCTTTATCAAGATAACTGAGTTTATCAATTTTGTATGAAAGGTGTTGTTACATTGGCAATGAAAATTGAATATTCATTATTGGATATTGGATATTCAAATATTCAATATTCAATATCCAACACTCAACACTCACTACTTGCCACTCACCTACAACAACTGCTCCTGCAATTTCAAAATAACTGCGTTGATAGTTAATGATTCCTGTTCACCGGTCAACATATTTTTCAGGGTTAACTTACCGGTTTTCATTTCATCCTCTCCAATTAATACCACAAATGGTATCTGCTTATCATCAGCGTATTTCAGTTGTTTCTTGATCTTCTCCATGCCGGGATAAACTTCCGCAGGAAAGCCTTCCGAACGAACTTGCTGCACCAGTGGCAAAGAAAACAACATGGACGCTTCATCGAAGTGTGCAAATAATACTTTAGTGCCGGTTTGCACTCGCTCCGGAAATAGTTTCAATTCAGTCATCACATCATAAATCCGGTCTGCCCCGAAAGAAATACCAACACCGGAAACTCCTTTCAAACCAAATATGCCCGTCAGGTCATCATAACGACCGCCACCGCCCACACTGCCCATTTTAACATTTTCGGGTTTCACTTCCAGTATGGCACCGGTATAATAATTCAGGCCTCTTGCCAGGGTAAAATCGACTTCCACTTTAGCTTTTGTTTTGCCTGTCAGCTCAAGGTATTCATATATTTCACCAAGTTCCTTCAGCCCTTTCGTGCCGGTTGCTGAATGATTTAGAAGCTCCTGTGCTGCTGCAATCTTCTGCGGTGGCGTTCCATTAATGCTGAAAAAATTCTCTATCAGCTGCAGTTGGCTTTCACTTAACCCTTTGTTTGTCAATTCCTGTCTGACACCCTGAATGCCAATCTTATCAAGTTTATCGATTGCGATGGTAAGGTCAATGAATTTATCTGTGGCGTTCGCAGTTTCTGCCATACCGGCCAGCACTTTTCTGTTATTTAGTTTTATAGTGACTTCCATTCCCAGTTTATCAAACACTTCATCATACATCCGCACCAGTTCCATTTCATTGATCAGCGAATTGCTGCCTACCACATCGGCATCGCACTGAACAAATTCGCGGTAGCGGCCCCGTTGCGGACGATCGGCTCTGAATACGGGTTGGATCTGGTAGCGTTTGAAAGGGAAGGTGATTTCATTCTGATGCATTACTACATACCGTGCAAAAGGGACTGTGAGATCGTAACGCAATCCCTTTTCGGCGACTTTGGAAATAAGACTTTTGGATGTAAGTCCGATATCCTTCCAAAATAAGTCTCCCTGTGATTTCCATTCAAATGGAATACCACTTGACAACTCATCAGCACTTTTACCTGTTGCGGTTTCAATCGCTTTACGCCAATTTATTTCTGATTGTATCTTACCTAGAAAATCACCACTGTTTAATATTCTGAACAACAGCCGGTCCCCTTCTTCCCCATACTTACCTTCCAGCGTTGATAGATTTTCCATCGTTGGTGTCTCGATAGGCTGATAGCCATACCGTTGAAACACGGTTCTTATGGTATCGAAAATATACTGACGCTTCACGACCTCTTCAGGGGAAAAGTCGCGCATGCCGCTTGGAATAGTTGGTTTACTCATTTTTTACGTTCATTTTATTTCCTGGTATTTATCCCTAAATTGAATGGTTAAATGGTTAAATGGTTAAATGGTTAAATGGCAAAACTGTTGAATTGTTAAGTTGTTTTGGTTCAGTTGAGGTGTTTGCTGTTTCCGGCTGAATATTTAAAACTTCTCTGAAAGAGTCCTTCGGACAAACTTCAAACTATTCTCTTCACCTTCCTCTGCATAATCGCAGATATCACCAAAGAAATCAACAGCCCCGTCATCATTGTAGTGCCTATGCCATAGGTAAATTGTCCGAACGGTGCATACATGGCACGGATTCCTTCAATACCCTTATCAATCTGCTCCTGTGATGCTTTCTCTGCTTTGTAATATTCAATAGCAGATGAAATAACAGCATCTACATAGGACGGATTTACATACTTCACATAGACCAACAGGTAAGAACCCACCATGATGCCGACGATAAAACTGACCACCATTCCGGCTGTAAAGGCTTCTTTGAAAGAAATGACACCGGACTGATCCGTATCTCTTTTAAACAGGATAGTAAGGTAAATGGCCAGCATCAGAATAAATAAGCTGAGAAAGGGAGCATACCTTCCCATCTCAGATTGTTCCCAATGCAAAACATATCCAAGTGTCATCCAGCCGAGGGTGGAAAAACCGGCAATCATGCCATATGTCAATTCGCGGCTCATGTTACGTTTAGTTGGCGAAGGTAACGGGAAAATGGCACAACGATCAGAGATTTACCTGATAAATGGGTAACAGATACCTTTCTGCACGCATCCTGATCATGCAGTCATGGAACATTTGCATTAAATACCGGATTGCAGAAAGTTGCCGGCAGTTTGAAAAGAACCACCGATACAAATGCTGAAAGCCTGGTCTTTCTATGTATGTAAATTGAAACATTGGATGACTTGTTGTGTTTTGAAGGCTGATCCGGAGCGCCTCATGTTCGCTGTATGGTTGTTGAGTATCCTGAAATTATAAAGGTAACCCTTGTGAAAACCAGGTTTGTTGAAAGACCCTTCGCAAGCAACCAACCCTCACTGAATTTTAACTTAATTTCGCTTCTTATAAAAGAAAGCTGATGCAACATAAACCGCTACTGATTTTTTTACTGCTTATTTTTCCATTTTCTGTTGTGTTGGCACAAAGTCCGGTTATAGCACTGCAGGAGTTTTCTGCCGGCTATTCCAGTCCGATTGATATCAGGCATTGCGGCGATAACAGGCTGTTTGTAGTTCAACAAAATGGGTACATCTATATTGCTGATTCAACAGGTGCAAAACTCGTCACCCCGTTTCTTGATATCCATACAAAAATCAGCCAGGGAAGTGAGCGTGGCCTGCTGGGATTGGCATTTCATCCAAACTATTCAGACAACGGTTACTTTTTCGTGTATTACACAAGGATATCAGACGGGCACCTCCGGATTTCCAGGTTTTCAGCCGACAGCTTAAATGAAGATCTGGCTGACCCAGCCAGTGAATTGATCCTGATGGAAATTCCACACCCTTTAAGCAACCACAATGGCGGTTGCCTGCAGTTTGGGCCCGACGGATACCTGTATATCGGTACCGGTGACGGCGGAAGTGCCGGTGACCCGGATGAAAATGCCCAGAATACTTTAAAGTACCTCGGCAAAATGTTAAGGATAGATGTTGACAATGGCACTCCCTATGAAGTACCTTCCGATAATCCGTATGTTGATGATCCTGATAACTACTATCCTGAAATCTGGGCTTTTGGATTACGTAATCCATGGCGCTACAGCTTCGATCGTATTACCGGCGACCTCTGGATTGCTGATGTAGGTCAGAACGCATGGGAAGAGATTGATTTTATGCCGTTGGCCGGAGGCGGAGGCCAGAATTACGGATGGGATTGCTATGAGGGAACACATAATTATGAACCTTCCAATTGCCCGCCGAATACAATACTCACCAATCCCATTTTTGAGTACCCGCATTCCAGCGGGTTAAACGGTGATTGTTCGGTTACCGGTGGGCATGTATACCGCGGCGCCCACTTTGGAAATCTCTTCGGCAAGTACCTTTTCGTTGATTATTGCAGTGGTAAGTTCAGGGCAACCACACAAAATACCGATGGAACCTTTGCCACGGCATTGGTTGGCGATGAATTGATTGTGCAGGATGAGTTTTCTTTCTCTTCTATTGGTGAAGACTATCTTGGAGAATTATATGTGACGGATGTAACCCATGGTAAAATATTAAAGATTACAGATACGGCCTGCCTGCCTACAGCTCACATTCTTGTCGATACGTATTTGTTGTTTTCAGACAGTACCGCATGCACCGGCTCTTTGCTACAGGCAATCCCCGGAACAGGGCTAACCTACCAATGGCAATGGAATGGCAACGATATTGCAGGTGCGACTTCAAGTAGTTACACCGCCTCTGAACCGGGCACGTACACATTGAATGTAACCAACATGTCAGGTTGCCAGAATATGTCAAAACCGCTTTTGGTAGGAGCGCCAACCATCCCGGAAATTTCCGGTAACGACTCCCTTTACTGTACGAATCAGGCAGGGGACACATTAATCGGCATTCCGGGGGGAGGTGTATTTACCGGAAGTGGCATCACCGGCAGCATTTTTGAACCGGATGTAGCCGGCATCGGTTCGCACCTGATAACCTACACATATGAAAATGAATTCAGGTGTATTGAAACAGCTGCTGTGACGCTTGAAGTTGCTGTTTGTACGAGTATCTCAAAGCCTGATGCGGAAAACAACCTGTTGCTGTACCCGGTTCCAAGCGCGGGAATTATTCATCTTACAGGATTAGAAAATACAGAGCCGTTAAAAGAAATCAGTATCTTCACCTTGTCAGGATTACCTCTGAGAACAGTTAGCTTTAACTCCTTTCATGGTGATCAATTAATACTGAATACAGAACCCATCGTTGATGGAATGTATTTATTAAAGCTGACTGCTGGCAACAGCATTTATTATAAAAAACTGATCATCAAAAAGTAACCGGACACCCTTCATTCAAAAAACTGTTCCGAACATGTTGTTGCCACTAAAAAACCTCGTTTCGTTTTGTTTTGCAACCCTTATCCTGTTGTTTTTATCAGCGACTTCCAATGCCCAAAAACCGGATCATGCAACCGGAGACGTGATTGTAATGCTAAAAAAAGGAATGGAGGTCCATGAACTTACAACACAATTTGCCGAATTCAATAATCAGGAGACCGGGTTAACAGCGATCCAACAACTTTCTGCCCGCCTTAACATCTGGCTGTTGCGTTTTAATGCGGATGCAGTCAATGAATCCAAATTGCTGTCAGCACTTCGCGGCAATGAACTGGTATCTCTTGCACAATTCAATCATTACATCGAATCCCGTAACATTCCGAACGACGAGCGGTTTGGTGAACAATGGAATATGCTCAATATCGGGCAAACCGGCGGAACAAGTGGTGCGGATGTGCGTGCCACCGATGCCTGGGATATCACCACGGGCGGACTGACTGCATCCGGTGATACCATCGTGGTGGCAATCGATGATGATGGATTTGACCTGTTACATGCTGATCTGGATTTCTGGAAAAACAAACTGGAGATTCCCGGAAATTCCATTGATGATGATGAAAATGGTTATGTAGATGATTATGACGGTTGGAATTCACAAACAAACAGCGGAACCATCACCTCTCTTTCGAGCGGGCATGGTACGCATGTGGCAGGAATTGCAGCAGCAAAAGGTAATAATTCCATCGGCGTTAGTGGCGTAAACTGGAATGTAAAAATACTGCCTGTACAGGGAAATTCAGGACTGGAATCTGTTGCAGTAGCAGGCTATGCGTATATTCTGGAAATGCGCGCGAAATACAATGAAACCAATGGCGAAGAAGGCGCATTTGTTGTCAGTGCCAATTCCTCCTGGGGTGTAAACAACGGATTGCCATCGAATTTTCCGATTTGGTGCGCTATGTATGATTCTATGGGTTTACAGGGCATCCTGAATGCTGCTGCTACCAGTAACAGCAGTAATGTGAATGTGGATGTGCAGGGTGATATGCCAACGGCATGCGGCAGTGACTACCTGGTTACGGTAACCAACACGGACAAGAATGACATGCGGGGCGGGGCATATGGTGCTACAACAATTGATTTGGGTGCCCCGGGCACCGCTGTACTGTCAACCATTCCGGGCAGTCAGTATGGTTCCAAAACGGGAACCTCCATGTCATCACCTCATGTTGCAGGGGCCATTGCCCTGCTATGTGCCATGCCCTGTGAAGCGTTGGCCAATGATCTTAAGAATGACGCAGCAGCTACCATGCTTCGGATCAAAGGATTTATTCTTGATGCGGTCGATCCTGCTGTAAGTCTCGATGGTCTAACGGTAAGCGGCGGCAGGTTGAATGTGAAACAAGCCATGAATAATGCTGCGGCATATTACAACTGCAATGTGGGCATTGATGAGACAGCGAATTTGCCGGCCACGGTCAGGGTTTATCCGAATCCGGCATCAACAGAAATTACGGTTTCACCGGGAAATAATTTGAATGGAAATGTAATCGTGACTATACTGAACCTGCTTGGGCAGGAAGTAATGAATCAAAAAGTTTTTATTCAAGGAAGTGCCGGTTTTAAAATGGATATCTCCGATCTTGCAAAGGATATTTATATGCTCCGTTTGACAACAGAAACCGGTGCGACTGGGTGTGAAAAGATTATTATAAACTAACGCACCCTTTCATTTCTGTACAAATCCTTTATTGTAAAGTATGCTATCCACTCCGCCTTCTGGTATGCTGCCATTAATGCGCATCCAGCCAATTTTTACCACTGCCTGCTCCTACCTCAATTGGAACCCCAAGCGGCATTGAATTTTTCATAAGTTCTACTACTATATCCTTCACTTCGTCCAGTTCTGAAATATGCGTATCAAAGACTAACTCATCATGCACCTGCAGTGTCATCTTTGTTTTGAATTGGCGCTTTTTAAATTCATTATGAATATTGATCATGGCCACTTTAATCATATCTGCCGCTGACCCCTGTATCGGTGCATTAATGGCCAGCCGTTCTGCCTGTGCACGCACGGTGAAGTTGGCGGAATTGATATCACGCAGGTACCTTCTTCTGCCAAGCACCGTTTGCACATAACCCTGTTGATGGGCAAATTCAATATTCTTAGCCATAAGCTGACTTACCCCCGGAAACTGCTTCTGGTAGTTGTCAATAATTTCCTTTGCATCTGTACGGGAGATCCCCAGTGTTTGTGAGAGCCCGAACGCCGACTGGCCATAGGCAATACCGAAGTTCACCGCTTTGGCATTGCGCCGCATTTCTGAAGTGACCATTGCAAGCTCAACACCATATACCTTTGCGGCAGTAGCAGCATGAATGTCGAGACCTTTTTTAAATGCGTCGAGCATATTCTCATCTTCGCTGAGTGCTGCAATAATGCGTAATTCTATCTGAGAATAGTCGCAGGAAAGCAATACATGCTCTTCATCTCTGGCAATAAAAGCCTTCCTGATTTCTTTGCCCCTGTCAGTCCGGATCGGAATATTCTGCAGGTTAGGATCAACGGAGCTCAATCGGCCTGTGGAAGCAATAGCCTGGTTAAATGATGTATGCACCCTGCCGGTCTTCGGATTGATCAACAAGGGCAGTGCATCCACATAAGTAGATTTTAACTTCGACCATTCACGGTAGTCCTGTAACTTTTTAGCAATCTCAAATTCATTCACCAGCTTGCTTAATGTATCTTCATCTGTTGAATACTGGCCTGTCTTGGTCTTTTTTCCCTGGTAAGGAATTTTTAATTTTTCAAATAGCACTTCGCCTAACTGTTTGGGCGAGGCAAGATTAAAACGAACACCCGCCAGTTTATACACCTCTTGTTCTACCTGCGCAATTTCTTTACCGAGTTGCTTTGAGTAATCATCCAGAAAATCTTTGTCAATTTTTACTCCTTCAAATTCCATATCTGCAAGAACGGGAACCAGTGGCACTTCTACGTTTGTAAAAAGCGTTTCAACTCCTTTCTCTTTCAGCAATGGAACAAAAATATGCTTCAGCTGTAAGGTGATATCTGCATCTTCTCCTGCATACTCCGCAACCTTGTCAACCGGCACATCGCGCATATTGCCCTGGTTCTTTCCTTTCTTACCAATTAATTCTTCGATATGAATGGGTTCATAGCCAATATAATTTTCGGCCAGAATATCCATGTTATGCCTTTGGTCGGGTTCTATAAGGTAATGAGCAAGCATGGTATCAAAGTATGGCCCTTTAACTTCAATACCATACCACTTCAACAGCAACATATCATACTTGATGTTCTGGCCAATCTTCACGATTGTTTCATGCTCCAGCACCGGTTTGAAATAGGCCAATATTTCCATGGCTTCTTTTCTATCAGGTGGAATAGGGATATAATACGCTTCCGATACTTTGTATGAAATGGCCAGGCCTACCAGCTCCGCCAGGTTAGCATCTACATGTGTCGATTCTGTATCAAAGCAAAATTCAGCCTGTTTGGCCAGCGTGGCAACCAGCTTTTGTATTTTCTCCGTATTATCTGTCAGGTAATAGGTATGCGCGGTATTTGCGGCACTTTTCGCAATAACACGTTTGGTACTCAGCGCCTCTCCCAATGTCGCAGCAGGAGCAGCTGGTACCTCTTCTCCAAAAAGATTCTTTTGCTTTGCCTCCGTTCCCACCACGGAATAGCCTTCCCCGATAATTCTTTTTCCCAGTGAACGGAACTCAAGTTCATTAAAAAGCCTGGTAAGTTCTTCCTTATCCGGTTCTTCCATCACAAGTTGCTCTTCCGAAACGGTAACAGGCACATCCGTAATGATGGTGGCAAGTCTTTTGGATAACAGTGCAAGTTCTTTCTGCTCAGTGACAGTCTGCTGTAACTTACCCTTTAGCATTTCCGGGTGCGCCACCAGGTTTTCTACCGAACCAAATTCGTTCACCAGTTTTTTTGCCGTCTTCTCACCTACTCCCGGCAGGCCCGGTATATTATCTACGGAATCTCCCATCAGCCCGAGAATATCAATTACTTTATTTACATCATCTGTTTCCCACTTCTTCATGATCTCTGCAGGACCCAATATTTCCACCGGCCGTCCCTGGTAAGCAGGTTTGTACATGAAGATATTTTCTGAAACCAATTGGCCATAGTCTTTATCAGGCGTCACCATAAATACTTTGTAACCATCCTTCTCTGCTTTTTTTGCCAAGGTGCCAATTACATCATCGGCCTCGTATCCATCCAGTTCCACAATCGGAATTTTAAATGCTTCAATAATCTTGCGGATAAACGGGATGGCAATAGTAATGTCTTCCGGTTGTTCCTGCCGGTTCGCTTTGTATTCGGCAAAATCATCTTCACGGTTGGTGCGCGCAGCCGTATCAAAGCAAACTGCGATGTGTGTAGGTTTTTCTCTTTGGATTAAATCAACCAGCGTATTGGTAAATCCAAATACAGCGGTCGTATTGATACCCTTCGAATTATAAAATGGTGTCTTGCTCAGACCGAAATAGGCACGGTAAATGAGGGCAAAAGCATCGAGGAGAAAGAGTCGTTTGTCGGTCATGGGAGACGGTGGTGTGCGGGTTGGTTAGATGGTGTTATGAAGTGATGATGTGCCGATGATTTAATGTGCCAATTCGATGATAAGTTGTTGTACAAAGGTGTCAATTAACTGAATAGCTGATGTTATGATTTGAGAATGTGCCAATGTGTTGATGTGCAGTTCTGCAGCTTAAATGAAGAGAGGATGAAAATTGACGGTAACATAAAAGGGATTTGATTGTTGATTCATATTCTTTGATTGATTGGCCGTTTGATTTGACATAAAGCTTATTGAGTAATTTGGTTGTTGGCAAATGATCTTTTTGAAGTAGAAATAATCTTATTAAGTAGTTTATTAATAGATTTCAAAGCTTCCAGTAATTTTTCGGGGTCAGGATAGTTTTTCGAATGCTTGCAAAGCAATAACCAGTATTCCGTTTCTTCACCTTGTTTAGCAGCGATCTTCAATTTATGAATAAATTCTCTCTTGCTTTCTGCATTCTGCGCCTCCCAGATGTTCGCTCCAATGCCGGTTCCTGATCTTAAAAGTTGATTGGCGACGGCAAATTTTCTTCTGATTTCAAGCTCATCGGTAAATTCAACAATTGACAATCCAAAATTGAAACTTAAATCAACAATAGGGTTGCCCTTAACTTTTATAGTAGTCACAAAATATGCTTCAACAGTAAAAATAATAATCCACTCCTGATCAGAGTTCTGGCACTAATCCTATCCACCCATTTTCAAACCCAAGCCACCCTAAATCAGCACATTCCTCAACAGACCAACCCATCCGCACATCAACCAATCGGCCCATCGGCACATCAACCCATCACCCCATCCCCCCACCCAACTCCTCCCAATACTCCACAGCCCTTCTGAAATGCGGAATAACTATGGTACCGCCAACGATATTGGCTATCGCGAAAACTTCATAAATCTCCTCTGTTGTGATCCCTTCCTCTTTGCATTTGCCCAAATGGTACTTTATGCAATCATCACATCGCAAAACCATGGACGCTACCAGGCCCAGCATTTCTTTGGTCTTAACCGGAAGTGCACCGGCAGCATACGTATTCGTATCTAAATTGTAGAGCCTGTTGATGACCTTGTTATTCTGTGCCAGGATCCTTTCATTCATCCGGGTACGGTAATCATTGAACTCCTTTTCTAATTCATGCATTGCCTGTTTTTTTATGGGAAGTTAAGAACTGCAAATAATTATCTTTGCACCACGTCAATTACAAAGTAAACATAAAAAAAATCCTGCCATGAATAAAACCATCATCACCATTGCCGTCATTGCACTGATCGCTTTCTTATTGTATTCCACTTTTAAAGGGGCATATAACAATATGGTTACCAAAGGAGAAGACACCCAGTCAAAGTGGTCACAGGTGGAAAGCCAGTATCAAAGGCGCACTGATCTATATAACAGCGTTGTAAAAGTGATTGAAGGCTCCGCCGAATTTGAGAGAAACACGTTGGTGGATGTCATCCAGGCCAGGGCGAATGCCACTGCGGTAAATGTAGATGCTTCCAAATTAACTCCCGAATCAATACAGCAATTCCAGCAGGCACAGGATCAGTTGAGTTCTGCTTTCAATAAACTCATGGTGGTGGTTGAAAGGTATCCTGAATTGCAAACCACCCAGCAGTTCAAAGATTTTCAAACGCAGATTGAAGGTACTGAAAACAGGATCAATAAAGCCCGCGACGATTTTAACCTGTCCGTTCAGGATTACAATACTTACATCAAGAAATTTCCGACCAACCTTTTTGCAGGTATGTTTGGTTTCGCAGAGAAAGGTTACTTCAAGGCTAATGCAGGTTCTGAAAATGCCCCTGACATAAATTTCAATACCAATTCTTCAAAGACGGAACCCGCAAACTAATTGCACCAGCACTGATGCCCTCTTCAAAAACATTTCTTACAGCCGAACAGCGGCACCAACTGGTGTCTGCTATTCGTGAGGCAGAAGGGAAATCATCGGGCGAGATCAGGATCTACTTTGAGAAACATTGCAAAAAAGATTTGATGAACCGTGCCGTGGAAGTGTTTTACCAGTTGAAGCTGGAAAAAACAAAACTCCGCACAGGTATTCTCATCTATGTTGCTTATCTCGATCGTGTTTTCGCCATCATCGGCGACCAGGGAATCAATGAAAAAGTGCCAGCCGGTTTTTGGGATGAAGCAAAAGAAGTGATGGCACAGTATTTCAAAAATGAACAGTATACCGAGGGTTTGCTGAAAGGCATCTACCTTGCCGGTGAACAACTTCGTCATTTCTTTGAAATCACCGGTACCGATACCAATGAAATTGCTGACGATATTATTGTAAGAGATGAATAAGCTTTTCAGGGTACCATCGCTTTTACTCTTACTGCTGTTTGCATTCTTGCAAATTTCGCGGGCTATAGAGATTCCGCCAAAACCCAACCCGCCCCGGCTGGTAAATGATTTTGCAGGGATTATGAGCAGGGAGCAATCAGACAGACTGGAGCAAAAACTCGTTGCCTATAGTGATTCCACCTCCACACAAATTGCCATCGTAACGATAGCCTCTCTCGAAGGCAGCGATATTACGCAGACAGCTTACCGTATTGGTGATGCATGGGGCGTTGGCGGACCTAACCAGGATAATGGAGTAGTGATTCTCCTTGCCATACAAGACCGGTCCGTTTGGATTGCCACCGGGAAAGGCATGGAAGGCCCGGTACCGGATGTTTCAGCCAAACGGATCATAGACAATATCATGCTGCCGAATTTCAAGAACGGAGATTATTATTCCGGACTTGACCAGGGTACCGATGCCATCATCCGGCTTGCATCCGGTGAATTCATAGATGAAATTGAAGACAAGCCAGAAAGTAAAATACCCCTGATCATTTTTATTATTATCGTCATCATCATCTTGTTTATTATCTCACGAAATAACCGCGGCCGGGGCGGCAGATATATCAGCCGGGGCGGCACATTTGGTTCTCCGTGGATCTGGGGCGGAGGAGGATTTGGTGGATTCGGAGGTGGTGGCGGCGGTTTTGGTGGAGGCGGAGGAGGATTTGGTGGTTTTGGTGGTGGAAGTTTTGGTGGCGGTGGAGCCGGTGGCAGGTGGTAGTGAATGGCGTAAACTGAATAAAATGCAATACCCTGACAGCAGGCTTCCATACTTACTGCTCCTTTCAACAATACTACAAGGCATACTACTCACATTTTATAGTTGCACTCCCACCGGTAATCACCGGGCCGATTTAAAAAAATATTTTGACGAATACGAAGTCGAAGGTTGCTTCCTGTTGTTTGACCTGAAGCATTCACAATTCACCGATTACAACCCGGATCGTTGCAGTCAGCGTTTTACGCCCGCCTCTACGTTTAAAATCTTCAACTCATTGGTTGCCCTGCAGACCGGCGCTGTGCCTGATGAAAACCAGGTGATGAAATGGGACAGCGTGATGCGACGTGAGCCATGGAATCATGACCAGGATATGAAAGAGGCGATCAAAAATTCTACCGTATGGTATTACCAGGAGTTAGCCCGGAGAATCGGTGCCGATAAAATGCAGCAGTACCTGAACCTCCTGCATTATGGAAATGCGAAAATGGAAGGTGCCATCGACAGTTTCTGGCTAACCGGAGGACTTCGCATTTCCTGTGATGAGCAGATTGAATTCTTAAAAGACTTCTATCTGAACACCTATCATTTTTCACCCGAAGTAGTTGCCACGGTTAAAAGAATCCTGATACTGGAAGATACACCTGGATACAGACTCAGTGGGAAAACCGGCTGGGGTATGATTAATGCCGCAGAAGCCGGCGGTAAGGAACTCAACCTGGGTTGGTTTGTGGGATATGTTGAAAAAGGAAACGATGTTTACTTTTTTGCAACGAATATCAGCGCACCCGAACCTGCTGCAGCTAATTTTGGCGAGGCACGAAAAGAAGTTACCCTCAAAATATTAAAGGAACTTGGAATTCTTCCGCCTGATAAATAATTGAAAGTAGCAACCGATGCTACCAGCCCAGTATCCATCCAAACATCAGCGGGGCCACAATGCTTGCATCAGACTCCACAATAAATTTAGGAGTTTCAATGCCCAGTTTTCCCCAGGTGATTTTCTCATTGGGAACGGCACCACTGTACGAACCATAACTGGTGGTAGAATCTGAAATCTGGCAGAAGTAACTCCAGAATGGCACATCATGCCACTCCAGGTCCTGGTACATCATCGGCACAACACAAATAGGAAAGTCACCGGCAATGCCTCCGCCTATCTGGAAAAATCCGACACCCTTTCCTGCTGAATTCTTGCGATACCACTCAGAAAGCTCCACCATGTATTCAATGCCTGACTTCATTGTTGAAGCTTTTAGTTGCTTCTTAATCACATAGCTGGCAAAAATATTACCCATTGTAGAATCTTCCCATCCCGGAACTACAATAGGAATATTTTTCTGTGCTGCAGCCAGCATCCAGGAATTCTTAGGATCAATTTCATAATACTGTTCCAGCACACCGCTCAGCAACATTTTATACATGTATTCATGAGGAAAACACCTTTCGCCCTTTGCCTCAGCATCTTGCCATATCTTATGGATGTGTTGCTGCATACGCCGGAATGCTTCTTCCTCCGGTATACAGGTATCCGTTACCCGGTTAAAATGGTTTTCGAGCAAATCCCATTCATCCTTCGGAGTAAGGTCACGGTAATTTGGAACACGTTTATAATGGCTGTGCGCCACCAGATTCATGATATCTTCTTCGAGGTTTGCACCGGTACAGGAAATGATCTGCACCTTATCCTGCCTGATCATTTCAGCAAAGGAAATTCCAAGCTCTGCAGTGCTCATAGCACCTGCCAGCGTCACCATCATCTTGCCACCTTCTGCCAGGTGTACTTCATACGCTTTAGCAGCATCCATCATGGCAGCAGCATTAAAGTGACGGTAATGCCTTTCCATGAATTGAGAAATGGGACCTCGTTGCATAAACTCCAAATTTTTTGCTAAGATAGAAATGATGTACCAAGTATGCAGGCTAAACTGTGCTGTTGAAGTAATAAAACGTATGCCTTTGTAAAACCTGACACATGCCAATTATCCGTAACTACCGATTCATATAAACATGACCTGTTCCGCCTGTCTGAGAGAAAAGTAAAGAAAATCATTATTGTCCGGCTAAAATATTGGGGTTTAGGCTGAAACCCAATAGGGCACGCATCCTGTAACCCAACGCTGAAACGTGGAGTTATCGGATGAAACCCGCTCCTGGCGGGCTTTAACCCACATTAGTCGGACAATAGGGAATGAAAATATATACTGAAGTCTTCATTGAATACAAGTTCTCTGCAAAACATCAGGTTCCTGCGTATTCGGCTCGTATAAGATTACTTCATGACCATATGAACTTCAATCTTCAATCTTTTAAGCGTTGCAGTGTGGCAATCTGTAAATTGGTGATGTTAAAAACACCTACCTCGGGTATGGAATCTGATTGGTGTTCAATGTTTCCGGTGGTAAAATGCCTTTCCTCATCGCCGGCAGAAATTTTAAAGCGCATTTCATCACGGTTCAATAGCTCATAGTCACAATCAAGCAAGGTACCCTGAACGGAAAAACGACTGATAAAGTGATTACCCAACAGGTTACACATAATATCGATGCCGTTCTTTTCATCCAGGGAATAAGCATGTATAGCAGTATCACGAATAACCAGCTCATAGTTTCTGGGTAGGGAATCGTAAACAATCGTCCAGGTATAACGGTTGGCAGAATCGGTTGGCAGAATATTCAATTGCATCGAAACATTCTTTTCTAAACCGCGGGTAGAATATATTTTTAACATACCATCCCACTTGCCGGTCCAATCATCAGGAAACCGGTAACGGTAAGCATCAAACAGCGGCGGGTCAGGCAATGCTGCTGCAACTACCACCGGTTCAGGAATGTACTCTTCCACCTTCACCGTGGCCCAGCCGGCATGAATGATACCCAGTGAATCTGCCGCAGCATGTGAAAGGTCGATAATCCGGTTTTTGGCATAGGGTCCGCGGTCATTTATTCTTACTACTACCGATTTGTTATTCTTTACGTTGGTCACTTTCACGATGGTGCCGAAAGGCAAGGTCCGGTGAGCAGCAGTCAGTTTTTTATTGGAAAAAATTTCTCCGTTCGCTGTCTTCCTCCCATCAAACTTGGCTGCATAATAAGATGCATGGCCGGTTGCAGAATATCGCGTTTGCGAAATGCAATTCATCCACAGGATGCTGCACGACAGTACCAATATGAATTTATGTAAACCCTTCATCTCCATTTGAATGCCAGATCTTTCTTTATGCTGAACAATATTTTGTTACCCAACCCTTTTCAAAATGTCTCTACCGATCAATACAGGAAAAACGAAGCAGGCACCTGTCTCTGTTCCATATCCGAAACGGATATTGTTCAGCGTGAAATGATAAATATAGGAAAAATCAAGAGTGCTGGTAATTTTGCAGCAAGTTGGTATGTATGATCAATTGCGTTTTCAGGTTATAAAATTATTCAGGGCACAGCAATAAATGATAAGTACATAACACTGTTAACGCAAAGTCCTCTTACCATTACCAATCTCCAAAGCAATAATTTTAAGTGCAGTAAAAAGCAACGCCGGCAATTGCATTTATCTCTTCACCAGCTTCTGCGCAAATTCCTTTGTAACCACCTTCACTTTTACAAGATATACACCGCTTGCAAGTTTCCCACTGGCAGTTGCCCATGAATAAATTGACTGACCGGATAAGATTCGGTATGGCAGCGCAACTGCCCATAAGTACTTCAGATAAATCTGGTTGCTTTTTTAGTTGCTCCGCTGATGCTTGATTGAGAAGCATTGCAGTAAGGATTTGGATAAAGCGAGAAATTAAATCCCGCTTAAAGAGAAGAGTTTGATGTCCTTTTTATATCACACGAACTTGTGATCAAACCAGATATTAAATTGATGTAAAAACGAATGTTTAAAATTGATAAAATAAATCTGGCAAATGCATGTAAAAAAATTACCTGCGCCTGGCTATTACCAAATCAGGCAATTGTACTTTCCGATATTACATGTATTCATGACCAACTGCAGGCAAAAGCCTGTACCAGGAATGCAATTTGAAAATATGACGATGCGTAAAATGAAACCTCCGCATATGTTAACGAGGTCGTTGCAGGGCTTTCAGGTATTGGGTTTTATATGAAGTAAAAGTCTTCCTTTTAGTAAAGGAAAATGCAGGCAGCAAGGTTTGTGAAAGGATAGCAGCACCCAATAATGCAAGTAAAACGATCCTTCACCAATCGTCGCAATAAGATAAATGAACTTAAGTCATTTCAATTTTTAAACAAAGCACATTCCTTATTAAATCGGTACACCGGGACCATGTGATGATTATCCATTGAAAGCTGAAATTTTATCCACCCTTTTCTGATGTCTTCCTCCTTCAAACGGTGTTTCAATAAAAAGGCTGACCATAGATTTAGCTTGTTCAACGGAGACGAATCTTGCCGGAATGCAAATAACATTGGCATTGTTGTGTTGCCGGGCCAATACCGCAATTTCATCCATCCAGGCAATTGCTGCCCTTATTTGCTGGTGTTTATTCGCTGTAATAGCAACACCATTCGCACTTCCACAAATCAGTATGCCAATAACGGCTTCCTGCATTTCAATAGCGCGGCATACAGGGTGTACAAAATCCGGATAATCAACGGATGCCGGTGAGTCGGTACCAAAGTTCAACACTTTAATTCCTGCAGCTGTCAGCCATTCACGTAACACTTCTTTGTATTCAAATCCGGCATGGTCACAGCCAATAGCAATGGTCTTTTCTGTATGCATGGTCTTATTTTTTTCAATACAAATTTAGGCAAGATCCGCTATTGCTCCTCCACGGTTTCCAATTCCTGTTTCGCCCTGCGCCGCTCATTATTGATAGCAACCCTTCGCGAGATAATAATGCCGATTTCAAACAAACCATATAAAGGAACGGCCACCAGCATCTGGCTGAACATATCAGGAGAAGGGGTAATGATTGCTGCCGCCACCAGCACCACTACCAATGCCATCTTCCTGTACTGCGATAAAAACTCATGGGTGGTTAAACCTGCCTTGGCCAGAAAATATATCAGCAATGGAAACTCAAATACCAATCCGCAAGTCAAACTTAACCCCGTTACTGTATCAATATAGGACGAAAGGTTGATGGTATTCTTTACTTCAGCGCTCACCTGGTACGATCCCAGGAAATTCACGGTAAAAGGAACAATAAAATAGTAACCAAATAAAACACCGGTATAAAAGAGAAGAGAAGCAGCCCATACTGCTCCGGTTGCCTGTTTCTTTTCACCTTCGAATAACGCAGGCTTAATGAACTTCCAAAATTCCCAGAAAATATACGGAAACATGAATACCAGTCCGAGAATAAATGCAATCTGCAGGTGAATCATAAATGGAGCAGAAAGATCAATATTGGTAAGCGTAAAGGAAATTTCTGTAGTACAAAGCCCGCTCCAATGCAGCAAGTCGCCCAGTTTACACATCATCCGGTAGGTCCAGAAATCCGGGTTCTTGGGAGCAAGTATTACCTGATCGAAGATGAATGATTTATTCAGAAATAAGACGATTCCGATCAATACTATGGACAGCAGGGAGCGTATGAGGTGCCACCGGAGTTCTTCCAGATGTTCCAGGAAAGACATTTCCGCTTCACTGCCACCGCGCCGTTTTATAAATCCATCAAACCATCCCATGAAACGAATTCCTGTTTATCAGTTAGCTGATCATGAAATAAGCGGGCACAAAATACAAGAACAAAGAAACAACCAAGGAACATTTTCCTGCAGAAAAGAATACTGTTCAGCAGCTCAGTTCCCGAGTATCTTCATCAACTCATCCAGTCGTGGAGAAAGAATAATTTCTGTGCGCCTGTTTTTTGATCGGCCTTCGGCAACCTCATTGGAAGCCACGGGATAATATTCTCCTTTGCCTGCTGCTGTTATCTGCTTCGGATCAACACCATTATCTGTTAATATACGGGTAATACTTGTAGCGCGCATCACGCTTAAATCCCAGTTATCTTTCATCGCTCCTGTTCCTGCAAGCGGCACATTATCAGTATGGCCCTCTACTTCTATGGTAAGGTCCTTATTCTGTTTTAGTACAGCAGATAATTTTTTCAAAGCTTCCACACCCTTAGGATCCACTACCGTACTACCGGATTTAAACAATAGTTTATCAGCCATGGAAACATACACTTTGCCATTGCGCTGCTCTACGGTAAGATCGCTTTTTTCAAAACCCAATAATGCTTTCGTAAGTTGTGCCTTCAATGCGGAAGCCGCCGAATCTTTTTGATGCACCAAAGCCTGCAACTCCGCAAGTTTTCTTTCGCGTTCGGCAAGGTTCTGCTGGAGTGAATCCAGTTGCTTGCCTTTCCGGTACAGGTCTTGTTGTTTCCTCTTCAGGGAATCATTTAATGCCAGCTTTTCAGCTGATGACTTTGAAACCAGCAGCTGATTTTGCTGAAGAGCCTGTTCATATAACTCATTGATGTCTTTATTCAACGCTTCCGACTTCCTGTATTTCTCACCCATGTAAGCCGTATCGCCGGCCAGTTTCCTCACCAGGTCATTGGCCTCATTTACCTTTTCAGTAAGCATTTTCAACTGACTGCTTTCCTCATCGAGTTGTTTGCGCAGGTTGCTGTTTTCCTCCATCAGCCTGTTATTTAGCGCGCTGGCATCTTCCAGCTTCTTTGCCGGCACACAAGCACTGAAAAGTCCAAAAAACAGAATAAGAAAAAGGGCTGATCGAAACTGCATCATGTCTTTTTTATTTTTTATTTATCGGCCAAAATTACAACAAAACGTTACCGCCGCATTTTTCATACCAACATTCCTGTTTGTGGAAAACGTCAATGGGAGGTTACAAAAAAACAAAGCCACCCCGCAAGGGATGGCTTTGTAAAAAAACTTAAATAAATTATTTAGCTACACTGAATTTCATGCGGCTAACTTCGTTACCGTTACGCACTTCAAACAGGTAAATACCGGTTGAAATATTATTGATATTCACATTGAATGAATTGGTGCCTTCCGTTGCAAAAGAAACCTCACTGAAAACTACTCTGCCCATCATGTCGTAAGCGATCAGCTGCACCGAAGAATTAGAGATGCTGCTGTATTCCACTACCATGTTTCCATTGGATGGATTTGGGTAGATGTTGGTCATTTCGCCACCTAATGCAGGAACAGCCATTTCCACAGTACGGAAAGGTGAATTACCCAACTGTACATTCAGGGTATAGCAATCACTTGCATTAAAGGTGCTGGTATTTGCAGGATACACTCTTGCAACGTATGTTCCAACAACAGCGGTATTATTGGTGATTACTTCATCGGCAGTACCGGCAGTTTTTGAAGCAAAAATCTTCGTACCGCTTGGGTCGTACAGATCAAGATGGTAATTAGCCGGCAATGAAGACAAGGTGAGTTGCATGTTTGGCTGACTTACCGTATTTGCAAAGCTCAGGAAGTCTTTATCGGATCCAACATTTATCAGTCCAAATACATCCACACCAACTGCGATGGGTTTTGCAGAACCCTTGGTATTGTTAGGCTCATATACATCTGTGCAAGCCGGTGCAGAAGTGGTAAAGTTGGTAGATGGAGAGAATGCGCTCGAACTGCTTGCGCAAACGGTCTGAACCTGGAACTCATATTGTGTTGAAGCGCTTAGTCCGCTGATTGCTTTAGAAGTCGTAGCAGAGGTAGTGCTCGTCCAGGTACCGGATCCAACAACCCTGTATTGAACATTGTAACTAACCGCACCTGTTGCCGCACCCCAGTTCAAAGTGGCACTTGAAGAGGTGATTGCAGTAGCATTCAAGCCTGCAGGCACGTTGCAGGTTCCGCCACCCGGAGGTACGCAACCATTGGAGGTAGTAATAGAAACCCTGGAACCACCTACTCCAAATAAAGCCTGCATCCGGTTCTTTTGGCCGGTAGTGAAAATGTTCATACAACCATCATCGGTGTAATCCATGTAGTTAGAATACATATCGCCATTAGGTCCATTGGTACAACTGATCCGAATGGTAGGTAACGGGCAACCATATGTTTCGTTAGCCTGGTTTGGTGTATCAGCTACCTGGTCTGAACCATTGCAACCGTTTCCATCATCACCCCAGATATGGTACAGATTCAGCCAGTGACCCACTTCATGAGTTGCTGAACGTCCGTACTGGTAAGGAGGGGTAGCCGTACCGATATCACCGGTATATTTGTAGTGAATAACCACACCATCAGTATTTGCAGGTCCGCCGGGAAACTGAGCATATCCAAGCAAAGAAGAACCAAGGTCACAAACCCAGATATTGAGGTATTTGCTACGATCCCAGATATCTTTTCCACCCTGTGAAGTGAACTTCACATTATTGTTGCTGGAAAAAGAAGTTTTGGTAGTGGAAGTACGGGTGATACCGTTGGTGGCATTGCCGGAAGGATCCTGTGCGGCAAGGCAAAAGTTGATTTCGCAGTCAGCGGCAACGCCTAAAAACACAGCCGGTGTTTCATTGGCATCTGCATTTAAACGGCGGAAATCTTCGTTCAGGATATCAATCTGAGACTGAACCTGTGCATCGGAAATATTCTCGGTGGTTGTATTGTATACAACATGCACTACAACCGGAATATTAACTACCGTGCGGGTTCCGCCCGGGTTATTGGCAATAAACTGATTGGTGAATTCATCAATTTGCTGCAATTGCTCTCTGTATCCGGGATTGTCCAGGAAGAGCTGATTCATGGATTCGGTTGTTCCGCAACGGGTAAGTTGTTGTGAAAACGCCGAAGTTGCTGCCAATGCAATGACAGCAGTGAGTAGAAATAATTTTCTCATTGATTGTTTAGGGGGTTTAAAAGAAAGTGAATGATTAATTAAGGAAAGAATCCCTTTTATGAGGGCGTAAATCTAAAAATTATGTTCTGAAATAAAAAAATTATTTTACCCCTTTATAACTCCCCCAATATGGCGACAATAAAGACCCTTTACCTATGTCAAAACTGTGGCGCCCAGTCATCCAAATGGATTGGAAAGTGCCCTTCCTGCGGCGAATGGAATACGTACGTTGAAGAAGTGATCAAAAAAGAGAGCAGGGCCACACCCTGGCGAAAGAAAGAACGCGGATTGAAAGAGCTGCGCCCGCAGCGGCTCGATGAGATCAGCAATGAATTGAATCAGCGTATTATTACTCCGGATGAAGAGCTAAACCGGGTGCTTGGTGGCGGGCTCGTTTCAGGTTCCATCATTCTCATTGGCGGAGAGCCCGGTTTTGGGAAATCAACCCTGCTTCTTCAGCTTGCATTACGGCTGAAGGGCAGAAAGGTACTCTATATTTCAGGCGAGGAAAGCGAACAACAGATCAAATTACGGGCAGAGCGGCTGCAACAGCAAAACCCCGACTGTTTCGTGCTCACAGAAACCAATACGGAAAATATCTTTTTCCAGATTGCAGCCCTTCAACCCGATGTGCTCATTATTGATTCCATTCAAACCATGCAAACCCCTTCCATCGATGCATCAGCAGGCAGCGTATCGCAGGTGAGGGAGTGCACAAATGAATTTTTAAGATATGCAAAAGAATCCGGCACGCCTGTATTCCTGGTAGGCCACATAACGAAGGAAGGTACCCTTGCGGGACCGAAAGTGTTAGAGCATATGGTAGACACAGTATTGCAACTGGAAGGGGATCGTCATTATGCTTACCGGATTTTACGAACTATTAAGAACAGGTACGGCTCCGCTTCGGAGTTAGGTATCTATGAACTGACCGGTGCAGGTATGCGGGAGGTCAGAAATGCATCAGAGCTCCTGGTCACACAAAGGGAAGAAGCAGTGAGCGGCATTGCGATTGCTTCTATGCTGGAAGGCATCAGGCCCATGCTGATAGAAACACAGGCATTGGTTACACCTTCTGTTTATGGTACGCCGCAACGAACGTCTACCGGTTTTGATTTACGCAGAATGAATATGCTATTGGCCGTATTGGAAAAAAGATGCGGTTTTCATTTCGGGGTCAAGGATGTATTTCTCAATATTGCCGGCGGGATACGGGTGGAAGATCCTGCCATTGACCTGGCGGTGGTGGCAGCCTTGCTTTCCTCATATGAAGATGTGCCGGTTGTTAATACCTTTTGTTTTTCAGGCGAAGTAGGATTGTCCGGTGAAGTACGTGCTGTGAACCGGATTGAACAACGTATTGGCGAAGCTGATAAACTCGGACTTCAAAAAATCTTTGTTTCAAAATACAATCGCAAGGGCCTTGACCTTGCCAGGTATACCATTGAAGTGGTATGGGTTGGAAAAGTGGATGAAATGATCCATCACCTGATGTGATACCATCAGCAACTTCCGGATTTACTGAAGAGTGAAGGTGCAGTTGGCCTTTAACTCCATCACGGTTCCTTTACCTGAAACTGCAATGGGGAGTCAACAGGTGGAAGATTTGCTGTGATTTAACAGGAGCCATAAAAGAAAAAGCCGGCGGGCAAAGACCGCCGGCTTTCCGCTTTTTTTTACGATTTTCCTATCTGCGAATGGAAACCTTCTGTGAATATACCTGGCCGCCATTTTCCACGGTTACTATATAAATTCCAAATGGCAAATCTGAAACATCAAATTGGGTAGATGATTTGGTAAGCACCATCTCTTTCACTTTCTGTCCCATCATATTGGTCATAACCAGGTTAGCCTGGTCAATTTTCTGATTAAAGAGCAATGCATTCACAATTCCATCATAAGCAAATATCTTAACAGGGTCTGTTATAGGGGTAATCTGTGCGCTTACCGGATCGCCCTGTCCGGCAAAAAGGCCTTCATTAGGTGTAGGATTATAAGCAATATCTTTAATAGTGAAGGAGGTGATCAAACCGGGAACATCCAGGCGAGCCCATCCATAATGGTTATTGCTTCCTACTTTGAAGCGTAAAGGCAGGTAGCGGTCTGTAACACCATACCACTTGCCGTAAACAGCATACAAAGTGCTGCTTGCAACAACTACAAATCCACCTGCCATGGTTTGTGAACTTGCATCCTGCCACTCAATATTGTTATCAATCATCTCTCCGGCTTCCATAGCATACGGATAAACATAATTACCAGCCACCGTACCGCCCACTGAACCATTGTAAGGAACGGCAACCACTTTATTGTAGTCGTACCCACCGGCAGTATTGGTATGCAAAAATCCAATCACAAAATCATCATTACCGTCATTGTCAAAATCAATGAAGTATCCGAATCCGCTCTGATCAACCGTAACGTCGGGATCAATGTCTGTATAAATAACCTGTGCATTAGCTGTTCCGGCCACTGCAATAATAGATCCTGCCATTGCAGAATAAGAGGTAAGCTTTCTTAAGAGTGTAGGGTTTTCCTTTTTCATAGTAAGGTGAATTTGGTTCAAATGTAAATTATTTTTCCTTTCAACTAAAATTGATGTTAAACCTTTTCGACAAACTTGTTCCGGTACAGCGATTTATCAACCGCTTCAATCATCTTCTTAATATCGAGATCTTCCCCCAGAAACTCCGCCACGTTTTCCGCTGTTTCCTCAGGCCGTTCAATGGCATCAGCATATTCGACAAAAAGAGCCGTAACATTTGGAGAGCGTTTGATCCAGGCAAGCGATTGTTCCATTTGTTTTTTAAATGCCTCACTTAAGACAATCGGAAACGCATTTTGCTGCACTTCCGATTTTCTTCCCAGCATTACCTGCTGCGATTTCATCACTTCCGCCAGATCACGCTGCATAAAAATGATCTTGTAATCATACTTGGCAGGAAGATAGCTGATCAATGGGGCAATGATCTTAATCGTTTTGTTATTGGCTTCTTCCAGCCAGGATGTATCCGACATCATTTTTTTTACTTTTTCGTACTCCCAATATCCCTTCGGATTATTGGTATCAGGCTGACGGATTTCATCTGCAACAATTGCCGCACCCCCTGCCTTCAGCATCTGCATCATCATACTCGTACCCGAACGTGGTAATCCGGATACGATCGTAATCACTCCTTTAATGCGATCCTGTATGAAGCGACGGTGTTCCGCCGCCTTTTCCGGCTGATTCAAATGTTCTTCATAAAGTTTTATCAGCCATAAATGTGCTTTTCTGTTACCCGGGCTAATGGCGCAACAGACTTCAAATGCTTCGGCAGCACGTTCATATTCGCCCAGGTTCATCAATGCTTCCGCAAGATTATAATGGGCAATGGGATAATAATAGAGCAGTCCAATTGCATTAAGGGCCGATTCCGCCGCTTCTTCAAACTTACCCTGACGTAAATAAACACCACCAAGGCCCTGGTGGGCATTTGCATTTTGTGAATCAATGGACAATGCCTTTACAAAGGCGCGTTCCGCCTCCTCAAAGTGCTGGCTACGCAGATAAATCTTACCTATCTGTACATGTAGTTGTGACATGTGCCCGGCACGTTCCTCTGCCTTCAACAGCATTTCCAGGGCTTTCCTGGGCTTATACTCCAGCAATAGCAAGGCACCTTCCAGCATGTCGAGCTGTACCATCTTATTGGTCTCGCTATCAGATTGCCTTACTTTATCCAGCGTAGCCCTGAATTCTGCAACCTTGCGCATTTGCTGATAACAACGTATCAACGAAAGTCCATAGCGGATCTCCGGCACCTCAGCATAAACGGATTCCAGTAAGGCAACAGCCTTCTCAAAATCCTTTTTGTACATATACACCCGTGCCAGGTACCACTTGGATTCACGGGTAATCTTGTCAATGTTCTTCTGCTGGTCTTCTCCCGGAGCTTCGATATAACCCAGTTCTACCAACTGATTCATAGCTTCTTTTGCAGCCCAGGGATCTTCCCGCTTCTCGGACGGATGCATGCCGGCCTCGCCTTCCACCTCTTCCCACGAATCAATATATTCCGGCATTTGCGTTTCTTCAAATGCCTGCGTCAGCACCTTTCCGTCCATATCCTTTCCTACAGGCAATCCAAACATGGTTAAGATGGTGGGTGTGATATCGAGCAAGGTAGCGCCATAAATACGCTGATCTTTTTGGATGTTATTGCCATTGATGCACAGTATTCCATAGGGTGAATGCTCATACGCAGGCCCGGCAGGTTCTTTAGGTAATTTATTTGGCCGGAGGTGATCAGGATGAAAACCATGGTCACTCATCAGAATAACGGTAGTATCGGGCCCTGCAAGTTTTAAAAGCCGTTCCAGCATCATATCGTGAAAGCGATACATGCCGCTTACGGCATCTTTGTAAATCTCATACGCCGCATCCGGAATTCCTTTTCGCTGAGGCGGATGAAACTTCATAAAAGCGTGGCTGTAATGATCAATGGCATCATGATATACGGCCAGAAAGTCCCACTCCTTGTTCTCTAAAATCCACGTGCTTGCATTATGAATACAGGCAGCATTTGCCAATATTTTTGCACCCTGCGCCAGCCTGGGATCGGTTTCCTGGTTGATTTTTTTATAGTTAGGAAAAATGGGGGCCAGGTGTGAAAGGGTAAGCTCACTCGGATGCACACGCAGTTCTTCAAACACCGCGCTCAGCTCTTTCGGATACACCGTGCCATCGGCCATAGGCCAGGGCTCATGATAAACACCTACTGCCCGCTGGTAAAAATTGGATACCATAACGCCATTGATTGGCTCAGCCGGGTGACTGGGCCACCATCCCACCACATGCGTCTTGAAGCCTTTCTGAGTAAGCATGTTCCATATGGCCTTCACTTTGCGGGAAGTGGAAAGCACCGGTCTCACCTGCATTTTCGCCGAATCAGGTTCTACAAATCCGAGTATACCATGTTTATCAGCCAGCTTGCCGGTTGCAATTGATGTCCATAAAATGGGTGATAAAGGAGGATCCAGGGTTGCCAGGTTAGCAATCACCCCGCCATTTACCAATTTATTCAAAGTTGGCATCAACCCATTGTCCATCAATGGATTAATCACTTTCCAATCGGCGGCATCCCATCCGATCAATAATATCTTCTTAGCTGTTCTTTTGCTCATGTTGCTCCTGCTCCTTTTTTAGCTTTGCTTCCTCCATTTTTATCCGGCGTTCTTCCTTCTTTTTTGCACCTTCTTCGGCCTGCCTTTTACAACGCTCTATCAGCTGCGCTTCAAAACCGGTTTCTATGCGCTTTTGCCGCCAGGGTTTTACAGCTACCGCGCCAAGGGCCAGTAACCCCAACGACCCTTCGGCCGGAATTTCAAATGCTTTTTCATTTTCCAAGCCTGTCTTATCTTTTTCTTCCATCATTTTTTATTGTACCCGTTTCAAACAATTATTTCCTGCAATGCAAATGCAGATTTATTGAAGCCGTGAAGAAATAAAAAAAATCGCCACGCAACAAATTCATTTAAGGAATGCTTGCAAAGGTCTGTTGTTTTTGCTATTTTTTCACCGTATTAATTCGTGTTATATGAATATTGTATCGGAATATGTCTCCGACTTTGTCGCTTTGTTCTACCCGCAGCTTTGCTGCGGCTGCGGAAACCCGCTTCAGAAAGGTGAAGAGGTTATTTGCACCTTATGCAGGTATTACCTTCCGAAAACATACTACCATATCGAACGTGATAATCCCATTGAAAAGCACTTCTGGGGCAGGGTCGATATACATCGCGCAGCTGCCTGCTATTTTTTTCAGAAAGGAAGCCGGGTACAACACTTTATTCATCAATTGAAATACAAAGGGAAAACAGAAGCGGGCATTGCACTCGGCAAGATTTATGGAACAGACCTCATGCAGTCTGTAGATTACCGTTCCATTGATCTTATTGTACCGGTTCCGCTTCATAAGTCTAAAGAGCTGCTTAGAACCTATAATCAGGCCGACCTGCTCTGTGAGGGGCTTTCAATAAGTATGGGCAAACCCTGGAGTAAACATGCCTTGCAACGGATTGCCGCAACAGAAACACAGACCCATAAAACAAAATTTGAACGTTGGCAGAATGTAGGTACCGTCTTTAAAGTTTCGTATCCGGAACGGCTTGCCGGGAAACATGTACTGATTGTGGATGATGTGATTACCACCGGTTCGACACTTGAAGCCTGCGCAAAAATAGTATTGGCTATTCCGGGTACCAAAGTGAGTATTGCAACCATTGCCTGTGCAGTAAAATGAATCCATCACGTTGCCAGGCTCGCGCTTCTCTGCAAATATCATAAGTCGTAATAAAAAATGATCTTTGCCGTTCATGACGACCATGCGACGCAGTTTTACGATACTATCAATAGTCTGTTTGGTACTGCTTGTTTTTTCTTCCTGCAGAAAAGATATCCTCACAACCAATCCGGCTGACAAGCTGGCCTTTTCAACCGATACCCTGACTTTTGATACGGTATTTACCACCCTCGGTTCTACGACCCTTTATTTTACGGTGCACAATCCGAATGACCAGAAGATCAGCATCAGCGCTATTCATTTGTCAGGCGGAGAAAATTCAATGTTTCGATTGAATATTGACGGTCAGCCGATAAACCATGCTTCGGATGTCGAAATTCCTGCCCACGACAGCATTTATGTGTTTGTAGCAGTTACCGTTGACCCCAGCAATGAGAATAATCCATTTGTGATATATGATTCCGTATTGTTTGAAACAAATGGCAACCTGCAGACCGTCACCTTGCAGGCCTGGGGGCAAAATGCCAATTTTATATATGGAGAAGTAATAGGTACCCAGACCTGGACACCGGAAAAACCGTATGTGATTATTCATTCTGTGCTGGTGGATTCAAATGAAGTATTAACCATTCAGCCCGGTTGCAGAATTTATATGCATGCTGATTCCCGTTTTTTTGTACAGGGTACGTTAAAAGTAATGGGGCAAATCAATGACTCCGTGATCTTCAGGGGCGACCGGCTGGAAGAATACTACGTGGATGACCCGGGCAATTGGGAAGGCATTCACCTGCTCCGCAGCAGTCGCGACAATGAGATTAACTATGCTGTTATTAAAGAAGCGATTGTCGGTATCCGGGTAGACTCACTGAAAGAAACGTCAGCACCAAAACTTACCATGCGCAATTCACAAATTCGGTTTACCCTTTCCTCCGGATTGCTGGGCATTACCTCGGATATCTATGCTGAAAATTGCCTCATACATGCTTGCGGCGAATGGAATGTGCAACTTGAATATGGTGGTAACTACGAATTTGAAAACTGCACGTTCGCCAATTATTCTTCGATCCTGATCAACCACCAAACACCCGTGGCAAGGCTTAGCAATTACTTCGCCTACCTAGATGATCAGGGCATGGAACAGGTACTGCTGGCCGATCTTACCGCATCATTCCGGAATTGCATCATCTATGGCTCACTCCAGAAAGAACTGGAACTTGATCCCAGTGCCGATGCCGCATTCAACTATACATTTGACCATTGCCTGATTAAGGTGAACGATGAAGTTGATACCACCGTCACTTCCTTTGTCAATTGCCTGTTCAACCTGGACCCGCTCTTCCTTGATCCATATGATTTCGATGACTATCATCTGGCTGAAAGTTCACCTTGCATAAATGCCGCTGCGGTGAATGGCATCAATATCGATTTGGATGGGCAACCCCGTTCAGACGGACTTCCCGATATCGGTTGTTATGAATTCAAACCTTAGTGCAGGGCAATGCAATAGCCGGTGCGTATTGGTTCATGGCATTCAGTTGAAACAAAGCAACGATTTAAAGAAAGAGGTGCCGATGTGGTGATGTGCGATGCTATAAATTGAAATACAACATCGGTGTTAAACAATATTTACTTCGGTCATAATTTCAATAGCAAACTTTTCATTCACCGACTGCTGAATTTGCAAAGCAAGATCATAAATTTCTCGTCCGGTAGCATGGCCATAATTTACCAGCACCAATGATTGTGATTTATGCGCACCTGTATTACCCACTACTTTTCCTTTCCATCCGCATTGCTCGATCAGCCACCCCGCGGGAATTTTTACTTCCCCGTTTTTTTGAGGGTAATTGGGCATCAGCGGAAATTTAGAAATTAAGGCATTGCAGTGCTCACGGGAAATAACCGGATTCTTAAAAAAGCTACCTGCATTACCAATCACTTTCGGATCAGGAAGCTTAGAAGACCGGATACGGATTACTGCATCGCTGACTGCTTTAATGGTAACCTCCTGCACCCTCATTTCTTCAAGCGTTTTTTTTATATCGCCGTAATGTATGTTCGGCTTAAAAACCTTATTGAGTCTGAACGTGACAGCAGTTATCAAAAACTGTCCCTTAAGCTTGTGTTTGAAAATACTCTCGCGGTAACCGAATTCGCAGGATGCATTGTTAAACAGTACCTGTTCTCCGGTTATTGAATTGATTGCTTCCACTTCTTCACAGGTATCTTTTATCTCTGCTCCGTAGGCACCAATGTTTTGCATGGGAGCCGCACCCGCCAGTCCGGGAATAAGCGACAGGTTTTCTATGCCAGCCAGGTTTCGCTCAACGCAATACAAAACAAACGGATGCCAGGGTTCACCGGCAGCAACTCTAATCCAGGTATGGTAAGGATCTTCACGTAATATAGTAATTCCGGGGAGTGCGTTTTTGATGACCAGCCCGTTAAAATTTTTGGTAAAAAGTATATTGCTGCCACCTCCGAGAATCAGTTTCTCTTCATCCCGGAAAGCCGGATCTGCTATGAGTGATTGATAATCTTCCGTTGATTTGATTTCCGTAAAATATTTAGCAGAGACATCGATGCCGAAAGTATTACAGGATTGCAGTGATTGATTGGTTAACACCATCATAGTTCCCTTGCGATGATTGTCATCTAGAATTTGCGCAAAACTAAAGAATATCCCTGCTTCCGTTTCAGGAAACACATAATTGCCCGTAAACTTCACTCCTCTTTAATACCTTGCAATAACTATCCTGGAAGATGACCCAAAAAGAATCACAAACCACCGATACCATCCTGATGATTCGCCCTGCCCAATTTGGTTTTAATACTGAAACGGCAGGCACTAATGTTTTCCAACATGCACCGGTAGAGTTCGGTCAACACGATTATCACACCAACGCAATCATTGAATTTGACAATTTCGTTCGACTGCTTCGTCAGCATAAAATTTATGTAATTGTCTTGCAAGATCCCGGAATGCCTGCCACTCCTGATTCCCTCTTTCCAAACAACTGGATTTCCTTCCATGAAGACACCGTTATTTTGTATCCCATGCTTGCACAAAACAGGCGAATGGAACGCAGATCCGGCTGGATACACCTTTTGAAGCAACTCTTTCAACTTAATACGGAGATTGATTTTTCAGTCTATGAAAAACAGCATCAATTCCTGGAAGGTACCGGAAGCCTTGTACTGGACCGCGCAAATAAAATTGCCTATGCCAATCATTCATCACGCACCCATATCATTCCATTACGACAGTTTGCCGCTACGCTCCGCTATGAACTGGTTCCTTTTAAGGCCGCCGATCACCGGGGGGTTGAAATCTATCATACAAATGTCCTGATGTCAATTGGGGAAAAAACAGCAGTAGTGTGTAGTGAGGTGATTCAAGATGAAGGAGAACGTGTGCAGGTCTTACAAAAGATAAAGACAAACCAGGAAGTAGTGGACATCACCTATCAGCAACTGCTTCAATTTGCCGGTAATATGTTACTGTTAAAAAACAGGGATGGATCGAATTTCTGGGTAATGAGTGATCAGGCTTTTCATTCTTTAACTGCCGGGCAAATGAAACAACTTGAAAAAGATGGCGCACTCCTTCATGCTCCACTCGGCACTATTGAGAAAATTGGCGGAGGCAGCGCCCGGTGTATGATGGCGGAAGTGTTTGGGAGAAGAGGTTAGGGGGACGAAAGACGAAAGACTTAAGATACAGGAATCTGGAACCAGGAATCTGGAACCAGGAATCAGGAATCAGGAATCAATAACCAGGAACCAGGAATCAGGACCATTCAATTTACAATAAGCTTTGTAAAATTGACAGACCTTAGATTTAGGGCTTATGGAGCGTGCAAAATACTTACAAGAGGTAGCTTACGACCAACTACAGTCGACTATGAATACGCTCTGACATCCTTCCCTTCCATATAATTAATAAAGGCCCGGTTCACCACTTTATTTCCACCGGCTGTTGGGTAGTTGCCGGAAAAATACCAGTCTCCCAAATGTTCCGGGCAAGCTTTATGCAGGTCATCAATTCTTTGAAAAATAATTTGCACTTCGGCTTTCACACTGTCATCTTTCACCAGCAGACTTATTTCATCTGATATTTCCTCATCGCTATACAAATCATAAAGCGATTTTACTTCATTCACCATTTCCTGTTGTGGCTGCTGCATCTGCCATTTGCATTTTTCATATACTTCATCGAGCAGGTTTTCCCTGCCCTGTTTTTTCAGTAATGAAACCAGGGCACGGAAAGCGATGAAGTCCTTCATCTTGCTCATGTCGATGCCATAACAATCCGGATAACGAATTTGTGGCGCCGAGGAAACGATCACGATCTTCTTGGGGCCCAAGCGGTCCAGCATGCGGATGATGCTCTTCTTGAGTGTGGTACCCCTGACTATAGAATCATCGATAACCACAATGGTATCTTCGCCGGGAACAATACTTCCATAAGTTATATCGTAAACGTGCCCAACCAGTTCATTTCTTTGAGAGTCCTGGGTAATGAACGTGCGCATTTTAACATCCTTGATGGCTATTTTCTCCACGCGTTGCCTCAATGACAGCAAATCCTGCAGCTCCATTTCGGTGAGATCGTTCTTACGAATGCGTTCAAACTTGTATTGCTTCAGGTGATCCTCCAATCCCTTCATCAGGCCATAAAAAGCCACTTCGGCAGTGTTGGGAATAAAAGAAAATACGGTGTGTTTCAGATCATAGTCAATTGCCTGCAATACGGGTGTTGCAAGCAGGTGCCCGAGTTTTTTGCGTTCCTGGTAAATGTCCTTATCGCTGCCGCGTGAAAAATAAATACGTTCAAAACTGCAAGACATCTTCTTCTTTGGCTCCGCACATTGATACTCTCCTACGATGCCAAGCCGGTCTGCTATAATCGCATGGCCGGGTTTCAATTCCTGTATCTCATCTCCGTTTAGATTGAAGGTAGTTTGTATAGCCGGACGTTCACTGGCCACCACCAAAATTTCATCACTCTTATAATAGTACGCCGGTCTTATGCCTGATGGATCGCGCAGTGCAAAAGCATAGCCCGCGCCTGATAATCCCGCCAATACATATCCGCCATCAAATTCTTTTACTGCGTTGCTCAACACCTGCCTGAAATCGATACCATCCCGCAGCCGGTTTCTGAAATTCTCCTTGCTAACCTGGTCTTCCTGTAATTCTGTAGCTACCCGGTTGAGTTCGTTTTCCAAATGCCAGGTAACACGATCCAGCACGACAGCGGTATCCGGGCGACTTCCGTCTTTCTTCCAGCCAAGGTCATCGATATTGGTGAGGTTAAAGTTGCCCGCCACGATCAGTGAGCGCGTTGAGGAGTGGTGGTTATTGATGAAAGGATGACAACTGTCGATTTCATTGCGGCCATAGGTACCATATCGGAGATGTCCGAGCATCATTTCAGCAACAAAACTCACATTCTTTCGCAGCCATTCCGTGTCTTCAATAAGCGCCGGGTTCATCCGGGTGAGCTTATCAATATTCTGATGTATCTTCTGAAAAATCTCTGCTATTGCCTGCGGTGAGTTAGAACGGTACCGGCTCATGAACCGTTGCCCCTGGTGGGCATTCAGTTTAATGGCACCTACTCCGGCTCCATCCTGCCCACGGTTGTGCTGCTTTTCCATAAGCAGGTACAACTTATTCAGCCCATATAGCGCCGTGCCATACTTTTCGCGGTAGTAGCCAAGAGGTCTTAACAGACGAATTACCGCAATGCCGCATTCGTGTTTAACTGGATCACTCATTATGCAGCTGGATGCATTTAAACGGTGAAAATTAGAAGGCAAAGTTAGCACAATTCCGGCGCTAAGAAGAGGTTAGCATTTGATTATATCAACAGCACCGCTTGATTGAAATAAATAAAACACAGATTAAACCAATTCTGTCGTATAATTTTGATCTCCTTTTAAACGTTGGCTATTTGCAACCGGCCACAAAAAAGATAAAAAGACAACATGCGCCTTGTGCTGACAATCCCTTCACCGGGAGCCGGTCAGTGCATTAAAAAATATTATTATCAGGCGAACTGGTTATTTTCCTGTTTAGGCAGCTAAAAATCCCGCCTGAGCAATAAAAAAATGGTAATCAGAAAAAAAAATCGGAATGTAGCATTCTAATTGATTTGAGTTCATATGAATTACATAGCAAATAAGATTAATCCCCGGTCATGGATGGTGTTCGGTTTTCTGATCACTTTTCCGAGTGTGGTTTTTTGGTGCCTGGTCGTTTACGGTAAGCTATTTCACCACTATGCCTACCTGGATGCCATACTGTCTTGTGGCACTTTTTGTGGCCTGCTGTTGAAAGGCCTGTTTCCATTTATTAGCCTTCTGATCGCATTCATCTGCCATAAAACCCTGCAACAGCAGGCTATTGCCCAGAATGTATGGCATCGTGAAACGGAACTAATGCGTACAAACACACACCTGATCAACTGGAATGCTTTTCTGATCCTGATGATGATCCTGAGTTTAATTAATAATTGAACAGTTGATCGGTTTTAATCCGAAAAACGTTGCAGGGACAGATCATTACCATCGAATACTGCATAACTGTTAAACGTGATCCAGTCACCAAGATTGATATACTTACTGTTTGTTGTGAGCTGATACTCAAGTACGATATGACGGTGTCCAAAGATGAAATAATCAACAGGTTCCGTTTTTAGCACGGAACGCGCGAATTGTATCAGCCACTCTTTCTCTTCGCCCATAAATTCGGCCTGGTCGTTGCCATTGATCAGTCGGTTGTTCCTTGACCACCTTTTACCCAGCCAAACTCCAATATCCGGATGCAGGACACCAAATAACCACCGGCTAACCCTGCCACGGAAAAGCGCTTTCAAAAACTTATATCCGTGATCTCCAGGCCCGAGCCCATCGCCGTGTGCCACCAGAAAATTTTTACCTCCGATATTTACGCGCTGCGGCTCATGAAAAACAGGTATATTCAGTTCATGCTGAAAATAATCTTTCATCCATTGATCATGGTTGCCTGTAAAAAAATAAATGGGTATGCCTTTGTCACGCAAATCGGCTAATTTCCCCAACACCCTTACAAATCCCCTGGGAACCACCTGGCGGTATTCAAACCAAAAATCAAAAAGATCACCCACGATAAAGATGGCTGACGCATCTGCCTGAACCTGATCAAGCCAGCGCACAAATCTTTTTTCCCGCTCCAGCGATGCGGCATAATCAGGAATTCCAAGATGTAAATCGGAGGCGAAATAAACAGTGCCACTCAGATTCGGTATGGTAGTCATCAGTCACCGGGCTGGTCGACGAAAAATACATAAACTTCTTTAGGACCATGTGCACCCAGCACGAGTGTTTTTTCGATGTCGGCCGTCCTGCTTGGGCCGGTAGCAATAGAAATCATCGAGGGCGTATTGCCGTTGTATTTATCTGTCACAAACTGAATAGCTTCCTTAAGATCATAGATCAGTTGTGTATTGTATGCCAGTACAAGGTGTATGGGCGGAAAGATGGGAATACTTCTTCCTGATAGCTGACGGGAGCTCAGCAGTATACTGCCGGTTCTTGCTACCAGGCATTCGCACAGCGAGATGCCGGCATCTGCCTTGTCGAGGTTGTTTCCTACTCTAAGTTTTTTGAACCCTTTCTGCTGGAACAAATCCTGTAAGAAAAACTCCCAGGCAAAAATTGTGTTCCATTTTTTATCATCGGCAAGGGTACTCAGGTTGTCGATAAAGGCTTTTTCATCCTCACAGTAAATAAAGTTCCCTTGTATGGCCGTAAACTTTTCAGCGAAAAGAACATCCAGCGTATCGCCGGCAGCAGGATAAACGGAAGCCGCCGTTTCCAGATTGGGGAACGGCTGATCGGTTGCCTGTATCAATCCTCTCCTTATGTTTTTGAGAATACGTTCTTTGGACGTTGGTTCCATGCCTGCGTTTTATGCAATCCTTGGCTGAATATTCCCGGTATTTTCAACGACCACCTCTTCCTTCTTTTCATTCATGATGGCAGCAGCAACTTCCGGATCCTCTTCCACGGCAGGTGTTTCCAGCTCAGGAGCATGCTTCACTTCAAACGGCCGCTTTCCTATTAACCTTTCCAGGTCTTGTTGAAACAGGATCTCCTTCTTGAGCAATTCCACTGCCAGTACTTCCAGTTCATGACGTTTTTCAGTGAGCAGGTTTTTAGTATGAACGTAGGCTCTGTCAACCAGTGCCCTCACTTCTTCGTCGATCATTTTAGCCGTTTCATCCGAATATGGTTTTTGAAATCCATATTCATTCTGCGGATCGTAATAGGACAGGTTACCAATTTTATCATTCATGCCATAAATGGTGACCATGGCATAACTCAGTTTCGTGATGCGTTCCAGGTCATTCTGTGCGCCGGTGGAGATTTTTCCAAAAATGAGGTCTTCCGCCACACGTCCTCCCAATGTCATACAGATACTGTCAAAGAGTTGCTCTGTTGTGTAAAGAAATTGTTCTTTAGGCATATACTGCGCATAACCAAGTGCAGCCACACCACGCGGAATAATTGAAACCTTTACCAGCGGATCGGCATGCTCGAGAAACCAACCGCAGATGGCATGACCGGCTTCATGATAGGCCACAATTTTCTTTTCATCTTCCGAAATAATCTTATTCTTTTTTTCCAACCCGCCAATTACCCGGTCAATGGCATCCTGAAAATCGCTCATATCCACTTCTTTCTTTCCTTTTCTTGCGGCAATCAAAGCCGCCTCATTGCATACATTCGCAATATCGGCGCCTGCAAAACCAGGGGTCTGCGCGGCCAGCTTTTTCATATCCAGGTCTTTCTGCACCTTGATACTTTTTGAATGCACTTTAAATATCTGTTCCCTGCCAACAAGGTCGGGTTTGTCGATGGAAATTTGCCTGTCGAAACGTCCGGGGCGCAGCAATGCGGTGTCCAGCACATCCGGCCGGTTGGTAGCAGCCAGGATGATAACACCTGAATCCGTACCAAAACCATCCATCTCCACAAGAAGCTGGTTCAAAGTATTTTCTCTCTCATCATTGCCCCCTTGAATTACATTCCTGCCTCTTGCGCGGCCAATGGCATCAATCTCATCAATAAAAATGATACAAGGTGCTTTCTCACGGGCTTGCTTAAACAGGTCGCGCACACGGGATGCCCCGATTCCCACAAATAATTCTACAAAATCAGATCCGGAGATCGAGAAGAATGGCACTTGCGCTTCGCCGGCAACGGCTTTTGCAATTAAGGTTTTGCCGGTGCCGGGAGGGCCTATGAGTAAGGCACCTTTCGGAATTTTGCCTCCCAGCGAGGTATATTTTTTAGGATTCTTAAGGAAGTCGACGATCTCCATTACCTCTGTTTTGGCTTCATCCAGCCCGGCAACATCAGCAAAAGTGATGTTCACTTTGGTTCCTTTGTCAAAAAGTGTGGCTTTGGATTTGCCAAAATTGAAAATCTGACCACCAGGGCCGCCAACGCCACCGGTCATTCGACGCATTATGAATAGCCAGATGGCTACCAGGAGCAGAATCGGTAAAAGCCAGCCGAAAGCATTGAACCAATCTGTTCTGTTTTCAGGATATACTTCGATGGGTTGATATGCAGGATTCACCGCTTTAATAGCCGTTTCCGCTTCGCCCAGTTTACGGGTGAAATCATCAACACTTAATATCTTAAATCTGTAATGTGGGCCGGGATTTACCGTATTGAAGTTCGTAGTGGCTACTTCTTTATACTTTTCCAGTTGAAGCCGGTCAGGCTTTATAAATACTTCGACATACTCTTTATTTACTACTACCAATTTCTGTACATCTTCTGACTGCAGCATATCCTGGTTGACCTGTTCAAAGCTCACTAGTTTGGAAGCCTTGGTAAATGGGAAAAACTGGAGGCCAATCAGTATTACTGCAATTATTCCATAGACCCAATAGATATTGAATTTGGGTCCCTTTGATGGCACCAGATTCGGTATTTTTCTTTTTTCCTGGTTATTATCTTCCATTCCTCTCTTTGTTTTGATACTGCATTAGTTGACGTACGGTGTTGCGCAAAATTTTAATCCGGCTTAATTAACCAATTATCAATCCAACTATTGTAATTGCACTGATTTTGAAACCATTATTTCCTGAATCTGCAGGTGGGTCATTCTGTTCTGAATAGGAAATGACTTTTCCGGTGAAGTGATTTTGCCTTAAAATGTTTTATAGAACACAAATTTAGGCATTATGTTCCTCAATAACGCCATCGCACCACAATTCCTCCAACTGGTAGAATTTGCGCTGTGGGGTGAGGAAGATGTGAACCACCGTATCAACATAGTCCAGCAAAACCCATTCCGCCCGCTGTGTTCCTTCATGGTGCCAGGGCTTTTCTCCCAGCTCTTCTTCTGTTAAGCGCATTATATTATCGGCTATAGCCTTCACCTGTGTGGTAGATGGCGCATCACAAACGATGAAATAGTCGCAGACAGCATCCTGAATTTTTCGCAGGTCAATGCTGATGATATTTTCACCTTTTTTTTCCTGAATACCCTTGATTATTACTGCAACAATTGAATTCGGAATCTTCTTTTTGCCTGTTGCTTTTTTCTTTACAACCGGCTTATTTGCGGCATCAACCGGATCGGCCTTTTTCCTGATAGATGCTTTTTTCTTTACTTTGAGCGCTTTGATAGACAAATTTTTTTGCGAAAATAAATAAATATCATCAATACCAGGTGTCAGCAACCATCTTCACCGGCAAAGTAGTACATGAATTTGATTCACTGCCATCCACCAATGAATATGCTCAGCATTTACTGGCTAATGACCCGGTAATAGAAGGCACACTCATTCGGGCAGCACATCAAACCGGCGGAAAGGGATATGGAGGAAGCAAATGGGACAGTGAGCATGGACAGAACCTTTTAGTGAGTATTATACTAAAACCTGTTTTTCTATTGCCGAAGCGTCAGTTTTTTCTGAACCAGGCAATTTCTCTGGCTGTGGCTGAAACAGTACGTGAGCTGACCTATTCCGATGATGTCCGGATCAAATGGCCGAATGATATCATTCTAAATGACAAGAAAGTAGCCGGTATTTTGATTGAAAATTCAGTCAAGGGAAATCAACTGCTGCATTCGGTTGCCGGTATTGGCTTGAATGTGAATCAAATACAATTTCCAAAGCATCTCAATAATGCCACTTCTATGCGGATTGTGGCTGGTAAAGAACTGGATATGAACAAGGTTCAGGATGTGCTTTGTGAAAAAACGGAATACCGCTACCTGCAGTTGAAAAGCGGGCATATTGAAGAACTGCAAAAAGACTATATGAAATTGCTATACCGTGTTTTGGAAGAAAGTGTTTACCGCTCCAAAGGCATACGATTTAATGCAAAAATTGTCGGACTAACCGCTGAAGGAAAACTGATCTTGCAAACAGGAGGCGAACAGGAAGTTTTCGGGTTTAAGGAAGTAGAGATGGTGCTTTAGTTTGTATCAGCCTTCAGTACCTTATTTTTCTAATTCCGCCATATATTCAAGGATAAAAGGGTTGTTCCTTCTTTCAATACCAATCGTAGTAGATGGCCCGTGCCCGCTGTATACCACCACTTCGTCAGGCAGCACCATCAACTTTTGCATGATACTTTCCATCAGCAACCGGTAGCTTCCTCCGGGCAGGTCTGTTCTCCCGATACTTGATTGAAACAATACATCACCTCCAATTACGAATTGCTCATCTGCTGCAAAGAATGAAATGCTGCCGGGTGAATGTCCTGGTGTAAACAAAACCGAAAGCTTTGCCTTCCCAAAAGTCACTTCATCACCCTCCTCTAAAAATCTGCCCGGCGCCGGAGAGGGTTCCACAAAAAAACCATACATCTTGCCAACATTTACAAGTGTATCTAAAACAACAACCTCCTTTTTATGCGTCCAGAATGGCACGTTAAAAGTTTCCATTACCCATTTATTGCCCAGTACATGATCAATATGGCAATGGGTATTCAATAACAAAACAACCTTCAGGTCATTGCCTTCAATAAACTGCAACATTGCCTGACGTTCCTCAGCAGCATAACATCCCGGATCTATTATGATACAATCTCCTGTTTCGTCCCAAAGGAGGTACGTATTCTCTAAAAAATCATTAAAGACAAAATGCTGTACGTGAATCATCGTTTTCAGTTAAATTGTTTAATTTGAACGTCTGAATATCCCGGACCGGCAAAAGTAAATGTATGCTTTATTGAAAAAAACAAGAGAAGAGATATCTGTTTAAGAATATCCTTCGTCGAAACAATTTTACTGAAAACCGGTTCCTGTTTTAATTTTAACAGCAAAGAAAGAAAAAGAAGCAGTGGTGAAGGTTATTATCAGGTATGTACTAACCGTAATAATGGTTTGGACGGCAATGGCGGTTCAGGCACAGACTACAGATAACGAGTTTGGCCAAAACCGCGTGCAGTATAAAGACTTCAGCTGGTCTTATTACCAGACAGAGCATTTTATGGTTTATTTCTACCTGGGCGGTCAGGATGTGGGAAAGTTCACCATACTGGATGCGGAGAAAGAACTGGTAAGCATCGAAAACCAGATGGAATACAAGCTGAATGATCCGGTTGATATACTGGTCTACAATAATCTATCAGACCTGAAGCAATCGAATATCGGTTATGGTGTGGACCTCAATAACACCGGTGGCACCACTAAAATTATCGGTAACAAAATGTTTGTCTATTTCGATGGGAATCATCAGAACCTACAGAAGCAAATCAGGGAAGGGATTGCCAGTATCTTTCTTCAAAACATGATGTTTGGCGGCAACATTCAGGAAGTAGTGCAAAATGCGGTTTTGCTGAAGTTACCGCCCTGGTTTAAAGAAGGCTTGACATCCTACATCGGCCAGACCTGGAGCACTGACCTCGATAACCGGTTGCGGGATGGTATCCTGAGCGAACGGTATAAGAAGATGAACAAACTCACCGGTTTGGATGCCAGGTTTGCCGGGCATGCCCTATGGCACTATATTGCAGAAAAGTATGGCGATGCTACCATTCCCAACCTGCTTTATTTAACGCGCATTAACAGGAGTATGGAGAGTGGCTTTAGCTTTGTGCTGGGTAAATCCACCAAAGACTTCCTGGCAGAGTTTTATGCCTATTACGAAAACCTCTATCAACAGGAAAGTGCCGGTAAAGAGTTGCCTGGTGAAAATGAAGTGATCAGGAAGAAAGAAAGGCGCAACTTTGTTTACAACCAATTGCATGTTAGCAGTGATGCCTCGAATATTGCATTCGTACGCAATGATCTGGGAAAATATAAAGTCTGCCTGAAGGACCTCAAAACAGAGAAGACCAAAACACTCTTTAAAGGTGGTTTTAAAAGTATTTCACAACCGATAGACTATACACAACCGGTGCTGGCATTTGATCCGGCCGGAAAAAAACTTTCCCTGGTATATGAAAAAAGAGGTAAGGTTGGCCTGATTACCTATGACCTCGAAGAAAAGAAAAAAGAAAAAAGATACATCGTTAATTTTCAAAAAGTATTGTCGATCAGTTACAGCGATGCCAACACGTTGGTGTTATCGGCCATCAACCGAGGGCAATCTGACATCTTTACGCTGAATATCCGTTCTTCGAAATTTGAACAGATAACCAATGATTTTTATGACGACCTGAATCCGAGATTCATAAAACTACCTAACAGGCAGGGTATCGTATTTTCCTCCAACCGCCAGGATGATACCTTACGTACCCGCTTCATGGATACCACACGGGCCATTAAAAATTATGATTTGTTTTTTTACAATACCAAAAAGAAATCAAAAGAACTCTTACGCATCAACCATACACCCGCATCAAACGAAACAAATCCGTCCTTATTCAATACTGACTATTTTTCTTACCTGAGTGATGAGAACGGCATCATGAACCGGTATATCGCTTACATTGACAGCCTGTTTGACCACAATGACATTTACTATTACTTTAAAGACTCTACCGTAATTAATCCTGCCTATAATATTGATTCCGTCATCAGGGTTTCAAAATTAGTGCTTGATTCTACGGCACAGGTACCGGTTTACCGGGACACTGTCGTGTCGTTTCCACAAACCAATTATCCAAAAAGTATACTTGAACAGGATGCGGCTATGCGGGCAGGTAAGATGGCGCAGGTTATTAAAAACAATGGAAAATATGAATTCTCACTTGTAAAAATTCCTAAAGAAATTGACAGGGCAATGTTGCCTACGCTGACCAATACGCAGTTTGCGAATCAACAACTGCGCAGGTTTACCCCATCCGGGATGATACCGGCGAATGTGGTACAGATCAAAAAGTTTGAAGAGGCAGTGATAAAGAAAGACACCACGCTCGCCGATTCTCTGTTACAAAAGGGATCCAAAAAATTGTTTGACGATTTATTGAAACTGGATACCATCAAAGCAGATACGGTGACGCAGACACCTGCAAACCAATATTATTTCCAGAGTGAGTTTTCAGTGGCACCCGTTAAGTCAATTGTTGATTCCATAATTGCCGCTCCGACCAGGAAAGAACCGGCTTTCCGCTATTCGAAAATACTGCCGTATAATGTAAAATTTTCAACCAGCCAGGTAGTTACCCAACTTGACAACAGCCTGATAATTACGCGTTATCAGCCTTTTGCCGGCAATGGGGGGCAATTCGATAATCCTAACCTGGGTGCATTGCTGCGGGTGGGTATTTCTGACCTGATGGAAGACTACCGCATTACCGGTGGTTTTCGCTTCCCTACCTCATTTGATGGAACTGAATACTACCTGATGTTTGAAGACCTGAAACATCGCCTGGACAAACGGTACACCGTTTACCGACGTTCGAAAACCGTGGCATACGATGCCAATCCATTATGGTACCTGCCCGTGAATGCCAAACAACGAACGTACCTGGCCGATGTTACGCTCCGCTACCCCATTGATTTTAACAGAAGCCTTCGGTTAAGTACTGCATACCGGAATGAACGTATCAACTACCTGGCAACAGACAGTTTCAGTCTTGGGCTTGCGGAATCAACACAACACTGGGGAGTGGTGCGGCTTGAATATGTGTTTGACAATACGTTAAAAATTCAAACGAATATTTATGACGGCCTCCGCTACAAATTTTATATAGATGCACAACGGCAGATTGATCAAAAAAACACGTACCTGTTTGCCACAGGATTTGATTTCCGCTATTATAAAAAGATCTCCCGCAATTTCATATGGGCTACCCGGTTTAATGGTGCTACCTCATGGGGCGATCAGAAGGTCGTTTATTACATGGGAGGTATGGATAACTGGTTCGATCCGAAGTTCAGCACAGAAACGCCGGTAGACAGAAATGCCGGATATGCCTTTCAAACACTGGCAGTGAATGTGCGTGGCTTTCAGCAAAATGTGAGGAACGGCAATTCATTCGCTCTCGTAAATACGGAACTCCGGTTCCCGGTGTTTTCTTTCTTCATCAATTCAACAATCCGGTCTGAGTTGGTGCGTAACTTCCAACTGGTAGCTTTTGCAGATGCCGGCACTGCCTGGCAGGGTATTTCACCCTATGATGAAGACAATCCATTTAATACCCTCGACATTACGCAAGGCCCCGTTACGGTGCATGTCAATTATTTCCGTGAACCGGTAGTGGTTGGTTATGGCGGAGGCGCACGCACTACGATTCTTGGTTATTTCCTCAGAGTAGATTGTGCACAGGGCATTGACAGTGGTGCGCGCAAAAAACCGATTTGGTATTTTTCGATGGGATTGGATTTTTAGGAAGGGACATTGGGGAGCCATGAACCAAGAACCAAGAACCAAGATGTAAG